>CAZUXW010000057.1:0-20933 GCA_964624625.1 uncultured bacterium
GGCTTGGCCAACACCGCAGGCTTCCTCAAAAACAGGATGGGAACCGAGGCCAGGGCGAAACAAATCACCATCATCCAGGCCATCTGGTCGAAGGAAACGAGGAAGACCTGTTTCTTCACCTTGAAGTAAGCCTCCTTCGCCAGCAACAGGTTGGGATTGCCCATGCCGATTTGGCCGGCGAAACGGAAGACCATGGCCTTCGCGCTCTGGGACCACTGTTGATAGGCCGGATTCAAGGGGCTGATTTGTTTCAACATATTGCCGTAAACGTGGCTTTGGGCCTTGCTGAACATGGTGGACAAGAAGGCGATGCCGATGCTCCCTCCCAGCTGACGGGACAAATTGAGGATGCCCGCGGCCTGCCCCAGGTCCGGGCCCCGAAAGCTTCCCAGCACCGTTGCGTTGACCGGGACAAAGAGGAAGGGCATGCCGATGCCTCGGATGAGCAGGGGCCAAAACATATCGCCATAACCCGTGGCGCCGGTGAAGCGGGTGATCATTAAAAGCGCCCAATCCACGGACACAAGCCCCAGGATCATCAACATTCGTGGATCCCGCTTCTGGATCTGGCTTCCCACCACCGGCATCATCAGCCCTGCCACGATGGCGCCAGGCACGAAAAGGTTTCCGGTTTGGGCCGCGTTCATCCCCAGGATCGTGGTGGCGAAGATGGGAATAAAAAAGATCAGCCCGTAAAGCATTCCACCCACGGTGGCCATGACCAGGGTGCCGTTCAAGAGCGCCGCGTTTTTGAAAAGCCGCAGGTTCACGATGGGGTGTTCCTCCCTCAGTTCCCACCAAATAAACCCCGGCAGGCAAATCCCGGCGATGACCGCGCAAAGGATGATCGTGCTCGAGGAAAACCAATCATCCGCCTGGCCCCGCTCCAGGAGGTATTGGAGGCAGCCAACCCCGGTGATCAGCAGGGCGAGCCCCATGAAATCCACCGGCGCGTTCTTCATTTTATTGTGGGCATGGGCGTGTTCCTTTTCCACCTGGTGGTCGGTGACGTAAACCGAGGCGAGAAAGGCCGCCAATATCCCGAAGGGAATGTTGATGTTGAAGATGGCCCGCCAGCCGAAATGGTCGGTCAAGTAGCCCCCCAAGGGCGGGCCGATGGTGGGGCCGATAATGACCACCATGCCGTAAAGGGCGCTGCCCATGCCCGACCGTCCGGGAAAGGCTTCCTGGATGAGGGCCTGGGACGTTGGCAGCAAAGCCCCCCCCGCGATCCCCTGCAGGACCCGGAAAAGGATGAGGGCGGTGAGGTTGGGCGCCAGGCCGCAGGCCACGGAGGTGGCCACGAAAAGAAGGATGCAGGTGATGTAATAGCGCCGCCGGCCAAAGCGCACCCCCAGCCATCCCGAGATGGGAAGCACGACAGCGTTGGAAATGATATAGCCCGTCACGACCCAGCCGATTTCATCCAAGGTCGCGCCCAGGTTCCCCATCATGGAGGGAATGGCCACGTTCACGATGGAGGTGTCCACGATCTCCAGAAGGGAAGCCAGTCCCGCCGTGACGACCATCATAATGGCGGCCAGGGAAGGCTTGCCTGTCGGAACCGCTTGGGTTGTGGTTTTGGAATCAGCCATGCAACACCTCAAGAAAACATCCAACACGAAGCCACGAAGTCTCTAAGAAATTCATTTGTTTTTTAAGCCTTGGACTTTTCATTCAATCTTGTATGCCCTGAACTACTTTGTTCCTTCGTGGCTTCGTGTCGGATTTTGGTTTTAAAACTCAATGTATTTTGACGGAAACAACCGCGGAAAGGCCGGCTTGCAGCCGGTCGATGTCCGCGGGGGTCAGCTCGAGCAGCTTGATCTTCACTCCCACGCGCTGGACCACCTTGGTGAAATTACCCGTGGAATTGTCCGGAGGCAGCAGGGTGAAGGTCGACCCGGTGCTGGAGGAAAATCCGTCCACTTCCCCCTCGAATTTTTTTCCCGGCAAGGCGTCCACCTCGACCTCCACCTTTTGGCCCGGCTGGAGCCGGTGGAGCTGGGTTTCCTTGAAATTTGCCGTGATCCACCGCTCTTTTCCCCCCACGAAGCCGAAGAGGGCCTGGCCTTGCGGCACCACCATGCCGGCCTCGGCGGAGCGCTTGGCGATGGCTCCGTCTTCCGGAGCGGTGATTTGGGTATAGCTCAGGTTTAACTTAGCCTGGTCCGCCTTGGATTGGGCGGCTTTCAAGCGCTGCCCCAATCCCCGGTAGCGGGCCGAAGCCGCGTCCAATTGCTGCTGCGAAACCGCCTCTTCCTTGAAAAGCTTGGCCACCCTCTGGTAATCCTGGGCTGCCTGCTGATAATCGGCCGCCACCGATTCCACGTCCGCCGCGGCCTGGTTGTAGGAATTGGTCGAATCCTGGCTGTCGATTTGGGCCAACAACTGGCCCGCCTTGACCTTGTCATTCTCATCCACCAGCACCTTCTCCACCGTTCCGCCGATGCGGGCGGAGAGCATGAGGGTGTGGGCCTGCACGGAAGCGTCATCCGTTCCCTCGTACCGGTAGCCCTGGTACACGAAATAACCGATGAGGACCGCCGCCACCGCCAGAACCAGGCGGATGATGTTTTTCTTTTTTTCGTTACTCATGACGAACCTTCCTTCCAAGGACTAATTCAAGATTAAACATCGCCTCCAACGCGCTGATTTGGGCCGAAACCATTCCCGCCGCGGCCCGGTACTGCTCCAGTTCGGCGTCCAACACGTCAGTCGTGGTGCGGGTTCCCGCCTTAAATCCTGCCGTGGCGAGCCTGGCGCTTTCCTTGGCCTTTTCCACGTCCGCCAGTTTTGCCTTATAAAGGGCCGTGCTGGAAACCAACCGCCTTTTCCACAAATTAAAATCGTAAGGCGTGGAAAGTCGAACCGCCTCATATTCTTCCCTGGCTTGCTTCGCCCTCTCCCCTGCCTCGTTGGCCTTTGCCAAGGACAGCCCGCCGTCCAGGATGTCCCATGAAGCGGCTGCCCCGATGAAGTAGCTGTTCCTGTAATCATTCATGTCGGTAATGGTTGGGGGGGCGCCAACGTAATCCGGGCTGTTGTACCACTCGTATTCCCCAACGAGGGAAACCTTGGGGAACCAAAAATTAGCGTTGGCGGCGCTTTGATCCTCTGCCGCTAACGCCCTCAATTCTCCGGCGCGCAGATCGGGGCTTTTTTTCAAATCTTCGTCAGAAAGATTTTTCAACAAGTCGTCGGGGTTCAACACAGGCAATTCCCCCTTCAAGGGACGGTCGTCGTTCTTTAATCCCATGACCTGGGCGAGAGTCTCCCTTGCCAGAAGAACATTGTCATGCGCGGTCAATTGGTCCGACTTGGCTTCGGAGAGCTGGACGTCGACCCGAAGTAGGTCGTAGCGGGTGGCTTGCCCGCTTTTGAGGACATCCTGAGCAATGCGGTAATGATCCTCCAGCGTCTTCACGTTCTGGTCGGCCATTCCGGAGAGCATCTGGGCCGCTAAGGCCCGGTCAAAGGCCAATTCCACCTGTCCTCCCAAATCGAGCAGGGACCGATCAGCCATTATTTTTGCGGCCTCATGTCGGTGGTTGGCCGCATCCAGCTTGTGAAGATTCCGAAAACCGTCAAATAAGTCGAAGCTAGCGTCCAGCGCTAAGGAAGCCTTGGGATAGATGCCCGGAAAATTAACAATTGAGTCTCCGAATTGGACCTTGAGTTTGGAATATTCAATTTCGGGAAAATACTGTCCCTTTACTGATAGATGGGGAAGAAATCCATCGGAAACAGCCTCCATCTGCCCCCATCCCGCTTCCCGCTCTTCGGACAAGGCCCGTTGGTATTGCGGCGAATGTTCCACCGCCTCCCGCCGCGCGGCTTCCAGCGTCAAGACACCGGCGCCATCCTCGGCGTTGGCCCAACCGGCGGTCATCGTCAATAGCGATAAAACCAAGATCTTCCTGATCGTCTTCTCCATAAACGGCTCCTTTTAAAGTAACAACGGTTCTACAGCGGAAAAAAATAATCCCGCGGTCTGCTCGTTATACGGTTTTGGTTTTAGATGAATAGTGGTGGAGGACTAGTTGTTTAAGAATCCGCATCAGCTCTTTCTGATCTTTAGGGACTAAGCCCTGCAGGAATTCCTTCTCGGCTTGAAGCGCCAATTGAAGGGCCTTGGGCAGGGTTTCCCTCCCCTTCGCGGTCAATACCAGGGAATGGGCCCGGCGGTCCTCGGGATTATCTTTTCGCTCGACCAATTTTGATTTTTCCAAGTCGTCGATCAACTGGACCATCGTGGATCGGTCCACGTACATGCACTTCCCGATTTCCTGCTGCGGCAAGGCGCCGTCTTCCTGGATGATGGCCAGAATGCCCAGGTGTTTTCCCGTCAACCCGAAGGGCCTCAAGCCCTCCTCGACCATTTCCCGAATTCTCTGGGCCGAGCGGTTCAGGAGAAATCCCATGCGGTCCATCATGAAGGCCGGAATGTTGGCCAGGGCCGGCGTTTGGCCGGTTCGCTTTTTATGGGGTTTTTCCATGGGTCCCTCGAAAGTTAGTTCATTTTACTGATAGTCAGTTGTACTGATTATCAGGTCTACTGTCAATACCACTCTTGAAAAAATCCACCCCCAGGCCCCTCTCCCAGCGGCAAAAGCCTTGGAAAAAGCCATAAATTCCTTGACCAGCCCAGGGAAGGCGTTTAGTCTTTTCCCATGGAAAAGGTTCTGGCCTTCTTAAAAGATCCGTCTTCCCTGCGGAAAACCCTCGACCCCGCCCCCAAAACGAAAACCCAAAAACTTCCCTGGTTCACCCGGGGCGACCTGGATGGGTTCTTCGGCCTCTTTATCGACAATGTTTTACAATTGATGTTGATCGGCTTCCTGTGCAAGGTTTTCTGCGGCTTTCCCGCCGAATTCATCACGGGCCAAATCCTGCCCGGCGCCGCCCTCTCGATCCTGTTGGGAAACCTTTTTTACGCCTGGCAGGCCCGCCGCTTGGCCCTCGCCACCCAGAGGGCGGACGTGACCGCCCTGCCTTTCGGCATCAACACACCCAGCCTCATCGCCTTCATCCTGCTGATCATGGCCCCGGTTTTCCGCGAGACGGGAAATTTTAAGCTGGCCTGGCAGGCGGGACTCTTGGCCTGTTTCTTGAACGGCTTGATGGAAGTCGGCGGCGCCTACCTTGGGGATTGGCTGAGAAAGCACACGCCCCGGGCCGCCTTGCTTTGCGCCCTGGCGGGGATCGCCATGACCTTCATCGCCATGGATTTTATCTTCCAGATTTTCGCCAATCCCCTCATCGGTATTCTTCCCACCTTCATGATCCTTATTTCCTATGCCGCGAGAATGAAATGGCCTCTGTCCCTGCCGGGTGGATTTTTGGCCGTGCTGGTCGGCACCATCCTTTACTGGGCCTTTCACGCCATCAGCCCCGCGCTGGTGACTTCCAACATGTCGACCGATCCCCTCAACTGGTCGGTCTATCCCCCGATTCCAGTCCCTGCCGATCTCTTCGCCTTGATGTTCAATCCCATGGGCTGGAAATACCTGGCGGTCATCCTTCCCATGGGCCTGTTCAACGTGGTTGGTTCCCTTCAAAACCTGGAATCCGCCGAAGCCTCGGGCGACCGGTATAAAACGAAGGAATCGCTCCTGACGAACGGCTTCGCGACCCTGCTGGCGGCGTTTCTCGGCAGCCCTTTTCCCACCACCATCTATATCGGCCATCCCGGCTGGAAAGCCATGGGCGCCAGGCACGGCTATTCCATCTTGAACGGGGCCCTGATCACCCTGCTGTGCCTCACAGGAGGCGTCAGTTTGTTTTTACGGATTGTCCCGAGGGAATGCATCTTCGGAATTCTTCTTTGGATCGCCATCATCATCACGGCCCAGGCCTTCATGGAAATTCCCAAGGAGCATTCCCTGGCCGTGGCCTTCGGCCTTATTCCGGCTTTCGCCGCCTATGTTTATTACGTCCTGGATAACGCCCTCCGAACGGCGGGCGTCCCCCTGAACGCGGCGCTGGTGGATAAGCTGGCGGAAAGCAATTTATTCGTCAGGGGAATCATCGTGCTCAACCAGGGTACCCTCCTCATCTCGATGATCTTCGCGGCGGTCATGGTCTTTCTCATCGAGCGGAAATTCGACAAGGCCGCTTGGTGGATTTTCGCCGCTTCGGGACTTTCCTTCACCGGGCTCATCCACGCTTATCGGCTGACCGAATCCGGCGTTCAAAACGGCTTCGGCGTCGCCGTGTCGCCCCGGTTCGGCCTGATGTACGCGGTCATCGGCCTCATTCTCCTGGCCCTCCACTTCCACCAAAAATCCCTGAAGCCAACCAAGCGACCCAAACGGAAAAAAGGGGGGAACTCCCGCCCCAGCGACCCAGGCCTGACCAAGGTCAACAACGTAAGTTACGTCTAAATTCCCTTGAACCTTTCCCTGGCCCCTACGACCTTCCGAAACCAATGCCTCTATCTGGCCCTATTTTTTTCGGCCAACGGCCTGATCGCCTACGCCGCATTAACGCCCCAGGCCCAAATCCTATGCGGTCTTTTCGGAATCATCCTTCCCCTTTACGCGGCCCTTCGGACCGCCCCCAGGCCCTCCCCCGGCGAACAAGCCTTCGGCCAACCGGATATCCATTTTTACCCGGCCGGCTGGATCCTCACCGCCTCGATCCTGCTGGCCATCGCCTTGCGTTTTTACAAATTGGAAACTCTGTTTCGCTGGCCGACCCTGGACGAGGGTTGGAATGGGACCTTAGCGGTTGAACTGTCGAAGCATTGGACCTGGAAGTTCTTTTACACTTTCGGGGAAGCGCCGCCCCTTCCGGTCTGGTGCGCCGCCCTTCTTTTGAGGCTCGGCTTCGCGCCAACTTTCTGCCTTTGGTTTCCCTCCGCGGTGGTATCACTCCTGACAGTGGCCGCCGGCTATTTCGCGGCACGCCAATTTTTCGAAAAATCACCCTCGTTGGTCTGCGGCGGGCTCTTGGCTTTCAGCTACTGGCCTCTCTTTATCGGACGATTTTGCCACCAGGGCGTTTGGCTTCCTCTTTGGGTTTGCCTTTGCCTTTTCGCCTGGGGGGGGTATTTGAACTCCCCCGGGTCCGGCCCCCGGCGATGGTGGTCCCTCCTGCTGGGCTTTGCCTTGGGTCTGGGATCTTTTACCTTCACCCCTTGGCTGGCAATCGCGGCCCTCCTTTTCGGCTCCTTCGCGGGAAGCATGGTCCTCCCCCCGCGAAAGGATGGGATGAGTTTTTCCTTTTTGACCGGCGCCTTCCTGCTCGCATTGCTTCCTTTTCTCGGGGCGGTTGCACGGGAGGGTTATGGCCATCACATCGCTTCCCTGTCGCCCTGGGGCGGTTGGTTCAAGGCTTTTAACCTTCCCTCAGGATTCTTTAAGTATTTCGCCGTCTTGGTCTGGGGTTCCTTCGAAAAAGACCCGGCTTACACGCCCCTTTGGGGCGGATTCCTCAATCCACTCTTGGGTTCTTTTTTCTTTTTAGGCCTTATCCGGATGTTCCGTTTTCGGGCCCTCCGATGGGTTCAATGGACCGCGGCCGCCTTTTTTCTATTCCTCCTTCCCGGAATTCTTTCCCCCAACTTGGAATCCTTCCGGATTGCCCAAGTCCTGCCGCTTTTGATTTTAATCACGGCCTTGGGCCTTCATTCCTTTTTGGAACTGCTGCCGGCGTCAAAGCGCTTGCTTTGGTTGGGGATTTGCCTGGCTTTCACCGCAATACTGGATTTTAACCTGCTGGCGGCGCCCTACCGCCATTGGGCGGCCCATCCGGAAAATTTTGGGAGGCCCTTGAAATCCTTGGAAAGGTACAGGGCTTGGCAGGTATTGAATGAGGAGCGGAAAAAAAACGGGCCAGGCATGATCCTAACGGATTTCGACGGCCAATCCTTCAATGATCCGACCCTTTCCTTCATGACCTATCCCTTTAACGCCGCGAGAAACAACTCGCTTTCGGGAACCCAACCAAGCTGGGACGCGGTTTTCGTGAATATCCATTACCTCCCTTTCCTGCAGAAACGGTTTCCGGAGGGGAAATGGGCCGCCCTTTCCGAGGATCGTCTTTTAACGGACGGAGGCAATATGCTGGGTATCCTGCCTTCCCTGCCGGGGAACGAAAAAGCGCTGGCGGATTGGAGGGAGGCCCATCAGATTTTTCAGGCGGTGAACCAGGCGCGATTCCTCCAAGCCAGGGCGGATTTCGATCCCTTGATCCACCTGCTTGAAATCGCCTATCCCCGTGTCCAAGGCGACCCTTTTCTGGAATCGGTCTATTGGGATCGACAGGCCGCGTTTGAGTATGAGGGGCTTCACTACGACCAACAGCTTTATTGCTACCAAATGGCCCTTACCCGCGGGTACCCAACGGCGGAACTTTATCAAAAACAGGGCCAACTGCTCTTAGCGGGAGGGCATGATTCGCAAGCCAAGGAATCCTTTCAAAAAGCCATCAAGGCTCCCCTGGATTTGACTGGAGCCAGGGCCACTTTGGAATGGTTGAAGGCCAAACCTCCCGGAAAACCAGCAGATCAACCGGAAAATTAACCGCTCCTTCGCGCGAAGGGTCGCTCTCACAAAATAAAATTAATTTCCCGCTTTTTTAAACAATGAAAATATGCGCAAATTCACCGTCAGTGGGGTTATCATTTCCCCACATCTTTTCTTGGGGATCCCAACGCATGTTCCAATGTTCTTTTTTCCTAATTCTCACCTTGTGCCTGACGGTACCGGCAAGCGCCGACCCCGCGGCCGGGAATCCCGCGCCTCCGCCCCCCGCCTTGAAGGAAGAGGCCCTCCATTGGACGAAATGCAGCACCTCCGAGGGGTTGAACCTCTATTGGTCCAAGGTGGATGGCAGCCAAATCATCGCTTTCCGGGGCGAGGGAATCGTGGACGCCCCCCTGGAAAAGGTCTCTTCGATCATTATTGATACCACCCGCTCGACGGAATGGATTGACAGCCTGGTATCCTCCAAAGTCGTCCGGGCTATATCCTCAACCGAGTTTATCGAATATGACCACGCGGGAATCCCCTTTCCCTTCGATACCCTCATGCATGACAGGGATTTCGTCTCCCATGTCGCCGTGGAAGCCGATCCGGTGAAACGGACTGTGACGGTCACCTATCGGGCCGCCGAGGACAGCCTGGCTCCCCCTTTGCGTCAATATGTCCGTGGAACGATGACCTGCGAGTTCAAAATGTTGCCGATGAGTTTGGAGGATGAGACCTACGTGGAGGCGGAAATCCATTGCGATCCCAAGGGAACGGTTCCCAAGTGGCTGGTGAATTTTTTCCAGCAAGGCTGGCCCCAAACGACTTTTGAGCGGTTAAGGAAACAAGCCAAAAAAACCGATATCCAACTGTTGCCGGTGGTGGAACAACTGCTGGAGAACCCGGCGGTTAAACTGGCACAAACCACGAAGAAAAGTCTGGCCGCAAGTTCGCGCAAATAACCGCGTAAAAAATAAACCGTTATTAAAATTTATCCCGGTCCACCGTAAATTCGGCCGATTCTCGGCAAGGCTTTCAACCGATAGCGATCAGCTGTTTTTGGGAACCACGCTGATTTGGCCGTTCTCCTCCAGCACGGCGAAGCGAACTTGGTCCACGCTCTCCCTGCCGTTTCGCCGGAGCGCCGCCTGCAAATCTTCCATCGTGATCCGCTCCCGCCTCAGGTTTTCCTGGAGAACTTTTCCATTATGAATCAATAGGGATGGCTGGCCCTCCAATAGCCGCCGGGCTGGTTTGAAACGGTAGGACAACTCCACCACGGTCCAATTGAGGGCTAAAATCGTCACGGCCCCTATCATTCCCCCGCCGACGGAGTTGTCATTGCCGATCACCGCGTTTTGCACAACGTTGGATATGATCAACAGGACCACCAGGTCGAAGAGGGAAAGCTGGCCCACCTGCCGCTTACCGGTGAAACGAAAAGCGACCAGGATGAATAAATACACCACCGCCGATCTTACGATTTTCTCCCAAACCGGAATATCCGGCACCCATAAATGCCCCATCGCAGCCTCCCTTTTTAAGTTCCACTGAACCCTGAACTTCCGCCTTGGCTAGCGAACCCTTTGAATACTGTCGAATTTCCAAGTGCCGTTCACCAGAACGAGCCTGTCCTCCCCCTCCGTCATGGGGCCGTCCGCCATCACCATCATGAACTTGATGTCGAAGGTTTTATCCTCTTTTTGTTTTTCAATGGTGACCAGGCCCTTCACCGACCCATTGTTCAGGCGCAGGGCCCAGGCTTTCGCCAGGGCGGCCTTGGGATCGCCGGAATTGTCCTTCAGAGCCTCCTCCGTGAAGAATTTGGCCGTTTCCCAGGTTTTCCCGTCCAAGGCCAAATCATAGGCCTTATAAAAAACCTCGTCCGGACCCATCTTTCGGGATTCGTCCAGGCAGCCTGAGCCGCAGAGGGACCATCCCAGGAAGCCAAGGGCCAATAATTTTTTCACCGCCGGCATGGGAGGTCCTTTGGGATTTCTTCAGGGAATCCAAGGGTCTTTAGGGGTTTCCCGCCTTTATTAAATCCCTGATTTTTTCATCGTCCAAAATCAAGTACATCTCATGCCGGTGAAACCCTGGTCCATAGTGATTTTGGGTGATGCGGTAGGTCATGAAACCCCATTTCATGAAAAACTCCACGCTGCGCTGGCTGGTATCCATCCGGATGAGCTTCATCTTGGGAATTTGGGCCAGGGACGCCAGGCGGTTGGCGAGCAGGAATTTTCCAAGACCCTTCCCGTGCCACTCCTTATCCACCATCCCCCAACAGAGGCTGGCCGCTCCCCCGTCGAGGCCGATGACATAACCGCCGCAAGCGATGACCGTGTGGTCGGCGGTTTCCACCACCCGGTAGCCTTCCGCGTGGTTATCCAGGTATTGGGCGAAAATGCCGCGCTCGTTAGCGAGAAAATAAGTAGGGCTATTGCTGTCGAAAATCCTGAGGCAGGCTTCCTTGTCGGAAGAACGGTAGGCTCGATGCTTCCAAACCTTTGAGGAGGAAGAATCCATGGACTGGCCTCCGGCAATTAGGAATTAAAGTTGGGAATGAGGGATCAAAATCTTCAATAAACTAGGATTCAGTCTCGTTTTAAATTCCTAACCCTAATCCTCATTCATCGGGTGAGAATCACCCGATATAGGCGTCCGCCTCAATTTCCACCATCATATCCGGGTCAATCAGGCGGCTGACTTCCACCATCGTGGTCGCGGGCCGGATGTCCGTGAAAAACTCACCGTGGGCTTTTCCGTATTTTTCCCACTCCCCGATCTTCGTCACAAACATGCGGGTCCGAACGACGTCCTTGAGCCCGGCGCCGGCCTTTTGAAGGGCGGCCTCGATGTTTTTAAGCGTTTGAACCGTCTGGGCTTGGGGGTCACCCAGGCCCACCACCTTGCCGTCGGGGCCGGTTGCGGTCGTTCCGGAAACGTGGATGTAATTCCCCACCTTCACCGCCCGTGAGTAACCGATGGTCGGCTCCCACTTGGATCCGGTGCTGATATTCTCGCGTTTGCTCATGACAAGCTCCTCTTTAACAGGTTTATTGATGCTTGGTCCAAATTAGGAATGGGGAATTAGGAATTGAATTTTGAAGGTCCGGCTTTAATTCCTAATTACTAACTCCTAATTCCCAATTGATGGTTCAGCCCACTCCCGTTTTGCGGGGAGCGCTTATTTGTTTGGTGCTATTTTGCGAGGTGTTTGGCCTGGCGGGGCCGCCCTTCTCATGCTTGTGGGCGTGGGGGTGATCGTGGCCATGATGGCCGTGATCATGTTCGTGGTCATGCTCCTCGGCCTTCATTTTTTCACCAGCCTCAGCGTTGATCTTGCTGAGCTGGGCGCTTTTCATCTTCTCATCCGCTTCCAGGTGGCACTTTTTATATTTCTTTTTCGATCCACAGGGGCAATCTTCGTTGCGCCCCGTCTTAAGCCTTGTTTGCCATTCGTTATCCGCCATACTTCCCCCTCCGAAACCGTTTATTTCTGATCTTTATTATAGCGATTGCTCCGGCAAGTAAAAGGTTTGGCTTTCCATGGACCACCGAAAGCCGGACGTTATTTCTTGGAGCCTGTTTTCGCCTTATTTTCCTTGGCTCTTTTGGCTTCCAGGGCGGTCCATTCCTCATACTCCGCGTAGGCCCCCTTAAAATCCGTGTAGGTGCCGTCGGGTTTTAATTCTAAAATCCGGTTGGCGACTTTTCCAATCAGGTCCTGGTCATGGCTGGAAAAGATGACCGTGCCGGTGAAGTCGGCCAGGGAGGTGCTGAGGGATTCGATGGATTCCAAATCCATATGGTTGGTGGGCTCATCCATGATCAGGACATTGGCGCCCTCCAGCATCAAGCGGGACAACACCATCCGCTGGCATTCCCCCCCCGAAAGGACCTTGACGCTCTTATCCTGCTCTTCTCCGGTGAACAGCATCCGGCCCAGCATGCCGCGGATAACTTGTCCCTCTTCCAACGGGGCGAACTGCCTCAGCCACTCCAGGGCCGTCATGTCGGTCGTTAATTCCTCCTTGACGTCCTGGGGCATGCTGGAAAGGCGTACCGTGCTTCCCCAAACCGCCGAACCCTCGTCGATCTTCACTCCCCATTGGGCCAAGGTGGAGCCTTCCGCGTGATAAGCCCCGACCAGACATTTGATGAGCGTCGTTTTGCCGATGCCGTTTTGTCCGATGATGGCGACCTTGTCGCCGTTGCCCACGATGAAGCTGATCTTGTCCAGGACCTTCAACTTGCCGTAGGATTTGGAGATGCTCTTCACGTTGAGGATATCCTTGCCCGCCCCCTGCTTTTCCTTGAAGAAGAGCCGGGGATATTGCCGGGAGGATTGGATGATGGTTTCCAGCTCGATTTTTTCCAACAACCTCGCCCGGCTCGTGGCCTGGGCGCTCTTGCTGGCGTTGGCGGAAAAACGGGCGACGAAGGCTTTCAATTCGGCGATTTGTTTTTCTTTGCGGACGTTTTCGGTCATCTTGCTGTCCAAGGTCTGCTTGGAGGCCATCACGAAGAAATCATAATTGCCCGAATAGACCGTCACCTTCTCCCGGTCCACGTCGGCGATGTGGGTGCAGATGTGGTTCAGGAAGTGGCGGTCATGGCTGATGACGATGATGGTTCCATCATAGGAATTAAGGTACTCCTCCAGCCAATCAATCGTCCGGATGTCCAAGTTGTTGGTGGGTTCATCCAGGAGAAGGACGCCGGGCTTGGCGTAGAGGACCTGGGCCAAGAGGACCCTCACTTTCCATCCCCCGGTCAACTGTTTCATCATCATCTCATGCTTATCCGTCTCGATGCCCAGGCCCTCCAGAAGCTCCCCGGCCGCCGCGGCGATGGTGTAGCCGTCCATGTCCCCGAATTGTGCTTCCAGTTCGGCGGCCCGAAGGCCTTCGTCGTGGGTCATTTCGGGTTTGGCGTAAAGGGCGTCTTTTTCCTGCTGGATTTTCCAAAGGTCTTCCCGGCCCATCAAGACCGTGTCCAGCACCGAGAATTCGTCGAAAGCATATTGGTCCTGCTTGAGCATGGCGACCTTGACGCCGCGGTCCACCGCGATCTCGCCGTCATCGGGCTTGATTTCGCCGGAAAGGATCTTCATGAAGGTGGATTTTCCCGCGCCATTAGCGCCAATGAGCCCGTAGCAATAGCCGGGATTGAACTTGACGGTGACATGGTCAAAAAGGGTTTTTTTGCCGAATCGAAGGGTGATGTCTTTAGCCGAAATCATGGAATTCTATTCGCCTTTTTTCTTAGCTGCCAGCCGACAGCGGATAGCCGATGGGCTGTGGTTGAGAGGCGCAATTGTCGGATGATTCGGCGGGAGAGTCAAGGAAGATTGCGGTTTCAGGGCTAGACCGTGTGGCGCTGGGCTTTTTCCAAAGCTTTTTGCCTCAAGTAAGGCTCATAGTGTTTGGCGTAAAACTGGTCCTTATAGTCCCTCAGGTTGTCAATGGCACCGATCCATTTGTAAAAAACGATGAAAAGCCAGGCATAGTCCCACTGATAAGGAAGGAAGCCGGCCCGGATGCCGCTGGGATAAAGATGGTGGTTGTTGTGCCATTCGCCCGTGACGAGCCCTGGCCAAAGCTGGTTGATGGAAAGATCGCTTCGGTTGAAGTCGATCCCTTCCTTGCGCTTGTCCTTGCCTCCGCCGTGGCCGTCATAATTAAAGGTTCGGACTCCTACCGCCCAAAAGGCGGAAGCGCCGAAGAGCGTGACCGCGAGAGGCATTCCCCCCAAAAGATAAAAAACTCCGAACCAGAAGGCCCAATTCAGGCTGAATTGGAAAAAAGTCCGGACCGGATGGGCGATCGACCCCCATTGTTGATATTGCTCGAAGCTGTTCACGCCCATGTCCGTATGGCGGACCAGCGTGGCGGCCTTCAGGTACTCTTCCCTTGAAAAATCCCGGGCGATCGATTGATGGTTCACGTCGGCGAGAAAACAATAGAGCCAGCCCCCGTAAACGTTGTAGGGGTCCCCCGGCTTTTCCGAAAGGTAATGATGGACATGATGGGACACCACGTAAACTTCCTCGGGGATCAGCTTGACGACCAAATTGCGCAGGATGAAAAGCCAAAAACGGTTTTTAAAGGTGAAGGCGTGATGGGTGGAATAGCGGTGGAGGTAAATGGTGCCGTGGGTCCCCAAGATCACCATGCTGTAAATGAAGGCGATGAGAAAAAGCTTCCAGGTGAAATAATGGAAAAGGAAGAGGAAGAAGAAGGGCGCCAGCACGACAACCACGCCCCAGCTGAAAAAGGGAAGCCAATTTTTCCGCGAATTAAGAATATTAAGCCGGGTGAAAAACTCCCGGAAAATCTCGGCGCGGGACGGAACATATAATTTTTCGTTCCGGAGATACCCATAGGAGGGCGGGTCCAAAACTCGGTCTAGAAAAGCCATAAAACCTCTTTGACTCGCGGCGCCCCATGGCCCGCTGGTCATTTCAATCTCAAATCATTTAGGACCCATTATAGCTTTTTATTGGGCGGGGCGGTGTTAATTCGGTGAAAGAACGGATTATCGTGGGCCTTTTGCGTTTTTTTCACGTATTTCCGCCAGCTGATCCTTCCAAACTTCCAGCCTTCCCTCATCCTCGAGTTTTAAATAATGTTTGTAGCGGAACCGCCCATCCTCGATTTTCATCACTTGGCGGGCCTTGATCATTTCCGTGTGTCCCGGGAAATTAACCACCATCACCCCCTCGTAGGAGGTTAAGTGAATTTCCTCTTTCTTGCGGTAAGCCTCGAAAAGGGTCCCATGGGCGCGGAACAGCAATTTGCCAGCGGAGATCTCATAGCCAGGCTTTTGGACCTTGTCCAACTGGAACAACACCCGGCCCTTGATGAGGTTGACCCGGAACTGGACTCCCCTGGAATCGTTCCACCGCAGTTTGGTGACGGCTATTTTCGAGTTGGGGGAAAGGTGGAGGTAGGAACGCCCTTTCAAGCGCAGGACGATTTCACTCTTGGGTTCGGTGCTGATCTTGTCCCCGTCATCGACCTTTTGGCCCTTGTGCAGCCGGGAGGTCTCATCATCCTCATCCCGGTAAACGAAGGCCTTTCCCTTCAGGTCCACCACTTGCAGGCGCAGGTCCTCGTCCTGGGCGTGGGCAAAGCGCGAAAGGGAATAAAGAGCGGCCGCCGCTATGAGGACCGGTAAAAAAAAACGGGGGAATCGGTTCAAGGCTGTTCCTTTTCAAGCTGCCCGAGAAGTTTCAAGGCGGTGGCGGCTTCGGCGTATTGGGGCTCCGTTTTTAACGCCGCTTCAAAAGCGTTTCTCGCCCCGGAAAAATTCCTCTTGCGCAAGTATAAACTTCCCAACTTATAATTCAAATGAGCCGAGGGATATCCTTCGTGGATGGCCTTCTCCAAAGCATCAACGAGATCCGGATAGTGGTTTTTAAAGTCAAAACGGTAAAAAAACTCGCCGTATTTCTCCCAATAACAGGATTCCAGGAACCGGTCGCCCTGGATCGAGGCGGACCTGTTCGCGAAATCCCCCGCGGCCTCACCGTAAGTCCTTAACCCGTTGATATTATAAATATCCTCCGTCAATCGGCGGAAGTATCGGTGGGCTTCGATCCATCGGTCAAACTCCCCTCGATTGACCTGCGTGAGGGGGATGACCCCCAACATGGTTTCACCTTCCCCCGGCAGGTCCCTGTCGACCCAAACCCAATGGGCCCCGGGAAAGCGGGCGGACAGGAATCGTTGGTAATGGAGATTGGTTACGACACCGGCCCAAAGGGCCGACCTTTCCTCTAATCCGGGATTCACCGCCGCGTTGAAAGGATAGGAAGCCACCAAGAGGGTCACTTCATAGAATTCCGGTTTAAATTCCGTGAAGATCAACCCCGGCCCCATCGATAAGGACGCTTCCTTCAACAAGCGGAAAAGCCTCAGGTTTTTATCGGGAAAATTGGTTTGCACCGCTTCGGTGGGCCGGGCGAACGACTCGGGGTGCAGTTGATAAATCCGGAAGCAATCCCAAACCGCGCCGGAGGCCAGTAACAGGGACAGCACCAGCCACCTCCTTTGGAACGGGACCGTGATTAACAGTCCCGCCACCCCCCATGCCGTCACCAACAGCATCAAGGGGATCATCGTCATGGTCCGGAACATTTCCACGTACATGGACAGCCAAGCCGGAAGTGAAAAAGCCAGAAAAGCCCAAAAGACCCATTGGACTATTTTTTCCGACCGGCATAGGAGCATTCGGGTGATTCCCACGAAAAAAATGGACCCCCAAATGGGGTTAAGCCTTTCCAAGTTATCGGAATCGTAAACCCCCACCCCCTTCAGGGGACCCCACCACAGGGAGGTAAAATAGGAAGCCGCGGCCAAAATCCTCTGATAAAGGGAGGCTCCGTTTCCCATTCCCGAACGCACCAATTGCAAGGGATCGAAACCATCCCGCCATGACGCTATCAAAAAAGGAAGCAAGCCCAATATAAAAAACAGGGAAAACTTCAGAAGCGGGAAAACAACGCTTCTTTTACCTCCATAGACCAGCCAAAAATAGGTGAAGCCGATGAGCAGGACCACGAAAGGCCATGATGGAAAGGACCAATAGCCCAAACCCAGGATCAATGCCAACAAAAGGGATATTTTTTCCTTACGCCCCCCGTCCTTTTCTTTGGCGGCCATTCCCAGAAGGCCCAGGCAGGCTAATTCCCAGGGCGTGATCAAAATCGAAGCCTGGCTCCAGCGGCCACAACCCAGAAGCCATAAATAGGATCCGGCGATACAAACCCCGATCAAGCTTAAGGACCTGGAGAAATAAGAACGGAAAGCGAAATAACTCAAGGGAAGGACTAGGATCGAAATCACCGCGGGTAGCAGGCGCATGGCCAACAAGGGGGATTGGAAGAGGTGAAGGAAGGGAACGAGCGCCCAAATATAGGTGGGAGAATGGTGGTCGGAAAAATAAAAGAATTTCCAATCCCATTTCTCCATCAAGTGCAGGGCGGAAAAAGCGAAAATGCCCTCATCTTCCTTGGGCCAAATCATAAAATCACTCAACCTGTAAAACCTCGCGAAAACCGCGAAAAAAAACAGGCTGGCCCCGAGCCACGGGGGGATGGAAGGCAACCATGCGTCCCCGTCGTTATCTGAAAGGGACGCGGTCTTTTCCGGCAACCTTCGAAAAAATAGGATGAGGGGAAGGAATATCCCCAACATCGCGAAAGAGGCTTTTACCAGGACCGGTATAGGCGCGGCCGTTATTACCAGGTTCGACAAAAGGAATATGAAAAAATAAGCCCATGGATTTTGGGGATTTTTCATTTACTCGTTTGATCCTGGTTTGATTTTTTTTCCAAACCGCCCAATAGCAGCAAGGCGTCCCGCGCCGGCTGGAAATCCGGCTCTTGCGCCAGGGCCTTTTGAAGGGACTGCCTCGCCTCCCCAAACCGGCTCCGCCTCATCAACAAACTGCCAAGCTTGTAATATAAATGGGCCGACGGATAACCCCTTTCAACCGCTTGGCGCAAATCGAAAACCATATCATCGTAATGACCTTTAAAATTGAACCGGTAATAAAATTCCGAGCGTAATTCCCAATAACAGGATTGCAAAAAAGGATCGTTCTTCAACATGGGAAGTTCCTCGTCCAGGGCCTTCTCCGCAAGGCCGTAACTTCGGGATCCCCCGGCATTATTGAATAACCCGTTCAATCGGCGGAAGCGGTGGTGGGCCAGAACCCAATTTTCCAGCGTCAGCTGGTTTTCCCCGCTGACGGGGATGATGGCGAGGCAAACTTCATCCTCCTGCGGCGCTTCCGGCTCCAATCGGACCCACTGGACCCCGGGAAATCTCGCGGATAAAAAAGGCCGGTAATGGACGTTGGTCAAAAAACCCGCCCATTTTGCCGCCGTCCCGGCGCGGCGGGGATTTTCAGCGGCGTTAAAGTCATAGGTTGAGACAAAAGGCACCTCATCCAAGTCTTGGGTAAATTCCGTCAGGATCAAGCCGGGACCCAATCGATTCGATTGTTCCTTCAATGTTTTATAGACCCTTAAATTAAACAAGGATGCCCCTGTTGCCGAAGTCCCCGCCAAGCCTGGTTCGTTTCCATGGAGTGATAAAACCCTCCTTCCGTCCAGGCCCACTGAAAGCAGCAAAAATAGAAGCGACAGGACCAGCCGCTTTTCCAGGGGGACCGCCGTCAAGAGAGTCCCCCATCCCCAAGCCGCGGCCAAGATCAAGAAAGGAAGGACGGGAAGAATCCTAAAGGTCTCAACGTAAATCGAGATCAAGGCCGGAAAAAAACAAATAGAGAGGCCTAATAGGATCCATTGGACTTCCTTCCGGGAACGAAGCCGGATCATTTGCACGATGCCCAAAAGCAGGGCGGCTCCCGCCAGCGGATTGAATCGTTCCAGGTTATCCCCGTCCCAAACCCGGACCCCCTCCCAAGGACCCCAAAACAAGGAAGACAAAAAGGAAAAGGAGGCTAAACCCCTGTCTTTCCAGGAAACGCCTTCGCCCAGCCCATATTTTATCCTCGCCCAGGGGTCATAGGCCTGGGCATGGGAAGCGATAAAATAAGGCGCGAAAGCGGTCAAAAAAAATATCGAAAACCAAAAAATATACCGGCGGTTTTTTGAAATCTTGGAAAAGGAAGCGCCAAAGGCCCCGAGGGCCATCGTTAAAACTGGAAAAGGCCAAATGGGAAAGGTATAGGGGCCGAGGCCGGCGGCAAAACCCAAAAAAGCGGCCAGTCTTGTTTTCTTAGCGGGATTGTCCTCCCTCGTAAAGCCGATCATCAGAAGGAGACAAATCATTTCCCAAGCCGGTAGGACAACTCCCGGCTGGCACCACCGGCCGCAGCCCCAAAGCCACAAGTTAAAGGCGGCCGCCGCCAATCCCAAAAAGGCGAAGGACCTGGAATAGGCCCGCCTCAAGGCGCAGTAAAAAAACGGAAGGGCCGCGAGCGAGGCCAAGGCCGGGAAAATCCTCAAATTAAAGAAGGTGGAATCGAATAAACGGTAAAAAAAACTCATGGCCCAAACCAAGAGCGGGGAATTCTGGCAGGTCGCGTAAAAAAAATTCCAATTCCACTTTTCACTTAAACCAATGGCGAAAAAACTGAACAAGCCCTCGTCGGAAACAGGCAGGGCGAAAAGATTCTCCAGCTTATAAAAGCGGAGGAACAGCGCGGCCATTCCCAATAGGATCCACCACCCTAAAGAAATAGGAGGAAGGAACTCCTGGTTTTCAAAGGGTGAGAAGGACAAAAAATAGGACGGCGCTTTTCCCACGGCCCAAACGCAGGGAAAGATGATTCCTGCCGCCAATAACAGCAAACGAACGGCGGACGGCATGGGGAAAAAGGTCAGAACCGCGTTGACGATGGCAAAGATAAGGAAAAGAATCCATGTCCTGTGACCCGGCTTCAGTTGGTTGGGATCAATACTCAAAGCCGTTCCTTTGGCTTCCGGAATGGTTCTTGACCGACACCTTTTCCCTCACCCCGTGGGGGAACGGGCAGGGAGGGAGTACCGCTATTGGTTTAATTCAATCCCGGGTGAGATGGAGATAGTATCAAAATGGTAATAATTACCCGAGTGTAACCAAATAATCACCCTGGGTGTTTCTTTTTATCACTGATATCGCTATGGTTGGATCAGTATTAAACCAAAGGAGAGACCATGTCCGAGCCTACCATCGCCGCCAAAAACCCCGCCAAAGTGGAGCTGGAAGCTGGAAAAAATTACGCCTGGTGCGCCTGCGGATTGTCCAAGAGCCAGCCATTCTGCGACGGCTCCCACAAGACCACCGAGTTCAAGCCCATGGTCTTCAAGGTCGAGGAAACGAAAACCGCCTTCCTCTGCCAATGCAAGCACACGAAAAACCCGCCCTATTGCGACGGGACGCATAAAACACTCTAAAAACCGCCCCACGCCGTCGGCTCTCCGCCCTCTGCGAAACTTAAAAGATTAAATCTTTAATCCTTTGCGGAGAGCTGGGGGCGGACAGCAGACGGCGCTTTTTTCATTTCATCCATTCGTCCAGCACTTTCGCGTTCCCCAAGCTATCGGCCCAACTCATGACCGGTGATTGCTTGAGTCCTTTTTGGAGGCAGTACCCCACCTCGTCCGCCTCGACGGCGTAGAGTCCTCTGTCGCTTTTTATCCAAATATCCCGCTTGGGACGATTCCAATTCTTTTGGAAGGTGATTTTACTTTTGCCCGGCCCCCAACTGGCGAACCAGGGTCTTTCGAGGGTTAAGGTTCCCTTGGAGCCGCAAATCCTGGCAGTGTTGTCCTTTTGGGCCCTGGTGGCGCAGGAAACTTCCGCCAGGATGTCGCCCTTGAATTTCAAGGCCGCGATAGCCCATTCATCCACCCCTGTTTTTCCCTGGTGAAGAAAGCTTTTTGTTTGTATTGGATCCGCGAAGAGTTTTCCTTGGGAGGCTCCCGCCACAAGCCTG
>CAZUXW010000058.1:0-20627 GCA_964624625.1 uncultured bacterium
CGCCGATTCCAACGTAACCGTTGTCGTCATACAGTTCTTCCAAGCGAAGCGCCATGGCCCAGTCGCTTGCAATCTGATAGCGGCCATAGAGATCCACGCCCCAACCCGTCAACTTGCCACCAGTGGTAGCAGGCGGAACAGGAACATCGGTGTCTTGGCCAAAATACTCGGCGTCCAACGCGAAGGAGAGCTTGTCCGTCGCGGCCAAGGAGACAATCAACTCACCCACATAACGGGCATCAGCCGGATCTTGGGCCGACAAAGCACCACCGGGACCGACAATCCCGTTCAAGATGAAGGACAACGAGGAATCAGGCTTTAAAGTAAGCTGAAGTCCATAAGTCTTTCCGACCTCTTGAGCAGTTGAGCCCCAGACTACTCCGGTGTTATTCCAACCATCGACGATGTAAATAGTTCCACCAATTTTCGCGTCAGGGTTGAAGGAGATGCTCAAACCTTGATGCCATAGAGGAATGGTCGCCCAGAACAGTTCCGAACGGCTGTAGTTCCAGTTGCCATTGCTCTCGATGACTTCATTTCCCATCCAGGTCGCGAAGCGGCCCAAATTGAAACCCCATTGACCGGCAGCCAAGGAAACATAAGCTTGCAACACATCAATTCCTTGGGCAGAACCGAGTCCCAAGTTGGTTTCCTGGCCATAATTCAACACCAAATGAGCGCTGGCATCCCCTTGCGTCGCCGTCGCTTTTAACTCGGCCATACCCAAGGCGAAAGTCTCGTCCTGAGTATTGAAATAGCTACCCAAAACTCCGAGGGGACCCCAGGTATTCAAGGCACCATTCCTGACGGAAGAATTGGTAAAATTGTACGTATAGTAGGTGTCAATCAACCCACCCACGGCAATCGTCGGCGCAGCTGGTGTCGCCGCCGGCTTGGCATCTTCGGCCCAAACCGACTTACTCACCATCACCAGGGCGATGGCGGCCATTAGGCTGAACAACTTGCTCATCTTTCTCATCTCATCCTCCTGAAATTTTTCAATGTTGGCAGGCTTCTTATCAGGGATAAGCGGCCACACCCCATCCAATGGGGGATAGACAAAGCAAACCTTATGCCACAAGGACCTTGTGATTAAAATGTAAAAAGGGCTTTAAAATGAGCTATTTTGGAGGAAACGGAATGTACAATATTGTACGAAGATACATATCGAGTATATTTTGTAAACATTTACATTTTATCGCTTAAAAGCATTCTTTCAAAAAATTTCTCAGAAACCAATTTAAAATTCTTTTGGATTAATAACTTGTAGTTAAGGCGACACTATTAAAAGTTGAGTTCGTGACAACAGAACCCGAGCTTTTGCCTCCAGGACTGGTGACAGTCACATAAATATGAGTAGTTGTATGTTGATCACCTCCAACCTGAAAAGAACCTGAAGCAGATCCACCATTTAACAATAAAAGATTATTACTAAAAATTGTTGTAGGAGTATTAAAATTTCCCAATGCAACAGCCCAAACATTTATTGGATAGGAATAATTACAATCATTACTTGTGGACAAGTTCAATGAAAAGCTAACGTTCGTTTTTTGACCTGGGGGAACTGTTGTAGTAGCAGTTCCGTTAATGCTGACCGAAAGTGGGATTTGAAACCCTCTAGTTACACTGAAGCTTGTTGAGTTCCATATTTTCGACCCAAAAAAATCAAAAGCTGAAAACGTAACCGGAACATTCGACGTGTTGCATGCTGTTTTAGAAATTGTTACGTTCGACTGATCTAAAATAGTCCCATTAAGCCCTAATACAAACGTTGCTGGTGAACTTGAAAAACCCGTCGGTAAAACATTTGACAGTTCTACTGAAACCGGAATACTCAAATTTCCTGGTTGAGTATAAGTCACCCCATAACCAAAATTACCATTACCGGTTTGATATTGTTGATTTAGCGGACCCGAGGTAATAACTGGAGAAGTCGTTCCAACCACGCCGGCCGTAAAAGTAACTGAGGTTTGCCCGCCAGAAACCACAAACGATTGAGTCGCGTCCAAGTAATGCCCTTGAGTATAAACCTCAGCTTGCCAAATTCCGGTGGTCACCGGAAAAGGTGAAAATGGCGCATAGGCTCCCGCGCCAGAACCGGTCACAATATTTCCTAAATAATTTCCATTGGGATCTTTCAAGTTGACGGTAACCCCAGAAACCGCGACGTTGTTTTCAACCACAAACACATTGATCGCGCCCGCTAACGGCGTCGCGGTGGCCGTCGGAACATCCAGGCCATTGGGTGAATAGATTCCAAAGGGATGATCGGTCTTGTTGCACCCTAAATAACAAAACGAAGAAAAGATGAAAAAAAGCGCAGCTAAAAACGCACGGTTAGTTTTCATAATACCACCTCATTAAATAATCTTCCCCTCGTCCCTTATGTAACGATCTCCTTTTCGTTTGTAAAGAAAACTTTTAAAAAAAATTAAACTACAATGCCAACTATTGTGCAAAAAATAACAATCGTTTTACTTCGACGGCAAGAAAATCGTTTTACGTTTTTAAAATCTTTGGGCCCGGCCATCAAGTTTTGATAAAATCCAAAAATTTCAAGGAGGGCCGCGATGAAACTGTATTGGGTTTTATTTTGTGCATTGATTTCGCCCGTTGCCATTCAGGCATACGCCGATGAAAAACTTTCCGAAACTATTAATAATTCCAGCGGCGAAAACCTGTGGGTTCCACCTGCTCCCATTGATGAAAGCGGGAGGGTTCTCAAGTTCCTGATTCAAGCCGATTACCAGCAAGACAATGACTTACCAAGCCGCGCCTTTTCCATGATCGACCTTTCGGCTAAACGACAATTGGATGAAAACTCGGTTCTTGGCGAAGGCCTTATTCGGTTTCGAAAAGACTTATCCTCCTCAGACGCCAATGGCTCGCTGGATCTCCGTCTGGCACGTGTTTCCTACCTAGAACCCTGGCTGCAAGTAACCGTCGGCCGCTTCGACTTGTTTCAAACACTCACGCCGAATCTCTTCTTTGGAGCTTATCCCATCATGGGCCTTCATCGCGTAGATGGCGCCATGGCCACGATCCCCTTCTCTTTTTTCTTCAACTTTGGGCCCTCCAAGGAAGGAAAATCCGAGGCCTCCTCGCCCCTGGCCCTCAGTTTTTTCTATACCCCCAGCCTCTTTTCCGCCCAACAGGTTCAATACGATCTCACCCAGTCTTTCTGGCTCTCACAACTCCGATTCCGTATTGAAACGAAAGACTTTTCATCAACCTTTCGGGGCAATTTCGCAGGATCCGCCAGTGATTATTTTGATTATTCCTCCTTCAACGGCCGATACTCCTATTCCCTTTCCGCGGACTTGGCTTATCAACAAAATTACAATTTGACGGCGGAATACGGCGTCCAAAACATCAACCGTTCCATGGACACCGGCGCCCTGACTTTAGGTTTTCAAGCCGCCAAACTCGGAACCTGGGGAATATTTTCCGTGGATCAAATCGCCTTGGAGGCCCAAATACCACTGTCCCATTCCCTGGATAATCCCTTTACCGGTGGAAACGCACTCATCCCAGCCCTTGCCCAACCTTCTCAAAATAGCTGGTATGTAAAGTTAAGGACCAGGCTCAAAGTTCTTTTTATTGAAGTCCATTTGACAAACAACCAAAACGATTTCACATTAGGCAGACCTTCGCCCGGTTCCATTGGAGTTCCCTTCAATGGCGCTTTTGGACCAGGCAATGAAACCGACGGACCAGGTACATCCCTTCGTTCCGTCTCCTATAACCAAGTAGCCTGCCTCATTCGGACGGGGGTTGAATTTTAATGAGGCCCTTTCCCTTTATCATTGTCATTTTTTTCGCTATCCCAACCTGGAACCAGGCAAAGGTACTAATAAAGGACGGCGAAACAACACCCAGCATGAACCCGACACCAGCAGCTGAAAATTCACAACTCGCTCCGGAAGAAACCCTTTATCGTTTTCAATCCCAAACGGTCTGGGGCCAAGTCATTGTTTTAATCAGGGATCTTTCCGATCAATTTAAAGTGGAGGTAAAAAGCGAGGCTTTAGCGTCGGGTTGGATTTTTAAAAACGGAAAAACCAGCCAAACCCTATCCAAGGGTGGATTAAATTCACTCCACCAATTCCAATTCCTAATCCCCCAACCCTTTGCTGGACCGTTCCGGTTGACGATTTTTTTAAATTCCGACCGCGAACAGGTTCCTGTCGTCATCCCACTGGAGCCCGGATCCCAAAATAAGCCCGAATCCTCGCCGGCAGAGTCGCTGGAGGATTACGAGGAAAATCCTGATCACCCCTATAACAACACCGTTAAAAATCTTTACGATAAAGCGGTCGAGGATTTCGCGAAGGGCGATACAGGCTCCGCGTTAGAGCGGCTTCGAAAAGCCGAAAAACTCGACCCAAGACAGCCCCAGGTCCAATCCTTGATTTTGAAAATCACCTCGTCCGGTCAAAACGAACCAAAGGATCTAATGGCCAAAGCTCAAACCGATTTGAAAAGCGGAAACAAGGAGGCGGCTTTGGCGGAAATAACGGATTATTTAGACCAATATCCGAAAGATGAAAAAGGATTAAAACTCAAGGATCAAATCGAGGGAAAAGACGAAAGCCTTAATCCCGTGAAGAAAAAAATTAAAAAAAATATCAGCAAAGAACAACCATCTCCTATTTCCAAACCAGGCAAAATAAGGCCGCCAAATTCAACAACCGAGGATATCCAGGCTCAAGCGGATCAAACCTACAATTTGGGGTTGGATAGTTATCGAAAAGGCGATTACGCTGCCGCGAAAAAATTCTGGGAACAAACTCTCCAAATCCAACCTAACCACCCCCAGGCCCAACGCAACATCGACCGTTTAAAGGAAGAACACCCGGACTTGCCTTAAAAATAAAAAGCCGGGGGAATTCCCCGGCCTTCGCGAATAAATCAACTTGAAAATATTTTTTTACCTTGTGACCAATATCTTTCCCTTCCCTAAGACGGTTTCATCCCTTTGGATGACGTAAAAATAAACCCCCGGCGCGACCGGGACGCCGTTCTTGTTGGTTCCAAACCATTCGGCGAACCCCTTGTCCTCTTCCTTAACCTCCGCCGTTAATTCACCCGCGATGGTATAGATGGAAACTTTGGCGTTGGGAGGCAGGCAATCCATCTTCAGGGAGTGGTTCATCGAGTAAAAAGGATTGAACGGATTGGGCCAGACGTGGTTCACGCAGGTCGGCGTGGGCGTCAAAGTGGGCGTGAAGGTGGGGGTGATCGTGGGGGTAAGGGTCGCGGTGTAGCTGGGGGTTTGGGTGGGAGTGGGGGTCGGCGACCAAATGGGGGTCAAGGTGGGTGAAAGGGTTGCCGTAGGGGTCATGGTGCTGGACGGAGTCTGGGTGGGAGACATGGTCGGCGTGCAGGTGAAGGGACTATAAAAGGGGCACCAATCTAATTTGTAATTCCAAAGGGTTCCCGTTCCCGGAGACGCGCAATTGGGAACAACCTGAACCACGATGACCCCGGATCCCGAGTAGGACACCGTACTTGTAATGGTGACCCCGGTTCCCACGCAGCCCGAATCCAAAAGGGTCACGCCGTCATTCATGACGATTATCCGATCCGCCTGGGCATAGGTGTTATAGCTAAAGATAAATTGGCCGGGAGTAAACCCAAGATTATAGCTTGACGTTACCGGAGCGTCGGAACCAGCCACGACCGAAGGGTTACAATTGCAATCCTGCGCGAAACTTTTGGTGGGACTCCCCCCAAAAAAGGTAATGAGGATGAACAAGGCCGCAATTGTCCAAAAGCTTTTGGTCGCCGCAGGAATGGTATTTTGGAGATCCATCTTATTCATCAATCATATCCAGTTCATGACAACACAATGGCAGATATAAAAACGGAAAAGGCCGGCGCGAATGAACCAAGCGGCCATCAAATGATACTCCGCCGCCAGGGGTTTGGAAAATCATAACATTGACAAAGAATACACCCTTTTTCAGGGCATCGTAAGGTTTGTCAACCGCCGATGGCTCATTTAACCGGTATTTACAACGGATAAATTTTGGAATTAATTTCGGGGGATTTTAACAGGTTTTCGGGCGTCAGCGACTCGAGGCCGAGTCTCCCGGCTTTTTTTCGGAGATTTCCAAGGCGATATCCTGGATAACAGCCTCCATAAAATCATGAGGCGTCATCCCATCCGTCTCTTGTTTTGGAATCGGGCTTGTTTCAGAAACAATCATTTTGTCCCTTCCCTTAATGTCCGTACCAAAAAACCGGCAGGTTGGATTGGGGAATGGCGACCAAATCCTGGGCGTAATAGCTGAGGAAAGACCCGCAGGTATAAGGCGGCGTGGGGTTGGGTGGAGTCGCGCCCCCATGTTGATAATTCACCTCGATATGGTCCGAATAAACGCAAACCGAAGTGATGGAGGGCCCGAAACCGGTCCAGCCACAGCTGACGAAAATCATTTCCGAAACCTCGAGAACCATTTGCGTGCTGAAGTTCACCGGCGGCGCGAATCCAACTCCGTTTACCGAGGTCCATTGGGCGGCGTCTTGAATCACGAAGGTGGTCGGTCCCCCCGCCACGGTCCAATAACGCGCCGAACCTAATGGCGTAAAAGAACAAACGGGAGTGAGGTTCGGGGTCGGCGTGGCCGTGGGAACGGGGGTCGGGGTTGGCGGGGGCCCTGCGGGAAGAGTGATATATTTGCTGCAGCCCAAGCCGGATAAAGACAGCGAAATAATCAAAGCGAAAATATAACGTTTCATAAGCCGCCCCAAAATGGATATAGCCTTCATTAGTATTGAGTCGTTTGGCGGCTGTTTATTCCATGGCCGGGTGATTCTTTTTGGGTGGTTTTAACGGGTTCCCGGGGTTGGAACCGGTAAAGACCGGTACTTTTCCAACCAGGCCCGGAGCCCCGCGGCCTCCGGCTTGATTTTGAGCACTTCCTCAAAACAATGGACCGCGTAATCCTTTCGGCCCAAACGGATATAGATATTGCCCAATCCCCACCAGGCCAAGAGGTTTTTCTGGTCCTCGTGGATCGTCCGAATGTAAAGGTCCAGGGCCTCCTGGTAACGGCCCTGCTGCTCCAGGTCTTTTCCCTGCTTGAGGGTGTTCGGGGAAAGTTTAAATTGGATTTCCAAATCGTCCCCTCCCTCGGCTTGGATGGCCGCGGCGGAGGCTCCTTCCGTGACATTCGCGGAGGGACCGGCGGGTGGTTTTCCCTCGAAGGAGGGGGCCTGGATGGCCGGCGACGGTGAGGCAGCGCCGGCAAGAGCGGAATCCTTGTCCCCCGGCGCGTTAACATTTTTTAGCTCCGGCTGGCTGGAGGAACTGGGAGAAGCGCCATGAGCGGAAGCGGGAGATCCAAAATGGTAGGAAAGACTCAAACGATGGGATGTTCCCAAATCCCCCATCGGCAGGAAAGCGTAATCCAGGGATAACACCTCCCACCGATATCCCGCTCCCAAGGTCAATCCGTTTAAACCTTCCCACTGGTTGTCCACCAGGTCGAATTGGTAGCCGGCCCTCACGGCGTACCTTCCCTCAAAAACCGCTTCCGCCCCCGCTTGGATACGGCTTATCCCCCCCGCTTCCAAGGACCCGGCTCCGGAAACCACGAGCCGCAAATCCCGCGAGAGCTCCGGGGTAAAGGCTCCTCCCAAATGAACCGCCCATGGCAAGAGTCCCTGATTTCCGTTTTCCCCCAGGCCGTTGAACGCCAATCCCAAATTCCAGTCCCGGGAAACCCGGAACAATAGGCCGCCGCCGGTGGAAATAAAACGGTAGGAATTGCCCGCCAAATTTTCCTGGGAATACCTTAGTCCCAATCCGGCGGACAATTCCCGGGTCAGGGAATATCCCCAGCCGCCCTCCAGGGCGATCCGATTCGCGGTGGCGGGGGCCATGGGCGTCCCGGCCGAGTCCCGTCCCTCAAAGGAACCGTAATCCACAAAATGGGCGGCGATGCCAATTCCGCCCAAACCCTCCAGGGGAAGGGCCACCAGGAGCGTTTCGAGATTCGTGTTTCCCACCCAGGCCTGGTGGTGGAGGGACAATTCGCCCGAGGAAAGGGTTCCTAAACCAGCCTGGTTCCAGAAAAGGGCCGATCCATCATCCGCCACCGCCACGAAGGAGGAGGCGAAAGCCGCGGAACGGGCCGAAGCGAGGCTGTTGTCCAGGGGCATGGAAAGGCCTGCCGCGTCGTTGACGGTTTGGGCCCCAGCCTTTGGAAAGGGATTCAAGGCGAAGCCTAAACCCAGCGCCATCCCCAGGACTATTTTCGCGGTCGTGCTTTTTTTATTTTTTCCCCTCATCGAAGCACCATGAACTTCTGGGTTTGCAGCCAATCTTCCCCGCCCGAGCCGTATTTGAGTTTGACGCGGTAGTAATAAATCCCCGCGGCGAAGCGCCGGATATCCAAAACCGATACCTGGGCTCCGCATCTCTGGTCCTGGGCGATCCGCGCGGCCAGGTCCCCCCTTTCGTTGCGGACCATAATTTCAACCTGTCCCGCTTCCCTCATGAAATAGGCGAACCTCAACTCATTCCCTGAAGCAGGGGCGGGGTAAGTGAAACAAACCCCCGGGCCGGGGGGCTGGGCTCCCGTGTAGCCGGGGGGGCAAGGCAAGGGGGTGGAGGTGGGAGTTGGGGTCGCCGTCGAAGTCGGGGTGGGATTGAAGAAAAGGGCGCCGCCGGGGTAGCCATAAGCGTCCCGCGACTCAAAACCATAGGCGATGACGCCGAAGGGGGCCGGCGCGGTCAAACGATGGGCCGCGACCGTCACGGAAACCGCCGCGCCGGAAAATCCGGTGGCGCCGATGGGAACAAAGGTCGCGGCCGGAATCGGGACTCCATCCAAGGTCACGGCCCCGGCGATGGAAGTGGGCGCGGTTAGGTTTTCGTAATTGGCGCTGAAACCCGCCCAGGGATTCGGAACCAGGTAATCGGAAGCCCAAACACTCACCGGGGGCAGGGTGATCATGGAAGGATCCCCCTTGGCCGCGCCGTCAAACATACGCCCGTTCGAATATTGCGAAACGAAAATTGGCAAATTGGAAGTGATGTTGGAGGGGGCCGAAAGAATTACCTCGTACAACTGACCCCGGTTGAGGCTGGCCGCGAGCGACCCATTGACATTGACCGTGGTTCCATTCTGGGAAGCCAAAAACCGGAAAGTGTCCCCCCCCGTCCGGGAAGCCAAGGGTTGGGAGAAAAAATTAACACCCCACCATTGGAGGGGCCAAAGCTGCTCGACCATGTAATTGCAGGAATCCACCGTGGCAGGGACATTGCCGCAGGAATTTCCCGCGAAAACCGCCACTGGCTGGTTCGAGGAGACGATGGCGCCGGAAAGGTCCAAGCCGGCGGTGACGTCCTGGAGCTGGTAGACATCTCCTTGATTAAGGGGGACCGTATAGGGCGCTCCGGCCGTGTGGGGTCCGCTGGCCACGGGGAGGGTGATGGTGACCGACGTTCCATTCTGGGTTCCCACCACGGTGAATTGGGTCCAGACCCCCGACACAACCTGCGAGTTATTGTAGGCCTCGATGATGTGCTGGACGCCCAGGGCCTTGACTGGAAGCCCCAAGTAGCCCTCGCTGCTGTAGGTCTCCTGGTTGAATCCCACGACCGCCACCGGATCCTGGGAAGTCACATGGACGCCCAAGGGGGATACCGCGTCCACATCCATGTCGTTCACGGCCCCCGGGAGAATCACCACCGCCGAACCGCCGGCGGAAACGATGAAGGAGGTTGAGAACCCGATGCCGGGAACCTGGACCAGGCCGTTGGTCCCTGTCACGCTGGTGATGAGCAATTCCGGGCTGTTGGGGTTGATGCCGTCGGTTTGGGGAAAAGCCAGCCAGAAATCCGTTCCCAAGCTGCCGATGGGAGAGGCGGCCCCCAGGGGCAGGGACAAACAGAAACAACCGATGAAAATCCCCCAGAAATAAATGAACCGATTTTGGTGGTTGGACTTCAACTTGGACATCCCCCATTGGGAGCGAGAATGGCGCGCGGGCGGATCAATCGCCGCTCGACGCGGCCATCAACCCCTGGACCCCCAGCAATATTAGAGGCTTCGGCACGGCTTGTCGATTCCCATCATGTCGGGGCAGTTGGTTGTCTTCCCATGGACAACGCCACCTTCGCCTTGTCCCACAAGCCTTTTCGGGGTCAAACAAAAAAGCCATTTTAAAAATGAATCAGTTTAGACACACGATTTGAATCAACCAAGTGACCGAAAGGTCGGGCCGAAACAACGGCCACTCCGGTTAAATTACCCAGTGGATTGACGACTGAAAAACGATTGGACATTAGGGCGCGGTTGAAACCGTCCAAACCACCGGCAAGTTGGAACTATTAACAGCCACCGCCATGGCGGTATATCCCGCGAACGGCCCAGCGCACAACGCATCATAACTTGAGTGGTCGGGATCCTTTACCGCAACGGCCACTTGGCTGGAGTCCTCGCAAACATCGGTGATAGAGGCATTCCTCATCGGGCATATCCCGTAATTCACCACAATCACAAGCATTTGGAGTGCGAAATCCACCGGCGGAGCCGGAGGCGTGGAAGTTCCCCAAAAAGCCTGCCAATCAGCGGCGTTGCGGATCACGCAAAATGGAGCGCTGGTCGGGGGATTGGTTTGACTGTAACCGGCCCAGCTAGGACCAAAACCGGCAAGAGGAATCGCTGCCGTAATTCCGCAAATCGGAGTTGGGATTGGAGTTGCGGTCGGAGTCGCGGGAGGCGCTGGGGCGGCGGGAAGAGGAAACTTCCCGATACAGCCTTGGGACATCAAAAGAAAACCCAGGATCACTATTAAAAAGACGCAAATTTTTTTCATTCTCAAACTCCACGCGTTATTTCCACGCTGATACAAAAACCGAATAATGACTCTTAATCGAAAGAGCCTCGGACACCTGATTTATTCCCCTTATTTCTTCTTTTGCTCAATTTGGAAATCCTGGGTCTGGACCTGGTTGCCGCTGTGGGTCTCGATGCGGTAAGAACCAGGCTGGGCTTTCCGCCCGTCGTCCAGCTTCCCGTCCCAAGTGAAGCTCCGCTCCCCCGCCGGCAAGGTGCCGGCGTAGAGATCCTTCACCTTGATTCCCGCCGAATTCAGGATGCAGACCGTGACAGGGCCGGCCTGGCTGATGTCCACGTTGATCTTGAGGCGGGCATAACCCCTCGTCGCGGGATGATCCTGCGGCAGGGGCGACAGGTTCCCGGCTTCCAAAGACTTGGATTCCTGGCCCGCCGTTGGGGGCGGCCCGGAAAGGGGGGCGCGGGATCCGGAAAAGCCCTCCGGCTGCCGGGACGGGGAATCGGACAGGGTTCCGCTCTTCCCCTTCAACTTCCCTATCGGGGAATCCTTTTTCCCCTGGGCGTCAGGATCGGCCGTTTGGGGCGGCCGGGAAAGGGTAATGGTTTTTTCAATCACCGAGTCGGAACGGCCTGGCTTGAGGCCGGATAGGCCGGAAGCGGGAACGGAGGCCTGAATTCCGGAAGCCTCCGGAGATGGGTTTTCCGTATTTTGATGGTGACGCCACCAGCCGAATCCGCCGGCGGAGGCCAAAACCACAAAGAGCAATCCCAGCCGCAAACGCCACCAGGAATTTTTGCCGGGATGGGAATGGGGGCCGAGGTCGGGCAGGCCGTAGCGGGAATAGGCCTCCGCCGCCTTTTCGGCGAAACGGTTCGCCGCCTCCGGCGAGGAGGACAGGAGGTCGTCCAGGGCCTCTTCCTCACCGGGGCTTAAATCCACCGAATAAAATTTGTCGACCAAATCAGCCATTCATCTCTCCTGAAACCATCTTGCGGACCAAGTCCCTCAAGCTTTCCCGGCAGCGGGCCAGGCGGGACATCACGGTTCCCATGGGAACCCTCAAAATCTCGCAAATCTCGATGTAACTTTTGCCCCCGACATCCCTCAGGTCCAATAGGTCCCGGCAGGGTTTGCCCAAACTTTCTTTTCCCTTTTCCAGCGCCGCGAGCCTTCGGGCCTTGTCTTTCTCGTCAAGCCCCTTCTCCTGATCGGAGACGGCTCCCGGCGCGAGCAGGACTTCCATGTCCTCCTGGGCCGTCGTGACCATCCTCTTCCGCTTGCGCCAGCGCCGGTAACAGAGGTGGACGCATATTTGCCTCAGCCAATGGCCCAAGCTGGACCGGAACTCAAAGCCCCCTAATTTTTGGAAGGCCGCCGAGAAGGTATCCTGTAAAATGTCCTCCAGGTCCGGGTCGTTATAGCCAAGGATATGGACGCAAATCCGGCGCAAGGGTTCCTTGTGGAGCTTGACCAAAAGCTCCTGAGCCGAGGGGTCGCCCTCCAAAATTTTCCGGACAAGCTCCCGGTCTTCCATCCCCTATTCCCCCCAACCGATCCGGAAACGCCTTCTTTCCTAGACAATGGAGGCCCTTAAAGGAATCCCTCATATGTCTTGAGCCGTTTCCCGGCGGTTTATTCCATGATTTCAACCACGAAGATCTGCCGCTAAACCCTAGGCCAAATATAACCTTTTACGGCCTTCCTTAGGTTTTGTTTTGGCAAAAAAACCTCTTAAACCCTGGACCTGCCGATCCAGGGGATAGGGCCGAAGGATACCACTGATGGCCGTCCCTTAACGGGTCATCAGGAATTTTCCCTTCCCTGCCACCCTCGCGCCGCTCTCAATGACGTAATAGTAAACACCCGGGGAGGCGGGACTTCCGTTCCGGTTGACCCCATACCATTGCCCAAAATCTCCCGTGACCTCCGCCTGTCCCACCAGTTCGCCCGAGATGGTATAGATGGAAACCTTGGCGTTGGGGGGCAGGCAGCTGAACTTCAAGGAGTGGTTTCCCGCGTAAAAGGGATTGAAGGGGTTGGGCCAGACCTGGGGCAGGCAAAGGGGCGTGGACGTGAAGGTGATGGTCGGGGTGGCCGTAATCGTGGGAGTAAAGGTTGGCGTGACGGTGGGGGTGGCGGTGGGGGTTCGGGTGGGAGTGGCGACCGGCGTCGGCAAACCCGAAACGCCGAATTTCGAGATAAACAAATCTTCCTCAGCAATGCTGAGCGATGTTTGATAGGCTCCGCCCGTAACGGGAAAATCAGGGGCGTAAGTGCTTCCAGCCACGTAAATATTCCCAACCCCATCTAACGCGATTTTGGCGCCATCATCCTCCCCGTCAAGTGAACCTCCCCAGTAAGTGGAATAAAGCATGGAAGCGCCAGTTGGATCAACGATAAACCATATGGTTTCCTGAAATCCAAATCCCAACGGCTGCAAGGCACCAGGAGTGGTCGGGAATCCAGAGCTAAAGGTTTGTCCGCCCACATAGGCGCATCCGGCTCCATTCACCGTAATCCCCACGCCCTCTCCCCCGGCGGGTCCCCCAAAATAACTTGAGTAGGCCAATCCCGTACCAGACGCGTTTAGTTTCGTTACGAAACCCGGGTAATAAATACCGCTGGGATAGGCTGGTTGGAAAGAACCAGGCGTCACGGGAAAATCCGCGCTGCCGGTAAAACCCGTCACATAGGCGTTGCCGAATCCATCCAAGGCGATCGCGTTGGCTTGATCCCCGCCGTTTCCTCCGAGAAAGGTGGAATAAACCAATGCCGATCCCAAGGTATTCAGTTTGGTGACGAAACAAACGTTGCCGGCATAGCCGCTTGGAACCCCGGTGAACAAAGTCTGGAAGGCTCCGGGGGTTACGGGATAGTCCGCCGAGAAAGTCGTTCCGGTAACATAGGCGCAACCCGACGCATCCACGGCGATGCCTCCCGGCTGTTCCCCGTCGGTTCCTCCTAAATAGGTGGAGTAATCCAAGCCGGTTCCCGTTGGATTCAGTTTGGTGACGAAGAGGTCGTAAATCCGGTAGGCTTTCCCATCATGAAAAATCGGCTGGTAGGATCCGGGCGTCACCGGAAAATCCGAGGACTCTGCGGTTCCAGTGACATAGGCGTTTCCGCTGGAATCCACCGCGATATCAATACCATAATCTGTCGTGTAGCCGGCGTGTGGAAATTGGCTACCGCCCAAATAAGTGGAATAAACCAACCCTGTCCCGGTTGGGTTTAGTTTCGTCACGAAAGCATTTGACTCACCATTGATGGGCGGCGTGCCGGCCAAAGATGGTTGAAAAGCCCCGGGAGTGGTCGGAAAATCCGCCGAGTTAGCGGATCCCGTCACATAGACATTCCCGCCCGAATCCACGGCCAGGGCGTTTCCAAAATCCAAGTCGCTCCCGCCTAAATAAGTCGCATAAACCAGCGCCGTGCCCGTTGGATTCATTTTAATAATCAAAGGGTTTTGAGTGCCTTTCGAAACCGATTGATACGCGCCAGGTGTGGTCGGATAACCTCCGTTAAAAACCTGAACCTCCACCATGTAGAGGTTGCCAGCGTTATCCACCGCCATGTCCATGAATTCATTGTTTGAGGTGGGGAGGCCGCCCCCGACATAGCTGGAATAGGCCACCACCACGGTGGGATCAATAATAAGGGGTAGGGTCGGATCATATTCGCCCACCTCAAACCCCACCTCCCTCTCCTTGACGACAAAACGGGCTTGAACCGCCTTCCGGCCCTCTTGATAGACTTTCGGGAGTTTGAGTTCTAGTTTTTCCCGACCAGCCCCGATTTCAAGGTCACCGTTTTTACTTAGGTTCAGCTTTTGGATGCCTCCAAAGGCAAGCCGAATATTCTTTGGGTTTCCGCCTGGTTTGACAATGAAGTCATATTCCAATTTCCCAGGAGCTCCGTAATAAACCAAATCCACCTTGTCATAAATTTCGCTGAATTTCACCTTCGCGAATTGGGACAGGTTGGTTTTCCACCGCGACGTGTTTTTCCCGATGAGATAGTTGCTTTTGCCAGGCAGTTCTTCCACCCCTAGGGCTTGGCTCCGGGGATTAGCTCCTATTAATCTCATTCGAACAATGCTAGATTTCGGGATTTGGACCCTGGTTTTGGAAAATCCGAACGGCCTCTTTCGCTTCGGGTTGTCGCGGAGAGGATTTTCCGACAAAACCCAAGCCGCTTGGGAAGGCCCCAGGTACAGACTGTAGCCCCGCCCCCTAGCCAAAAACATCACCGAAGGATCGGCCTGGCCCACGTTTTTCTCGAATGCCAAGGGTAAAAGGCCATAGGCCTTTCTTAATTGATTATTCGTGAGTAACTTCGAGGATTCGCCCAGGTTTTTTCGGTCGGATAAATAGGGCCGCGTGGAGGGTCCCAGCGTTAAAAAGATAAAAAGACCGAGCGCGGCAAGGTATTGGGATCGGGATTTCATTAGGAATTCCAAAATAGTGTTTAAAATAAATATTGTATTGAATAAATTTTATTGAATTATACCAGTCTTTTTCGCCTCATCGTCCAATTCCTAAATTGGCCGATGATTTGTCCTTTAGGTTTTGTTTTGGCAAAAAAACCTCTTATCCCCTGGACCTGCCGATCCAGGGGATAGGGCCGAAGGATACCACTGATGGCCGTCCCTTAACGGGTCATCAGGAATTTTCCCTTCCCTGCCACCCTCGCGCCGCTCTCAATGACGTAATAGTAAACACCCGGGGAGGCGGGACTTCCGTTCCGGTTGACCCCATACCATTGCCCAAAATCTCCCGTGACCTCCGCCTGTCCCGCCAGTTCGCCCGAGATGGTATAGATCGAAACCTTGGCACCGGGAGGCAGACAGCTGAATTTTAGCGAGTGGTTCGCGGCGTAAAAGGGATTGAAGGGGTTGGGCCAGACACGCGGCTCGCAAACAGGAGTAGAGGTTGGCGTGATCGTTGGGGTCAAGGTTGGGGTTAAAGTCACCGTGATGGTAGGCGAAAAAGTTGGGGTGGTGGTGAAGGTTGAGGTTGGCGACAGAGTGGGCGTGAAACTCGGAGTGGCGGTCGGGGTAATCGTGGAAGTCGATGTGGGGGCCTTAACACAAGCCGGTGTTGGGGTCATGCAAACCGGGGATGGCGCCGAGCAATCCGCTGAGATTTTCCAAACCTTGCCGCTTTCAAAATCCGCGACATAAAGATTTCCAGCGGGGTCAGCCACCATCGCGTGGGGTTGCATAAAACTAACCGTCGAAAGAACAGCCCCATTCACCGCACCCCCGGATGAACCGGAGATGGTTCCCAAAATTCCGCAGGAGTTGATGGTCCGGATAATGCCGCCGCTTGAGTCAGACAAATAAAGGGTTCCACCACAAAGGACGAATCCATGGACGTCCCCAATCGTTCCAAGAGTCGCAGGCGCGCCATCGCCGGTTGCTCCCCATGGGCCGCTGCCCGCGATAGTCGAAATGATTCCGCAGGTCATGTCGATCTTCCGGATGTAACTTGAGGTAGTGTCCTCATGGAAATATAAGTTTCCAGCCCCATCCATGAAAAGTCCTTCCGGGTTCTGGAGCTGTGCCATTGTCGCGGGCCCACCGTCCCCGGAGTGGCCCGGTAGGCCGATGCCGGCGACCGAGGTGATGATTCCCGAGGGGGAAACTTGCCGGATCTCATTTTCACCAGCGTCTGAAAAGAGGACGTTTCCGGAAGAGTCGGCCACTATTCCGAAAGCACCGGAAATGGACGCCAGCGTGGCGGGGCCCCCGTCACCCGAGGAACCGAGGGTGCCATTTCCCGCAAAAGTGGTGATGATTCCCGCTGTGTCGATTTTACGAATCCGATTATTATCATAGTCGCAGATATAAAGATTACCTGCCGAGTCTTCCGTAATTTGGCTGGGCAGAGCGAGCTGGGCCAGAGTGGCCGGGCCTCCATCTCCCGAAAACCCGATGGTCCCCGTGCCCGCGATGGTGCTGATGATTCCGGACGGCGATACTTTGCGGATCTGCTCGTTATACATGTCGCTGATGATCATATTTCCGGCTGGGTCCAGGTAAAGGCCGACCGGGCCTCCTAATCCCGCAAGAGTGGCGGGTCCTCCGTCGCCCGAAAGACTACCGAAACCGATGCCGGCGAAGGTAGTTACAATGGAATTGCCAGTGGCACAGCAGACCTGGGCCTTCACCCCACTGGTGGTCAAAGAATAGAAAAAAATAAAAAAAACCGCGATGTGTTCCCGTCTAGCGGGTCGAAATTTTAATTTCAAAAAATTACCTTTTGAAAATATAAATCCGGTTAATACAATACCCAATATTACCGCATCTTTAGCGATTCAGGACTTTTCGCTATTTCATTTAAATCCTAATTCCCCATTCCTAATTCCTAATTGTCTTCTAAAATGAACCCATGAACCACGCCTCCGACTTCTTACAAGACCTGGCCCTGGTGCTCTGCGTGGCCGCGGTCACCACCATCGTCTTCCAGCGCTTGCGGCAGCCCCCCGTGCTGGGGTACCTCCTGGCGGGGCTTTTGCTCGGCCCCCACTTTTCCTTTTTCCCCCTCTTCGCCCACGAGTCCACCGTCAAGACCCTGGCGGAACTGGGCGTCATCCTCGTCATGTTCTCCATCGGGTTGGAATTCAGCATCGAGAAATTCATCAAGGTCCTCCCTACCGCGGGACTCACCAACCTGATCGAGCTCTCCTTTATTATTTGGCTGGGCTACAGCGCCGGGCGCCTCATGGGTTGGTCGCCCCTGGAATCGCTCTTCACCGGCGCCATCGTTTCCCTGGCCAGCACCATGATCGCCTCCAAGGCGCTTCTGGACCAAAGGGTGGACGGCAAACTCACCAGGGTCATCTTCGGCATCATGGTGGTCCAGGACATGGTGTCGGTGCTGATGCTGGCCATCCTCACGCCCCTGGCCCAGGGCGCCCACTTGTCCTTTTCGGGGCTCATGATGACCATCGGAAGCCTGCTGGGGTTTTTGGGGCTTCTGTTCGGGCTGGGTTACCTTCTCGTGCCGCGCGTCATCCGCTATGTCGTCTCCTTAAGGAACACCGAAACCCTTTTGGTGACGACGGTGGGCATTTGTTTTGCCATGGCCCTGCTGGCCCAAAAGGGCGGCTACTCCGTGGCCTTGGGGGCTTTTTTGGCCGGCATGCTGGTGGCAGAATCCGGGGCCACCGCGACCATCGAGCGCTTGATCCATCCGGTGAAGGACATGTTCGCCGCGGTTTTTTTCGTGGCCGTGGGCATGTTGGTGGATCCCTCGGTCCTCGTGAAAAACTGGGTCGCGATTTTGGTGCTGACCCTGGTGGTCATCGTGGGACAAACCATCAGCGTTTCGGTCGGCGCTTTCTTGAGCGGCAGACCCCTGAAGACGGCCATCCAAGCGGCCATGAGCCTGACGCAAATCGGGGAATTTTCCTTCATCATCGCCCAGATCGGGGTGTCCCACGGGGCCATCGGGGGCTTCCTATATGATGTGACCGTGGCCGTCTCGGTCGTGACGGCCTTCACCACTCCCCTCTTGATCCGCGCCGCCGAGCCCTTTTCCCGTTTCGTGGACAGCCACCTGCCCAAACCCCTCCAGACCTTTTCCGCCCTCTACGGCTCCTGGCTGGAGGAATTAAGGACAGGAACCCAGGAAGAAACCCTCTGGAAGCGCGCCAGGCAGTTGGTCCTGTTCCTGATCCTCGATACCATTTTCCTGATCGGCATCATCATCACCACGGCCGCCTCCACCCACCAGTGGCTTCCCAACTTGGAGGCCTACTTTCACATCCCCCCCGAATGGGGGAAGATTCTTTTGATCCTCGTGGGGATAGCCTTCGCCATCCCGTTTTTACTCGGCGTCTTGAACTGCGCGAAAAACCTGGGAGGGCTCATCGCCTCGCGGTCCATTCCAGGCGTGGAGGAAGGCCACGTGGACCTGGGCCATGCGCCCCGGCGGGTTCTCACGCTGACCTTGCAGATGGCCATTGTTTTCGCGGTGGGATTCCCCCTCCTGGCGGTCACCCAGCCCTTTTTGCCTTTCGGCTACAGTCCCTTATTAATGGGGGTCGTGATATTGCTTCTGGGCGTGGTTTTTTGGCGCAGCGCGGTGGATCTCCAGGGCCATGTGCAGGCCGGCGCCCAAATGGTGGCGGAGGCCCTCTCCAGCCACGCCCCGAAGAACCAGGAAGTTTTCCTGGAACAAATCAACGCGGTGGTCCCCGGCATCGGCGCTCCCTCTTCCATCGCGATTGACCCAGCCAGCACAGCCGTCGGCAAGACCTTGGCGGAACTGAACTTGCGGAGCAAAACGGGCTGCAGCGTCATCGCCATCACGAGGGACGGTGAGCGCCTGCTCATGCCGGCCGGAAGGCAAATGGTCCAGGCCAAGGACGTGCTGGTCCTGGTAGGAACCCAGGATGCCGTAAGCCAGGCGAAGGAATTACTTCAAAAATAAGGATTTTCAAAGGTAGGTTCGAGTCCAACTCGGGGAGGCAAATTGAAGCGAAAACGTAACGGGTGTCTTGCGACATTTTTAATTGTATTTATTATTTTAAATACATTGGGTGCCCTTGGTTATATTTTTTGGGAAAAAGGAAATGTTAAATTTAGACATGATTTTCCCATGCAACCCAACTGGTACATCAGTTATTTAACCGTTGCTTGTATCTTGAATGTTATTGCCGGAATCGCCGTATGGAAGTGGAAGAAATGGGGCGTTTGTTTATTTGTGGCCAACCTAGCTTTGGTTGTTTTTTTTCAATTCAATTACTCCGCTTTTTGGATTGGTTGTCTTGATAGTTTTGATATGTTTTTAGTACTTGTTCTGATGATCCCTATTTGGAATCAAATGGATTAAAACCGTTTTCGGGTGGCCTTATTACCGAAATGCCTGGAATTTGATGGTTCGCAAATCGTTCGGAATGGGGAGCCTTAATGAAAAGCTTGCAGTTAAAAAGTGTTATTGATTCTCCAGGAAAAACTCGAATTGTTTGTTTTTGGGGTCTTGTCTCTACTGGAATATATTTAGGTCTATTTTGGAGTTCCATTTTCGACTCCACGATTTATTCTATTTTTATAACTCCTGTTTTACCCGCCCCAATTACTTTCCTTTATTTCACATTCAAACCTACGTTATTAAAAGATCGTGTATTACTAAGTTGGTATTTACTTTCATGTTTAACAATTTCTCTGTGTTTTTTGATTTACTTCTTAACAAACAATGTTTATTTGCTGTATATGCTTATTCGGCACGGAGTGTAAAACAGTTATTAGAACTAGGCCTGTCCTAGCGGGAACCCATAACCCTGTTTGGTGAACTCAAAACTGGGTGTTCCTCCTCAGTTCATAAGTTAGAGGGTTTATTGTCGAATTACCTGGAATTTGATGGTTCGCAAATCGTTCGGAATGGGGAGCGATGTAAATGAACAATAAAAATTTAAAAACAAGAGTAGTTCTTCTTTCTTTGGGTCTGATTGGCACTTCTGCATTTTTTTATGGTTATTTTTTTATTAAAAATCCTTTTGGAAGTTTGGAAGGAATAGCCGGTTGGTGTTGGGTAATTTACCTTATATGTTTTAGCGTCATCTGTGGCGGAGTTGCTGGCCTGATCTATTTATTTGGCTATGTGAGGTGGTTAAAACCTTTAATAGCCCCAAAAAGAGATTTGTGACCTAAATATTCAAAGTCTGATCTTTAAAACCTCGAATTGTTGTCCGCCGGATAGTTTCGTACTCGAATTACCTCGAATTTGATGGTTCGCAAATCGTTTGGAATGGGGAGCCATTCCACTCGATGAAACCTATCCCAGCAAACCCTCGATAAAAAAGAA
>CAZUXW010000059.1:0-10719 GCA_964624625.1 uncultured bacterium
TCCTTGCGCTCCTTATCCACGAAATAGCCTACCACCCACTTGTCCAGTTCGTTGACCTGGGGCATTCCGGGAAAGAGGCTGGCCGTGTGGCCGTCGTCGCCCATGCCCATCAGGCTCAGGTCGAACCGCGGCAGGGCTCCCCTGCCGAAAAATTTTCCCATCTTGATTTCGTAAACCGAGGCCGCCTGTTCCACCGGCAAACTTCCATCGCTCATGGGAAAAATATTCGCTTTCGGAATAGGGACTTTCGACAGGAGAAATTCCTGGGTCATCTTGAAATTGCTGGTGGGGTCGGTGAAGGGCACATGCCGCTCATCCACCCAAAAGACGAAGGTCTTGGCCCAGGGCATGAGGGAAAGATAGGGCTCCTCGGTCAATTGCTGGAACAAAACCTTGGGCGTATTCCCGCCCGACAGGGCCACGACGAAACGGCCCCTGGCGTCGGCGGCTTCCCTGGCGGTCTTCATGATGAAGGGCGCCGTTTCCTCAAAAAGAAGGGACGCCGTGGGGTAAATTTTGAGCTCGGGGGAAAAGGAAACAGCCTTCACCTTGCGCGCGGCTGGCGGAGCCCCTGATTTCGACTTTGATTTCACAGGGGCTTTTTTCCGGGACCCCCCTTTAACTTTTTTCGCTTTCGCGGGCTTGGATTTCTTTTTGGCTGGGCTCATGGGTTTCTCCTAGGCTTCAGACGTTTCTCGGGGGGACTTTGTTTTGGTTAGGATTGGGTTAAATCCGGTTTTTCCATCACCGTTCCCATCATTTGAAGGGTTTTCATCCAAATGGCGTCAGGTTCCAAGTGCTTTAATCCCACGGTCAATATCTCGTTGGAATGGAGATGCTCGAAGGAAACCACGCGGGAGAAAGCTACCTTCCCGTTGATTTCGGATTTCGCCGTGACGCTGTGGGGATCCTCGTTGCGAATCACCGTAAAAACGCCCGTGTTTTCCCCGCCGGTCGTGAGCCCTACGGCGAAGATTCGGTCCCTTTTGCTGTCCTGGACCGGGACTGGCTTTAAAATAACCTCGATGTTTCCCTTGGGCCCCTCGAAATTCAACTGCACCGGAATGTCCGTGACCCTCTTGCCCTTGTATTTCCAACCCAATTGGGAGGCCAGCCAGCAGGCAATGAAAAAACTCCTGGTCGGGGAGGTCCTTTCCCCGAAAGCGATGCTCACCCGGTTGACGTCCTTCAAGTATTTTGACCATTCCCCGTCGAAAAGCTCGGCGATGAGGGAGCGCCAGCGCTGGATGCGGAACCAGTTTAAGTCGCACAGCATGGTATGGGGATAACGGCTATGCCAGAAGGCGGAAAGCCTGGCCAGGGACTGGATGGGATCCTTGAATTTCGAGGAATCCACCCAAACCCTGCCCGATTGTTCCGCCATCTTGTCGAAGAAAACGTTCTGGTAAGGCAGGTTGCCGGGCCACCAAAATTCAACGGGAAGATCCGGCATGAGCAGGGAAAAGGTGAAGCCGTAAAGGTTCTCGATCACTTCCCTTTGGGCTACCAGCTTGATGATGTCGCAACAGACCCTTTTTTCTTTTCCGGCCCCGAACAGGCAATGGCCGAGGATGTAATGGCGGAGGGGGTCCTCGCTGGTATCCGCCGCGGGGCGGATGAGGATGTAGCGGCCCGGGTGTTTTTCCGCCAGGTCATTGAGGATTTGCTCCGTGCGGTAGCCTTCCTCGTGGTCCATGGCATAGACCACCAGGTTGGTGGTGTAAACCCGCTGGAGCCCCAGGGCCTTGGTCTTGCCGTCGGACGGCGATTTCCAAAGATCCGTCAGGTCCTTCTCGATGATTTGCGCTGAAACTCCCATAGCAGCCCCTTCAAAAAGACATTTTCACCACGAAGGCACCAAGAACGCGAAATAACCTTTTGTTCAAATCAACCCAACGTTTTATTCCTCATCTTTCTTCGAGAACTTCGTGCCTTCGTGGTGGATTTGTTTTATAAACGACGCCACTTGCGCCAGGGTTTTTCCAGGAGATTATCCGCCTCAGCGGGACCCCAGGTTCCAGCCTCGTAATTCGGAAAGTCATTTTCCGGCTCGGTGGTTTCCCAGTTGTTGAGGACCGGCATCAGGGCCGCCCAGGCCGCCTCCACCTCGTCCCCGCGGATAAAGAGGGTGGCGTCGCCCAGCATGCAGTCCAGCAAGAGCCGCTCATAGGCCTCGGAGGTTCCCTCGGCGAAACTGGTGCCATAGCGGAAATCCATATTGACCGTCCGCACTTCCATCGTCATGCCCGGGACCTTCGTCTCGAACTTGAGGGTAATACCCTCGTCGGGCTGGATTCGGATGACCAGCACATTAGGGGACAGGTCGCTGACATTGCCCTTGAAGAGAAGATTCGGCGGTTCCTTGAATTGGATGGCGACTTCCGTGGCGCGTTTGGGAAGGCGCTTACCCGAACGCAGGAGGAAGGGCACGCCGTGCCAGCGCCAAGTATCCAGAAAAACCTTGAGGGCGGCGTAGGTGGGGGTATTGGACTTGGGATCCACTCCCTCCGCCTGGCGGTATCCGGGAACCTTTTCCCCCGCCAGGTAGCCTGGGCCATATTGGCCCCGGACCGCCCATTGGTAGACCGTATGCTCGGTGAAGGGCCGGATGGACTTGAGGATCTTGAGCTTCTCGTCGCGGATGGCGTTGGCCTCGAAAGCGACGGGCGGCTCCATGGCCACCAGGCTCAAGACTTGGAAGAGATGGTTTTGGAACATGTCGCGGAGGATTCCGGAGGATTCGTAATAACCGGCCCGGCTGCCGACGCCCAAGTCCTCCGAAGCTGTGATCTGCACATGGTCCACGTAACGGCGGTCCCAAATGGGCTCGAAGATGGAATTGGCGAAGCGCATCACCAGGAGGTTTTGGACCGTTTCCTTGCCCAAGTAATGGTCGATACGGTAGATCTGCTTTTCCTTGAAGACTTCCTTCACTTTTTTATTCAGGTCCTGGGCCGAGTCCAAATCATGGCCGAAGGGCTTCTCGATCACGATCCGCGAGAATCCCTTTTCTTCCTTGGCCAGCCCCGCGGCTCCCAAATTGGAAATGATGTTCTCGAAGACATTGGGAGGGGTGGACAGGTAAAAAATCCGGTTCCCCGCCGTGCCGTTTTCCTTGTCCATCTTGTCAAGAATCTGGGAAAGGGCATAGTAGGTCTTGCCGTCGTCATAGCCTCCGGCGATATAGTGGAAGTTTTGGGAAAAGCTGTTCCAAAGCGAGTCGGATAATTGGGGCTCGCTTTCCTTCAAGGCCACTTTCAACCCGTTCTTGAAATCCTCGTCGCTGATCTTGGAGCGGGAAATGCCGATGAGGCTGAAGGAAGCCGGCAGCAGGTGCTTCTCATAAAGGTCGAAAAGAGCCGGGACCAGCTTGCGGTGGGTCAGGTCCCCCGAGGCGCCGTAGATGACCAAGCTGCAGGGTGCGGGAACGCGGTCCGCGAACAAGCCTTGGCGAAGGGGATTTTCCAACAGGATCGGGGTGGTCATGGAAACCTCGAAGGAAAAGAATAAAAACCGGACTTTTATTTTACTGTTTTATTCGGGCGGAGGCTTGTATTTCTTTTGGGCCCTTCCCAAACTACATCAAGATCAGCGTTTTCACCACTAAGACACCAAGGCACCAAGAAAGGCAAAATGAATAGGCTTATTTAAAAGGGCCTTTAACCTTAAAACCTCATCCATGAGAAAACGATCTTACGCTTGGAATTAAACCTTTTCTTGGCGCCTGGTGGTGAAATTTATTCTGTCGAGGTAATTATATGGCTGACTTAAAAAAGAAAGTCCCTGAAAACATCGAGGGTGAATTCTTCGTGGATTCTTCCTGCATCAATTGCGATACCTGCCGCCAGTTGGCGCCGGGTGTTTTCGAGGACGGCGGCGGGACTTCCTTCGTGAGGACCCAGCCAAAAAATCCTGAAGAAACCAGGGAAGCCCTCCGGGCCCTTTTGGCCTGTCCCACCGGCTCGATCGGCACCCTTCACGAGAATGCATCCTCGAAAACCCAAGGGGATTTCCCTTTTCCCATTGAGGACGGCGTTTATTATTGCGGCTACAACTCCCCAAAATCCTTCGGCGGCAACAGCTACTTCATCGAGCACCCGGAGGGAAATTGGCTGGTTGACTCCCCCAAATTTCTACCCTCTCTCGTCCGGTCCCTTGAGAAAAGGGGCGGCATCGCTTACATCTTTTTGACCCACTCGGATGATGTGGCCGAGGCGGCCAAATATTCCGAGAAGTTCAAGGCCCGGCGGATCATCCACGAGGCCGACCAGTCCTCCCAGCCTGGCGCCGAAGTCATCGTCCGGGGAACCGATATCCTGGAGCCTATCCAGGACTTCAAGATCATCCCGACACCAGGCCACACCCAGGGCCACTGCGTCCTGCTCTACCGGGACAAATTCCTCTTCAGCGGCGACCACCTCTGGTGGAGGCGCAAACGCCGGCAGCTGGGCGCCTCCCAAAGCGTCGCCTGGTTTTCCTGGCGGCGCCAAACCGAGTCCATGGAAAAATTACTGCGGCAGGATTTCGAGTGGGTGCTGCCAGGCCACGGTCAGAGGATCAAACTCCCGCCGGACGAGATGAAGAAAGAATTAGAGGCCTTGGTGAACCGAATGAAATCCTCATTGGAAGGGGGCTGGAGCAATGACTAACAGCGGTTTCCAAACCAAAAAAATTTTATCATTACCACCAGGACAGCAAAACTTCGAGGGAATCATCAGTCAAATTAAAAACTAGGTTTTGGCCTTCCCTGGCGTCTTTGTGCCTTGGCGGTTAACCAGGTTTTCGTTGTTCCTAGTATTTAATGTCTTTTATTTTTTCCCTTACTTGAGCGAGAAAAGAATCGGGCAGGGGGACAAACGAAAGGCCGGCCAGGTTTTTTTGGCCGTCGTTGAAAATCCATTGGATGAAATCAAACATGGCGCGGGCTTTAGGGTGGTCGTGGGTCGCCTTGAACTCGTCCTCATAAACGAGAAGCCAGGAAAAGGTACAAAGGGGGTAGGCCTCCGGCGAGCGGGACCTGCCGAGGACAATCCTGAAATCCCCCGATAGGTTGACCCAATCCTCGGTGGCCGCCAACAGGGACCGGGGGGAGGGCGCCACGAAATGGCCCGCCGTGTTCCGCAATTGGGCCGTCGGCAGTTTATTCTCGGCCGCGAAGGAAAAATCCACCGCCGCGATGACTCCCGGCCAACGCCGGAGCTTTTCCACGACTTTCCCGTCGCCCTTCACGCTCCTCCCCACGGGCCATTTCAGATTTTTTTCCTTCTCCCGCTTGGCGGTCCATTGGGGATCCAGCCTGGCCAGGGCGCTGGGGAATAAATCCCTCAAGGAACTTTGATCCTCCCGGTGGATTACCAGGATATCCATCGGCGGGAATTGGGTCCCAGGATTGAGCTCGGTAATGGCGGTGTCGTTCCACCGCTTGATCGTTCCCATGAATATTTTCGACAGGACCGGCAGGGTTAACTTGATCCCGTTCGGCACTCCGGGAAGATTGTAGGTCACCACCACCCCCTCGATCGCCGCGGGCAAATGCAGGACCTGCCGGCCGAAGGATTTCTTTTCCTCCAAGTCCGTCAGGGGTGTGTCGACCGCGGCGAACTCGGCCCCGCGGCCCAGGAATTGGTTCACGGCGTCGGACGGATTTTTCACCTCGATTTTCAACTTAAGGTCCTGGCGCGACCGCTGGAAGTCACCGGCCAGGCTCAAGTAAAGGGGCGCGGACAAGGAGGAGGCTGCCCCTTTCAATGAAACTCCCGCGAAAACCGTTTCAGGAAAAAGGGAAAGGGCTGAAAGGATTAAGATCGAAAAGTGAAATTGTTTCATTCAGGCATGCCTCGGTTGAGTCGGTTGTTGAACCGCCGACTGGTGTTCGAGATTGCCACGGAGAAGGCCGGTCGTCAACGATTAATCCCTTTGAATCCAGGGCCTTTGCCCTCTCCTTCCTTGTCTTTAAAACAAGGCCACCTTATGATGAGAAAAAGAAGGCGTAAATTGAGAGCGGGGTTTTTATGAAAGCTTACAACTTCGAGAAAATCAACGAGGCTTTCGAGTCGAAATCCGCGGAGGACGTCATCCGTTGGGCCGTGGGTGAATTTACGCCCGACCTGGCCATGTCCACCTCTTTCGGGGCCGAAAGCGCCGTCCTGCTCCACCTGGTCACCCAAATCCACCCAACCATTCCGGTGCTTTTCACCAACACGGGTTTCCATTTCAAGGAAACCTTGGAGCACCGGGACCTGCTGGTGAAACGCCTGAAGTTGAACCTGCGCGAGCTCAAACCCGCGATTCCCCACGAGGAATTCCTGGCCAAAAACGGGAAGCTTTACGAAAGGGACCCGGACGCCTGCTGCGCGGTCAACAAGATCGCGCCCTTTGAAAACGCCTTGAGGGATTACAAGGCCTGGATCACCGGGATCCGGCGGAACCAGGCCGATACCCGCAGGACTTCCCTTTTCGTGGAAAATTACCGGGACCGCATGGTCAAGGTGAGCCCCCTCTTGAATTGGACCAGCAAAATGCTTTGGGAATACGCCAAAAAATACGACCTTCCCTATCATCCCCTCTGGGAAAAGGGCTATTTGTCCATCGGCTGCTCCCCGGAAACCTGTACCAGGCCCGTCAAATTGGGCGAAGATCCCAGGTCCGGCCGCTGGGCCGGGACGGGAAAAATCGAGTGCGGCATCCACACCTTCCTAAAAACGGAAGAAGCCGGCTCCACGGTTCAAAAGTAATTTTTCTTTTTCCTGGTTCCCCGTAAACTTTCGAGAGACCCAAACCGTCCAATCACCGGCGGATTTTTTTGCCTAATTTAGTCGGGCTGAAAATGATTAAATGTTTTGGAGGCTGAAATTGAAAAAACCAATGGCTATGGCTGTATTCCTCCTCTTTTGCGCCGCCCTTCCCCCAGCCTTCACTTGGGCCGATACGCCGACGGATCCCATGGCTGCCCCAGCCGCTTTTAAGCCCCATTGGGGATTTGAGCTGGGCCTCAACTCCTCCGGAACTCCCGGCGACAATGGCGGCGGCGGAGCCGCCAACGACCTCTCGTTTACCGCGACCCGCGAACTTTCGGACTCCGGCAGCTTCTTTTCCCTTTCGGCGATGGGTGGAAGCCAGAAGGTGGAAGGCTACACCGCCAAATATGGAAGCCTTTCCGCGAACGGCGGCTTGGGCCTGGGGTTTTTCCAGCCCTCCCTGTCCCTATCGGCCCAAACGGGCGAAGAATCCCTTTTCGCGACAACCGCCGGACTCAACCTGGGTTTTCAAATATTTGACGATATCAGCATCGGCGTCAATTTCACGGGGGGATTTTCCAGCCACAAAACTCCCTTGCCCTTGTTATTGCCCGGAGCGCCGGACGTGGAGGTTGAGGTGGACGGAAAAAATTGGGGAGGGGGCCTTTCTTTTATTTGGGCCACCTCGGAGATATTCAGCCTTACCCTCAGCGGTCAAAACTCCAACGAAATAACTTATCAATTAAAATTTAAAGGCCCCAAGGTGGATCTAACCGTACCCTTGAACCAAAGCAGCGTGATTCCCTCCACTTCCCTTGGGTTCAATTGGGCTTTCGTGAAGGATTTCGCCCTCAATGGATCGGTTCAAAGATCGGCTGAATTTGAGCCAGCCGGTACGAGCTACAGCCCGTCTCTGGGAGAAGTAGTTAATAACGACACGGCTACGACCCTCTACTTCAGCGGCTACTCGATTGGGCTCACCTTTAATTTCGAGTAACAAGGCCCTTGTTGGTCCCTCGTCCTCCGCGCCCTGCGCGGGCTATCAAAAATCGTCATTACCAAATGGCCAAAACTTCATTTTCAGTTTTTATTTTGCGGAGAGCGAAGGACGGACTTTAGAGGTTAAGCGCCACTTGGAGGCCCATTCCGTCTTTTCGGGGACCCATGGATTGGACGCTCAGGGCCGGTTTACCTAAAAGCTCCAGGGTCAGCAGCGAGGCCGTGTGGGTCCCCAAGGCGATCCAGGCCCTGTCCTGGCTGTCCTTGTCCGAGGCCCATAATAACGTCGCCACTGGGTAGAGGGTTTTGGCGATCCCCGCCAAGTTCACGAAAAAAAGCCCCGTCACCCTTCCCTCGTAATCCTTGGAAGCGAGGGTGATGGTCCAACCCAAGGCGTCCACTCCGGCGGTGGACCAGCCGTAAATTTGAGCCTTGTCCTCAAAGGCCTCCGTGTAGGCCCAGCCGTAATAATCCGCGAGGATCACCGGCACCGTGATCCATTCGTTTTGGGACAAACCCCTGGCCGGGAACAAACCGAGGGAAAGCAGCCCCAGGATCGACCCGATTAAAATTGTTCTCACGTGTCTTCGCCTTCCGACTCGGGAGTGGAAGTCGGCGCCGGGGTCGGCGTGAGGGTCGGAATAGGCTTCGGCGTGGGGGTGGGCGAAGGAGTGGGGTAATACCAGACGACGCCGAAGGGAAGGCTGACTTTTGAGATGATATAAATGAAGACCATCAAGTTGGAGGCTGGCTGGCAGTTGGTCCCTTCGATATACCGGTAAAGCGGGATGGAAATGGAATAACAATCGGTGGTCATTCCGTCGGGCATGGGTTTTGTTTTTTCGCAGGAGCTGGAGACCGGAACCACGTAAAAATAAGCGTATTGTTGGTCCCAATTGACGTTCGGCTGGGCTGAGATAGGCGTATCGGAAACTTGGTCCTCGGGATTCACCGAAACATTGCTCCAATATTGGTCGAAAACCTGCTGGGTACTGACCAATTGGGTGCCGATCTGGGCCAAGGGGGAAGAACTCCCCGTGCGGGCGACGATCAACCGGTGGGGATAGATATGGGTCGGGCATTTATCCAGGACATTTCGCCCGTAGGGATCCACCTCGCCCGGGGCCTTGACCTGAACCTTCGCGTCATTAATGTCCACGCAGCCAGCCGCGGATAAAAGCAGGCAGCCCATGAAAGCGAACCGCCGCCAATGTCCCAACCATTCCGTTAAAGTCATCATATTTTTCACACCTAGTTGAATTATTTTGAGAATCCAAGGGACCCGGGGTTTCGACGCTCGGCCAAGGCTTCGAGTGTTAATCCAATCCCAGGCTGCCTCCCCGGACCGGCCTGCCGTCCAGCACGTAAACCTTGCCCTCGGAAAGGACCCATTCCACCTCGGTAAACCGCCCCCAACGGTACGCCAGCCTTCGGGTCAAGGTGGCGATATCAAACAGCTCGAAGCCCCTCAAGGGAAAATCCTTCGGAAAATAATTCCAAGGGGTGTCCAGCCAACCCTTGAAAAGGGTCTTATTCGGGGTGAGCCTCAAGATCAACTCTTCCCCCCCGGGGAGGGAGGTGACCCGGATTTCCACGTCCGTTAACCGGAAGCCCCGCGGCGGGAAGGAGCGGCAAACCCCTACCGCCGAAACCTTCAGGGCCCTTTGGGCGATAAAATACCGTTTGGCCCCTGATCCGAAAACCGCGCGGATCACCTGCTCAAACGAAAGGGGTTTGAGCGCCATCAGGGTATTGCGCTTGGAACCGGAGGACTCGGAAGGCCTCAGCCAAAAAGGCCCGGCCCCGATATCCCGAAGGGCCTGCCGGAGCGGTTCTTCCCCGCGGTTGCGCGGCACGCCCCCGCAGATCAGGCCCGGGGAGATCTCCGCGCCCAAGGGAAGAAGCTCGCTTAACCTTCCCGCGAGTTTCCCGTAATAGTCCCCGTGGCCTTCCGTAAGGTTCAAGAGCCAAACCCGCGGGGGATGGAGCGATCGGCGGAAAGCTCCGGATAATATTTCAAAGTAGGGGGCCATCCAGGAGCTCAAGGCCGCCAATAAAATCCCGCTCACCAGGTCCGGAAAATAATGAAACCCGAGAAGCAGGGTGGAAAGCCAAATCCCCAGGGTGAGGGGAATCCCCCAAAGGAGCGCCCGCCGGTCATGGTTCATCTGCCAAAAAAGAAGATAGGCGGAAATGGCGCCGTGCAAACTGGGAAAGACGTCGAAGCGGGCGCCCAATTGGGAAATCAGGATCTCGCTGAACTTAAAAACAAAAGCCCCCTGGAGCCAAGTCCATTCCTCGGGATAGGCGAAGCGGGGGCCGATCGCCGGATACATCAGGTAGCCGGTGAACCCGCCGATATAGAGGAGGATGAGTCCGAGCATGAATCTTTGGTAAAGGGCCCGGCGCAAATAACTGTGATAGATGAGGAGTCCCACCAGCCAGGCGAAAAGCGCCAGGTAGAGGACACTGAAAAGATCCGTCCAATAGGGATGCCCCAAGAGGCCCTTCTGCCAAATCGAGGGTCCCCTTCCCCAAAGGTGGTAATCGGCGTTCCGAAGATCCGCGTCGTAAAGCTGGGGGTGAAGCACGGGAACCAAGGGCTTCATCAGGCTGTAACACAATACTAATCCCAGCCAAGGGCCCAACCCTCTTAAAAGACCCAGCCAGCCGAAAGGCGGCGGCCTCCGCACGGCTACGAAATACATCCAGGAAAGCCAAATCAGGGAGAAGGCCGAGGCCAGCAGAAGGGCGATATCCGAACCGGGGCGTTCGTCGAAACAAGCGCCCATGGAAAGGAAAAAGAAAATAACGAAAAGCACGGAGGTCAACAGCTCGGAAGGCGAGAAGACCCAAAGGTTTTTACGGAAAGTTTTAGGGAAAACGGGAAGCAAGACAGCTCCTTGGGACTGGGAAATCGGGTTATTTTAACATAAAGAAATTAAATCCCCGAGGGAGAGTTGCGCTCGTTGGGTCCTGTATT
>CAZUXW010000059.1:10819-19833 GCA_964624625.1 uncultured bacterium
TAACATAAAGAAATTAAATCCCCGAGGGAGAGTTGCGCTCGTTGGGTCCTGTATTGACATTCACGCCCCTTGATCCCAATATAAACGGGTTCCATTCAATTCCAAGGAGGAGCCCCGTGGCCCTATTAACCCAGGAACAGCCCATCAGCAACAGCGTTGTGACGGAAGATTCCGCCACGCGCCTGTCTTTCCTGCAAAAAGTTTATTCCTTATTTTTGTTAGGACTCTTCACGGCTATCGGGGGAGTCTTCATCACCCTCACCCACCCTGATTTTGCCGTGGCCGTCCTCAGCCACCCATGGATCGGTTTAATCGTTTATTTCGGCGTTTTCTTCGCCTGCATGGCCCTGCGCAAAACCCCAGGCGTCAACGTCCTGGCCCTCCTGGGATTTACCTTTGTGAGCGGGGTTTTCCTATCTCCCGTCCTGATGGCGGTGGCCGCGAAAACAGGTGGTTCCATGGACCTGGTTTATGAGGCCGCCGGAATAACCGTTTCCATTTTCGTCGGCTTAACCGCCTTCACCTTCATCAGTAAAAAGGATTTTTCCTACCTGGGAGGTTTCATCACGATCGGCTTGTTCGCCGTTATCGGCATCATGCTGGTGAATATGTTCGTGCGCAGCGCGGCCGCCGATTTGGCCGTCGCCTGGGTTTCCTCGGTCCTGTTCTCCTTTTTCATCCTCTACGACACCTCCCGCATCATGAGGACCCACGAAAGCGATGAGTATGTCAGCGGAGCCCTTTCCTTGTACCTGGATTTCATCAACCTGTTCCTCGCCATCCTCCGGATTCTTTCCAGCCGCCGGAATTAAGGGAAACTCCGCGAAAATTTCCGTCAAAATAAAAAAAGCCGGGCCCCAGGGGAGCCCGGCTTTTTTTATTCGGTATTACTTGCTCTTCAAATAGTCCTCTTTCTTCTGAATAACGCCGCAGGCGATGCGAGCCCCCGCGTTGCCGGTGGGCTGGGTCTTATAATCATCCACCTTCTCGTGGACGATAACGGCCTTGTTCAGGATGCTATCCCCTCCGGTCATATGGATGGTTGAATCCGTCCTCTCGTATTCCGCCACGCCCTTGTCATTGGCGTTCAAGTTGCCTAAATCCCCCGCGTGCCGCTCCTCCGCCGAGGGTCCGCCATGGTGGTGCTTGCCGGGGTTAAAGTGGCCCTTGGCCGAGCTGCCGTCCGGAGCGGAGCAATCCCCGCACTCATGGATATGGAAACCATGCTTGCCCGGCGTGAGGCCTACCACGTGCGCGCGGATGGTGACGGAGTGTTTCCTTTGGATAAATTTGACGAAACCCTTGACCTGGTTGCCTTGGGTGGCTTTCAGCTCGCAAATATATTTCAACGTCTTGTTTTCCTCGGCCCTTAAGAGGCCGGCGCCAGTGGACAAGCTAACCGCCAAAACAACCGCTCCGTAAAACCTTTTCATTCCAACCTCCTGAATTTTTTTTAGACCCCAAGACAAGGGCCTATCTTAGTTTGATCCACCAGGTTTCTGCGACAATATATAGGAGAACTCGAGTAAATTTCCGTCCGGATCGGATACCAGGCAGTAATAGCCCTTCATATGCCCGCCATATTGGGCCGGTTCCACCAGGCAATTGTCCTTCTTGGCCTTCGCGCTGATTTCCTCCACCGGTTTCAGGTCGGGAAGGCGGAAGCAAAAGGATTGGAGGCTGGCCGGGGCTGGTAGGTTCCTTTTCACCCGGGAGTCTTCCACCAGGACAAACAGCGGCGCGTAGGGATTTTCCGAGAACCGGAGCCAAACCCAGCGGACGCCGTCGCTGTCCCTCTGGTCCAGGACCGCCCCCATCCCCATGTAGTCGCTGTAAAAGCGGATGGAATTATCCGCGTCCTGGACCTTAAAGAGGACATGGTGCCATTCGGGAAAATGGGAAACGAATTCTAATGACAAGGCTTCAACCTTTCCTGCATGGCCGCGAATCAGCGCGAATTTTCCCTACCAGAAAATATTCCGTCTTGAAGGGCCGTGGTTTTCGTAAATTTACGGCTGTGCGTTTTCTAGGATACGATTTTCCAAACTTCATCCACGAACTTGGCCCTGGCGGCCGGTTGATTTAAGCAGGTTTGGATCAAGCGGGCAAGGGGCGTTTCCAGGGTCCCTCCTGCCATTTCCAGGATGACGGGAAGGGTATGGACCCCCTCGGGGACCACCCCCCCTAATTGCTGGATGGCTTTGTCATATTCCACGCCTTGGGCCAGGAATTCCCCCAGTTTTCGATTGTGGGAATCCGCTGAAAATCCCGAGGTCACCAAATCGCCCAGGCCCGCCAGGCCTTCCAGTGTTTTTTCCCGGGCTCCCAATTGGACGGAAATAGCCTTCATTTCCCGAAGGGCCATGGTCACAAAGGCCGCCTTGAGATTCGGGCTTTCTTTATGGAAGCCGTCCAATAAACCGAAACCCAGCGCGTAAATATTCTTCACCACTCCGCCCAGTTCCACCCCCACCAGGTCATCGGAAGTTTCCACGCGAAAATAGGGATTGGCCAGGACCGTTACGGCCTTTTGGAGGGCCGAATGGCTGGGGCTGGCCAGCACTACCGCGGTTTGTTTTTTTTGGGCGAAATCATTGGCGATCGAGGGCCCGGAGAGGGCGACGTAATGGTCGGCGTCGTGCATGGCCGATTCGGCGTAAACCTGGCTCATCCTTTTTTGCGATTTGACCTCCAACCCCTTGGAAGTCCCCACCACCGCCGCCTCGGAAGTGGCGAAAGGCGAAAACTCCTTCACCACGTGCCTAAAATAAAGGGAGGGCACGGCGACGAAAATAACCTGGGCTTCCCGAACCACCTGGTTCAAGAGCAGGTTCGCCGTCACACTGGAAGGCAGGGTGATGCCGGGCAGGAATTTCTCGTTGCGGTGGTTTTTGCGGATATCCTCCACCACTTCCGGGATATGGTCCCAGCAGACCACCGAATGGCCGTTGTCGGCCAAAAGATGCGCCAGGGCCGTGCCCATGTTGCCGGAACCGATCACCGCTGCCTTCATTCGAGCCTCGTTCACGAAACTTAACTTTGAAATCAACGGCTCAATTATAGGGCAAGTGGGGAAATTAAATGGGTGGAAGCTTCTATCTTTTTGCGGCCGGCTTCCCCGCTTTTCCGTAAATCGCAAGGATTTCCGACGCGATTTTTTCAGCGGTCTTTCCCCTGGTTTCAAGGGTGATATCCCCAAACCGCTGAAAGAGGGGGGCCCTCTCGCGATAGAGTGCGGTCAGGCTGTTGCCGCCCCGGCAAACGACCCCCCGGTTATTCCACACGGGCAGCCGCTTCTTGAGTTCCGTCAGGGACACCTTCAGGAATATCCTAGGCCCCAGCCCCTTGAGGTGTTTCATGCCGCGGGGATAATAAACCGCGCTCCCGCCGGGCGAGATGACGCAATGCCAGTAACGGAGGGAACGGATTGTCGCCTCCTCCATTTTCATGAATTTTTTCATGCCCAGTTCGTCCAGCACCCGCTGGAGGGGTTTTTGGTACTTCCGCTCGATCAAATGGTCCACGTCGATAAAGGTATAGCGTAATTTTTCCGCCAGGATTTTCCCCACCGTGCTCTTCCCGCTGCCGAACATGCCGATGAGAACCAGGTTCTCGGGAAATTCCACCGGCTTTTTTATTTTTTTCATTCGATCCGTCCTTGAAAAAATTAAAATCTAAAAGGCCTTTTCAACCACCAAGACACCAAGAAAATAAAATAAGAATTTAGCTTTCAAAATATTCATTCCCGAAACCATCTCATCATTTTCGGAATTTTATCTTTCGCCTTACTGGGCTCCCTTGGCGTCTGGGTGGTTAACCATTCTTTGATTTTTTGTACTAAAATGAAAACCCGATTGAAACACCGCAGCGATTTTGGGCCAGGGCCAGGGGTCCCGGCACCGTCCCGATTCGGAATTGGCCCTGGCACGACGCTTCCCAACCTTGGGAAAAATCCCAGGAAACTTTCGGCCAAAAGATCAAAGGCCCGCCCTCGAATCCCTTGACTAAAGCGGGGGAAACTTTCCAACCATCCGAAAAAGTCTTTTCCATCGAGGTGAAAAGATAGGTGGCATTGGTCAACCCCGCCGAGGCGTCTCCCAGGATCCTTCCCGTCTCGTCCCGGAATATCTCGAGAGTATAGCCCACCCCCTTTCGGAAGGTGGAAATTCCCAATACCCACTCCATTTGCGCCGATGGGGCCTGCCCTGAGCTTGTCGAGGGGTAAAGCCAATCCACGCCTTCCACCCTCAATTGAAAATCAGGGAAAGTCCCCGACAATTCCAAACCCATGCCGTTCCGGCCCTGGAGCCTGGCGAAACTGGGGGTGGCCGTGATGCCGATCCCCTTATTCACCAGGCGCAGCACCCATTCATCCGCCCCGCCCTCCAGCCAACGGACCGCCCCTTCCAGGGTCAAATCGTCCAGTAAAAAACAACTGGCATCCACCGCCTCGCTGCCCAGGGGCTGGTCCCTCTCCCAACCGAGGGGCGCCAAGGGATAAAAATAATTCGTCGGCTGGTAAAAGTGGGAGGATCCCCAGTTGAAATTTTGAAGACCCGCGGACGCTTCCAAGGACCCGGAAACCCATTTGAGGTATGCCCGGCTGAGCCGGAGGGATTGGAATTCATCCCCGTTGGAGTCAGAACGGTTGTCCGCTTCCACCTCCACCCAAGACCGCTCAAGCGTCAATGGCCAGGCTGGGGGAAAAACTCCGGAGGATGTCTGCCAATGGGCCTCGCCGGCCAGGTCCAGGGAAAAGGAGGAAGTGAAATCGCTATGGCTTTGGAGCAAAAGCCTGGAATATTGGTAAACCTGGGCTGAGCCGCCGGGAACCTGGAAGGCTCCCCCTTCCCCGCTGATCTTCCCTGAGAATACCGGGATTTCGGCGGCCAAGGATTTTCCGATAACCAAACTCAGGCAAATGAATAAAACCGCGCGAAGGAAATTAAAAATTTTGGCCATTAAAACCACTCACGCCCCTAATAGGGATATCTTCAACGATTCTAACGTCTCCCCGGCCTTGGAACGGACCGAAAGAGTCACCCTTGCGGACAAAGGCGTTTCTTCGGGATTCATTTCGATGACCAAATCTCCCTTTTCAATCGGGGCTTCCGGCAAGGCAGCGGCGGGCTGAACGAGGGCCGAGGTGCCGATCAGAAAAAAGGCATCGCATTCTTCCGCCGCTTTTTCAGCCGCCGACCAGGTATCGGGGGATAAATCCTCCCCGAACCAAACCACTCCCGGGCGGGCCAGTTCCCCGCAATGGGGGCATCTGGGCGGAAGGTTCCTGAGTTCATGGCGGTCTTCCCACTCCCCACAAGAAGGAGATCCGGTACAGCGGATCATCCATAAACTACCGTGAAGCTCCAAGGGATTTCGGCTTCCCGCTTTTTGGTGGAGCCGGTCCACATTCTGGGTAACCAGGGTCACTTGGGGGAAAAATTCCTCCATCCAGGCGATGACTTCATGCCCCCGGTTGGGTTCGGCGCCCGCGATTTGCCGGCGCCTGGCCTCAACCCATTCCCAAACTTTTTGGGGATCCTCAGCAAAAGCCTCAGGAGTGGCCATCTTCACCGGGTCCACCTTTTCCCAAAGACCTCCCAGTCCGCGGAAAGTGGAAATGCCCGACTCGGCTGAAATGCCGGCGCCGGTCAGGACGACCACTTTCCGGGATTGGGATAAACGCTTTAGGATTTCAGGGGGAAACAATGACAAGACACACCTCGAATCATTTTTGCCACAGATGAACACGGATGAACACAGATAAAACTTGGATTTAGTTAATAAGATCTCACCATCACATCTCAAATCGTTTACGAATTATTCTTTGCTTTTGGCATCCGCGTTAATCCATGTTCATGCCGCAATTCTATTTTGAAAATTATCATACGGAGAGCGGTATAGTCCCACAAATTCTTTTTCTTATCCCATAGTCTTGTGGGACATCGGTGGCTAAACGGCCTTTAGTCTTTTTTATGGTATCCGGGCAGGTCCGGGACGGCTTTGTGGAAGGAGGGATAAGAGCCTTTTTCCAACCGGTCGCTCCATCCCAACACCTTGCCCGATTCGCTATTCAAGAGGTAGATGACGTCCCTGGCCCCGGGGCCCCCGGGCCAATGAACCGCCGCCATCACCATGCGCTTGCCCTTTTTCTTGAACAGGGAAAGGGTGATGTCCCGGAAGGAAAGGCTTGGCGCGAAAGGCAGATGGGTCTTCCAAACCAGTTTCTTTTGGGGGTCAAAACAAAGAATGACGCCGTCCGAGCCCTCCGCGACGTAAGTCTGGCCCCAGGGGCCCCGGACCGCGTCGCGGACATCCCTGAGGCCGTCTTCCGCGCCCATGGACCAGACGACTTTGTCCTCTTGATAGAGGATTTCCAGAAGCGTGGAGTTTTTAAGGACGACAAAAAAATTATTGCTGTCCGGACAGACCCTCGCCGACATGGGCGGCGCCGGCAGTTTGTATTCCCAGCGGATTTTGACGGCCTTGGATTGGGGATCGGCCAGGAACAACCTCGGGTTTTGGGCGTCCGCCGCCAGCACCAGGGCCGGATCGCCGTTTTCGTCCCAATCCATGGCCACGGCGCTTTGGATGGAAACGTCCCCCAGGCTTTCCCAATCCCACAGGACCCGGCAGCCCTTCCAAACTTTCCGGAGATAAGCCACATGCCTGGCGCCGCCGGTCAACAGGAAGCGGTCCGGGGTTTGGGGCTGAACGTCAAGGATCGGACCGTCCAGGGTGTAATCCCAATCCAGCTTTCCGTGGGAGTTCACGTGGGAAAGGACATTTTTATTATTTCCACAAATCAAAAGGGGAGGCACGGCGATTTTATTCTTGGTTGGTGTTTCTTGGGCGCAGAGTTGCGAACCAAAAAATAATAAAAGAACAATTTCACCACCAAGACGCCAAGACACCAAAAAAGTCTTAAAATTCTCAACCAAACGAACTGGATTGAGAAATTCTTTTAAAAAGTTTATCGGTCTTAAGAAATACTTGTCATTCTTGGTGTCTTGGCGCCTTGGCGGTGAAAAACGGTGACAGAACCTCATGTGCACCAAAACCGGATGATCTCAAAACTGCGGTTCACGGCGCGGATACGGGAGCAAAGAGTCGCCACCAGCAGATCCTGGATCCGGAGGGCCGTGGAGGGCTGTTCCCTTTCCAGTTTTTCGTATTCCGATTGGGAAAGATAAAAAACAACCGAGTCGGCCTCCGCGATAGCATCCGCGGACCGGGGCGCCCCATCCACCAGCGCCATTTCCCCAAACAGGTTTCCCGCTGTTAAGACGGTCAGGAGATGCTCCTGCGGGGCCTTCTTCCCCTCCGGGATCACCTGTTTGCTGATCCTTACCTTTCCCGAGCGGATGAAATAAAACCCGTCGCCGGGGTCGTTTTCCTTAAAAACAAATTCTCCGGACTTGACGGTCTTTTCTTTCAATAAACCCGAAAGAATATTCCAATCTTGTTCCTTAAACGCCCGATAGGGGGCAGCGTCCTTGAAGACCGTCAGATCCACCGGCATGAAAACTCCTTTTGGACTCCTCCGATTAGTTGGAAAAGAGCTTATTTATCTTAGCTTTTTTTGCGTGATTTTTATTTAAAAACAATGGATTAAACAATGTTAAGGCCGTCTAGAGATTGAGAGCAATGCCTCTTCTCTTGATAAGGAAAAGAATATGCCGACCTTCCTCCGTTATTGGATATTAGTCATCCTGCCTTTTACCTTACCGGCATTTTGGGCAGGTTGCGGCGGTTTTAAGAGCTCCTTGGGCCCAAAGTTGCCGGTTCCCTACCACACGCCAACTCCCTCTTTATTCACGCCCATTTTTACCCCAACGAAAACCGGTACGAATAGCCCCACATTTTCGCCTACGGCTACGCCCTCACCAACCCAGGAAAACTCCGCAACCACAACCCCTACTTCCTCTAATACACCCATTTCGACTGCGGTAGGGACCGCCACTCGAACCGTCACCTCCACTCCCACCGGTTGCGGAAAAATAGGGTATGCCGCGGATCCGCTTCCAACCGTTTCGGTCTCCGCTGGGACTACCCTTGTGGGCTTTGATTTCCACGGAATTCAAGGCTGGGGTAGTTCGAGCTGCAGCCCCTCTTCGCCTCCAAGCTACATTACACAAATCGCCTTTTACACTTTCCTCACCGGAAACTTAGATACACAAATCCTGCAAGTTCAATTTTGGGCCAATGGTTCATTATTAGGCTCAATGATTCCATCCGGTTCCACGAGTCTGGGGTTCAGTTTTTCCGGATCGCCCCTCTGCCTGGGAGCTGAAAATTTTGAGGTCAAATACGTTCTATCCGCCACAGCGGCCGGCACCGTCGAAACCGTCCTTTCTTATTCCAACGGCTACCAAGGGGGATACGGAGTGGGAACGGGAACGGGTGTGGGCCTGCCCATCTTTAGCGCTACCGTAACGGTCAATTGACAAAAAAAGCTCATCCCGTCAAAAGGTTCTTTATCCGAAACTGGAAAGTTAAAGAGAATGCGGTCACGAATGATTGGTTAAAATACGGACGCTTTGACAGACTTCAACTTTTACCCTTCAGTTGTTTTACAAATTGTCTTGCCGTCCGGCCTGAGGGGCCGTTGTTTTGCCTGGCCCAGAGCAAGGCCCTTGAATGCAGTTCCCCTGACGTCAACTTAATTCCCTCAACCTTGGCCCAACTCTCGACTATTTTAAGGTAAGTCTCCTGGTTCGGCGTGTAAAAAGAAACCACCAGCCCAAAACGATCCGAAAGGGAAAGTTTTTCCTCGATGGTGTCCTGGCCATGGACTTCACTGTCCTTCCGAACACCCTCTTCCCTTTCGGAGAAAAATTCCCGGACCAAGTGCCGCCGGTTGGAGGTGGCGATCAAGATGACGTTGTCCGGCGTCGACTCGACTCCACCCTCCAATAAGGCCTTCAATCCCTTATAGGACGTCTCGTTTTCCTCGAAAGACAGGTCATCCACGAACAGGATGAATTTTTCCCGGCGGTTCCTCAAGACCCGCA
>CAZUXW010000060.1:0-18708 GCA_964624625.1 uncultured bacterium
ATGGCCTACAACCGGCTGATTGACGCCGACCTGGACGCCAAGAACCCCCGCACCCAAAACCGGGAAATCCCAGCGGGAAAGATCAAGCCTTGGCAGGTCCGCTTGCTCGCCATCGTTTGCGGCATCGGTTTCGTCCTGGCGACTTCCCAGATCAATCTGCTGGCCTTCCGCCTCTCTCCCATCGCCCTGGCCATCACCCTTTTTTATTCCTACACCAAACGCTTTACCTGGTTGTCCCATTTCTTTTTAGGGTTAGCCTTAGGGATCGCCCCCGTCGGGGCTTGGATCGCCGGAACCGGAACTTTCAGCCCGGCGCCTTTTTGGCTGATGGGCGCTGTCATTTGTTTCGTGGCGGGGTTCGACATCCTTTACGCCACCCAAGATGAAGCTTTTGACAAAGAGGCGGGGTTAAAGTCCTGGGTCGTGAAATGGGGCTTGTCCAACAGCCTCCTTGCCTCTCGATTCCTGCATATAGGTATGTTAGGATTTCTCGCTGGATTCGGCGTCCTGGCGGGTTTTTCGCGGCTTTATGTCATGGGCGTGGCGGTTCTCGGCGTCATGCTGATCTATCAGCACCAGCAGGTTTCTTTGGCCAGGCAAAAACCCGGTCCTTTCAAGATTCCACCGGAAATCATGGCCTTCAACGGCTGGATAGCGGTTCTTTATCTCGCAATCGTGGGGGTTTCGATTTGGTTTTCAAACGGCTTTTAGACCAGTCGCCCGTTAAGGATATTTACGAGAAGGTCCAGCAGGGCGTTCGGATCACCGAAGAGGACGCCTTGCGCCTCTACAACACCAACGACCTCTACACCCTCGGGGCGATGGCCAACCTGGTCCGCGAGAAGAAAAACGGAAACAGCACCTTCTACAACATCAACCGCCACATTGATTACACCAACGTCTGCGCCACCACCTGCAAGTTCTGCGCTTTTTCCCGTTTTGAAGGGGAAGAAGGCGCCTATGAGTTTACCCACCAGCAAATCGCCCAAAAGGCCAAGGAGGCCCAGGAGCGGGAGGGGATCACCGAGATCCACATCGTCGGGGGCCTGCACCCTTCCTATGATTTTGAGTGGTACGAGGACATGCTCCGTCTCCTGAAAAAAACTGTTCCCTCGGTCCACCTGAAATGCTTCACCGGCGTCGAGATCAATTTTTTCGCCGATAAATACGCCATGACCTACGAACAGGTTTTGACCCGCTTGAAGGCCGCGGGACTGGATTCCATGCCGGGCGGGGGGGCCGAGATTTTCCACCCCGAGGTCCGCGAGCAAATCTGCCCCGGCAAGGCGACCGCCGAACAATGGCTTCAGGTGCACCGGACCGCCCATCGGCTGGGCTTAAAAACCAACGCCACCATGCTTTACGGCCATATCGAGAAGTACGAGCACCGGGTCGACCACATGAAGCGCCTGAGGGAGTTACAGGACGAGACGGGCGGGTTCCAAACCTTCATTCCCTTGGCCTTCCACCCGGACCATACCCAGATGGACCACTTCGCCAGGCCCAGCGGAATGGAAGACTTGAAAACCTTGGCCATTGGGCGTGTTTATCTGGATAATTTCCCCCATATCAAGGCCTATTGGATCATGCTGGGGGTCCGGCTGGCCCAGCTTTCCCTTTCCTACGGCGTGGATGACATTGACGGTACGGTCATCGAGGAAAAGATTTATCATATGGCGGGAGCCGATACACCCGAGATCATGACGGTGGAACAACTGCGAAAACTTATCCGGGACGCGGGTAGGGACCCCGTGGAACGGGATACGCTGTATAAGGAATTGAAGTCCTTCAAGGAAAAGGCGGCGGTTTAGTTTCTGGTATGTAGGGGCGTGATTCATCACGCCCAAAAAGGGCGCCATCATTGTCGCCCCTACAAAAATCGAAGAGGAAAAAATGACAGACACTCCAGCGGCAACTCCAGCATCCCCAACTCCGGCTCCAGTGCCACCAGCAGCGGCTGCGGCCCCTGCGGCGGCGCCGGCTTCCCCCGCGGCGGCCGTTGCCACGCCCCCGGCGCCGGCACTGCCCGTTAAATTCACCGCCAAGCCCATGAAGATCGGCGTGGTTCCATTCTTGAACGCCCAGCCCTTGGTTTGGGACATGAAAAACCACCACCAATTGTTCCAGGTCCCGCCCAGCGAAATGGGAAAGCTCCTGAAAGAGGGCCGCTTGGACGTGGCCTTGGCGCCGATCGCCGCTTACTTTTACAATCCCGAGCTTAAAATCATCCCCATCGCCGCCATCGGCAGCAAGGGGCCTGTGAAAAGCGTCCGGATCTTGTCCCACCGATCCCTGGAAGACGTGGACACCCTCTTTACGGACTCCAAGTCGCAAACTTCGGCGCTTCTCGCCCAGTTGATCCTGCGCAAATGGTTTGGGGTCAAGGGCCTGCAAGTGAAGTCCGTGGACATGGATAGCTTCCATTCCAACCAAATCAAACCCTGGGAAGCCGCGCTCCAAATCGGGGACGCCGCCTTGATCGCCGCTCCCACCGGGATGACGGTGACCGACCTGGGCGAGGAGTGGTTCCGCTACACCCAAAAGCCTTTCGTCTTCGCCACCTGGATGGCCGCCAGCATCCCGATCGCCCGCGAGATTGAGATGGATCTTTTGGCTTCGAAGACCGAGGGATTGAAGCACTTTGACGAAATCGTGAAGGGCTATAAGGGCATTTGCGCCTTTGACCAGCCCAAATCGCGGGAATATCTGGAAAAGAATATCAGCTATGCCTACGGTCCTGAGGAAGTGAAGGGCCAGTTGGAATTCCAAAAGCTCCTCAAGGAAGCTGGATTGATTCTGTAGAAGTTCGAAGTCCGCGGTTTTAAGTCCGAGGTTATTGTATGTTTTTCAAATCACGGATTTGAAAAACGTCTTAAACTTCGAACTGCGCACCTAAAACAAAAAGGATTTTAAAAGATGCCAGTGGTAACCGTTGAATCCCTTCAAGAAAAAATCCTCGACGGCCATATCGTCAACCGCCAGGAAGCCTTGGAACTTTTCCAAGGCTCCACCTTGAACGAACTGGGCGCCATCGCCGACGCCTTGAAGACCAGGTCCAAGGGCGACAAGACCGCCACCTACCTCATCGACCGCAACATCAATTACACCAATGTCTGCGTGACCTATTGCAAGTTTTGCGCTTTTTACCGCGAGCCGGGCGACACGAAGGAAGGCTACGTCAACGAGGCGGAAAAGATCATCCATAAGGTGGCTGAGGCGAAAGCCCTCGGCGCCACCCAGATACTCCTGCAGGGAGGCCATCACCCGGACCTGACGCTGGACTGGTACCTGACCATGTTGTCCAAGGTCAAAAACGCCCATCCGGACATCACGCTTCACAGTTTCTCGCCCCCCGAGCTCATCCATTTTTCCGGCCTGTTCGGGATGCCGGTCATCGAGATTTTGAAAAAATTCCGGGAAGCGGGAATGGATTCCATGCCCGGCGGCGGCGCCGAGATCCTGGTGGACCGCGTCCGCAAGGAAATAGCCCCCTTGAAGGCTTCGACCGAGGAATGGCTGGGAGTGATGAGGGACCTTCATTCCCTGGGAATGAAATCGACCGCGACCATGATGTTCGGCCATGTGGAAACGGTGGAAGAGCGCATCGAGCACGTCTTCCGCGTCCGCGAGCTCCAGGAAGAAACCGGCGGGTTTTTGGGATTCATCCCCTGGCTTTACCAGCCCGGCAACGAGAGCTTGGGCCTCAGGAGCGCCAGCGGCCAGGACTATTTGAAAACCTTGGCCCTGTCCCGGGTGATCTTGAACCATACCTTGCCGAACCTGCAAGCCTCCTGGGTCACGCCCGGCAAGAAGATCGGTCAATTGGGCCTGAAGTACGGCGCCAATGATTTGGGGAGCATCATGCTGGAGGAAAACGTCGTGACCGCCACCGGCACCCACTACACCATGGCCCTGGAAGAAATGAAGCGCCTCATCCGCGAGATGGGTTTTGAGCCCCACCAGCGCGACACTTTTCACAATTTAGTTAACTAAAAAAATTACCACGAAGGCACGAAGATCACGAAGTTACACATAAGACTTTTTAGGAATTTTACTTACTTCGTGACTTTGTGAACTTCCTGGTCGAGAGGTTTTTTGAATGAAAGAATATAACGAGTCCCACGCTAAGTCGGGTCTGGCCATCAAGCTTCCCGCCATCGAGGTTTTTCCCAACCAATATCCCGGCTACACCATCCGCATTGAGATTCCTGAGTACACCGCGGTCTGCCCCAAGACGGGCCTTCCGGATTTCGGCACGATCATCCTGGAATACCAGCCCCTCAAGCATGTGCTGGAGTTAAAGTCCCTCAAGAGCTACATCCTCGCTTACCGCAACGTCGGCATCTTTTACGAGAACGCCGTTAACCGCATGCTCCGGGATTTCACCGCCGCGGCCAAGCCCCAATGGTGCCGGGTCACGGGCCAATTCGCCACCCGGGGAGGGATGCATTCCACGATCATCGCCGAGAAGGGAAAAAGGCCCAAATAATCCCCCTTATGCCAGGTTCTCAAACCAGGCGGTTGGGTGTATTATTTTGGGATTAAATGCCTTGGCCGCCGTCTAAAGGTTGAGCCTTTGAAACAAACCAGAAAGTAGACTCGATGAAAAAAGCAACCCTTTGGATCCTCCTGGCCTCCCTCCTGTTGACCCTCGCTTCTTTTTCGCCGGCCCAAGCGGGAAACGGGTTGAAGGAATATCGAAAGGGCCTCTCGTTGTATCACAAGGGCCATTTTGAGGACGCCCTGGAGCTTTTCCAACAGGCCATCGACGAGAATTTGGAATTTTGGCAGGCCTATCAAATGGCGGGCTATTGCCATTTTGAGATGAGGCACAAGGACGACGCCATGAAATCCTTCGAGGACAGCCTGGACATCAACCCCCGAAACCTCAAGCTCGCGAAAATTTACGAGGATTTAAAGTCCGGCAAATTGGATATCCCCCTCCGCCCCGTGGCCAACGCCTCGACCTATTACGTCACCTTTTAACCGTCCCCTCGGCAAGAAACCGTTTTAATCGGCCTTAATTCGGCCTTGGCCCGTCTAAAATTCATACTTGGGCCAGAATCCGGTTGTGTATAATCCTCCCCATCTTTCCCGAGCGCCTGTGGCTGCGCTATTTTGGATACCCCTAAGGAGTCTTTTTCATGCCAGTTAAAACCGAGTGGACCACCAATACCTTCGGCCATGTTTATAAGGGCCGGTCCCTCTACAAGGGAAGGACCCCCTTCCAGTCGATGGAAATTTTTAAGGACGAAACCTTCGGCACCATGCTGTTCCTGGATGGCAAGATTCAAATCAGCCACGGCGACGAGAACCGCTACCACCAGTATTTGGTCTCCGCCCCGCTCTTGGCCCACCCCAATCCCAAAAGCGTCTGCATCATCGGCGGGGGGGATTGTTTCGCGATCGAGGAAGCCATCAAGTTCAAGAGCTTAAAACGGATCCTGATGCTGGAAATCGACAAGGGCGTGGTGGATTTCTGCCGGAAAAATTACCCCGTCATCGAGAAATGCCTGAAGGACAAGAGGGTGGAGATCATCTACAAGGACGCCCGCCAATGGCTGGAGGACAACCGGGAATCCTTCGATACCCTGATCATCGACCTGACCGAGCCCCACGGGCCCTCGAAGATGCTCTACACCCAGGAATTTTACCGCCTTTGCAAAAAAAGGCTGAACCCCAAGGGGATGATCGCCATTCACACGGACAACTACTATCTTTTCCCCGAGTCCTTCGCCACCATCTACAAGACCTTCCGCTCGGTTTTCGCGAACATCCTCACGGCCCGGGTGGACATGCCCTGCTTCGGGATGGGATGGACCTACCGCTTCGCCTCGACCTCGCCCATTTCGTTAAGGGTGATGGAAGCCAATATTAAGAAGCTGGGGAAACAAGGGATCCGTTTTGATTATTTCACGCCCTCGACCTACCTGGTCCAGCCCACCAATGAGGAGCTGGGCGTCCTTAAAAAGCGGGGCCGCCTTTCGACCGACAAAAGACCCTATGACAAGTTTGAGAAGATGGAGAAGTACGTCACCAGGTAAAATGTTATCGCCTGTTTTAAAACCAAGACAACAAGACAATTTTCACCACAAAGTCTTGGTGGTGAAAAAAGTTTTGAAGCGACTTATTTATTGCAAAGCGCTTAAGTGCAGCTTGATGTCCACCACGATGTTCTCGATGTCCAGCACCTCAAAACACCTCACCACTTGGCAGGTCTTCGCCATCTTGTTCACGCAAGTGATATTGCGGCAGGGGCTCTCGGAAACATAGGTCCGCGACTGGGCATCCTGGTTGGCCGGGGGAAAGAGCGGATTCTTCGAGTCGTAGCCGGACATGCGGGCCGGGGTGGCGCCGAAGATCGAGATGACGAAGGTCTTGTTCTTGAATTTAAAATTGCCCGATTTGGACATCTTCCTGGCGGCGGCCATGTGCAGGGGCCCCGTGTCGCCCGAGATGAAGACGTCCGTGAAATCGATCAAGGCGCAGTAGCCGTCGATGGAAAGGGAAGTAGGGACCACGGTTATTTTCGATATTTCCTCGCTGGTCAAACTTTCCAATAACTTTTTTTCGAGGCCCCGGGCCGTGAAGGCCGAACCCAGAAGAATTTTCACCGGCAGTTGGCAGAGGCGTTTTAAGAGGTCCACCTGGTCAGGAACAGGGATCCGGGTGTAAGGCGAGGCCGTGTCGGGATTAAAAAAGAGGATGGGCCCGGTTCCAATGCCGTTCTCTTTCAGCAGGGCCTTGGCCTCCGCGACGGCCTGGTCCGACAGGATCAGGGAGGCGCCCAGGTACCTTTCGGTTCGGTTGGGGGCGGTGACTGCCGAGAGAAGCTTGTGGGGAAACTCGTGGGCCTGGAATAGGAAATGGTTGATTCCGGTTTGGTCGATATCGTTGCGGACCAATTGAGGGGCCACGGTCATGAAGTCCAGCCTGGCCTGGCCCTTGGGAAACAAATTGTCGTCCTCGAAGAAGGGGCTGCAGTTGAAACAAAGGTCATATTGGTTTTCGGCCACCAGTTTTTGGATGCTTTGAACGTCGCTGGGCTCGGGAAAAACGGTTCCGGTGAAATAGGGGTAGAGATGGGAGATGTCGGGATGGCCCTCCAGCAAGCAAGCCACCCCCTTTTTCACGACATAATCGATCCTGGCCCCGGGAAAGAAATCCCGGAAGGCGGAGACGGCGGCCTGAAGCATGATCGCGTCGCCGATGTGGATGTCCGGGATGACCAGAATCCTCTCGAATTTTTTGACCCGGCGGATGGTCTTCAGGTTTTTTTGATGGATGTAATTCACCAGGGGGCGGTTTCCCAGGATCGCCGGGATGACCGCGTCGAAAAACCTGGCGCCGGCCCTGGGGAAATGGTTGGTCACCACGCTGGTCAGGTGGAAAAGGGTTTTTTGAAATTTGTTATCGAGCATGTCCGTTACTTTAAGGAAGCCTAAGGTTTGGGTCAATACTGAAACCAATATAAAAAGGGTAATTGAACCACCAAGGCACCATGAAATTCAAAACATTGAGCCCGAACAAAGGAAATCCGTCGGCGGTATTTCTCGCTGTTCTTGGTGCCTTGTGGTGAAATAGGTATTTTGATTTTGTCGTGTTAATCTAGTGCCATGAACCAGCGTCTTCTACTCTTCGCCAAGACCATCCTGACCATGGACCGGTCCAAGCCCATTGAGGATGGATTCGTCCTGGTGCAGGGCCACCGGATTTTGCAGGTGGGCAAGCGCAAGGACCTCTTCCTAAGGCCCTCGGTCCGGATTCTCGACCTGGGAGATACCCTCCTGGCGCCGGGCCTGATCAACGCCCACTGTCACCTGGATTTCACCCTTTTCAAGGGAAGGGTCCGTTACCAAGGCGGGTTCCGCCAGTGGCTCCGCAAGATGGGGCAGAAGACCCGGGAAACCACCCAGGCTGATTTCAAGCGTTCCGTCCAAAAGGGGATCAAGGAAAGCCTGGCCTACGGCACGACCACCCTCTGCGATATTTCCACCAGTTGGGAAAGTTATTTGCTTCTTCGCCAATCGCCCCTGAGGTCTTTCGTTTTTTTGGAAATGCTTGACTTGGGAAACCCCTCGGCACGGAAATATTGGGATCATTTCAGCGAAAAATTAAGGGCGCTCGCGCGCCAGGCCCCCTCCACGGCCACCTTCCGCTGGGGCCTCTCTCCCCACACCCCCTTCACCGTTTCCAAGGAACTTTTTCAATTGGCCGGCCGGTCCTTGAACGAGGGCGGGGAATTGTTGACCACGATCCATTTGGCGGAAAGCCGGGAGGAATCGGATTATTTCCGGACCGGGACAGGCCCCATGGCGGAAAGGATCCGGGCCTTGAATCCCGATTGGAATCTTCCGCGAAAAACAACGCCGGTCCAATACCTGAACGACAACGGCTGGCTTCCCAAGCTGGACCTGGGGGTTCATTTGAACATCGTGGAGGATCGGGATTTGAAACTATTGGCCAAGAACCGGATCGCAGTGGTGCATTGTCCCGGCAGCCACGCCTATTTCCACCATCCACCCTTCCGCTACCGGCAATTCCGCCGTAGGCGCATCCCGGTCTGCCTGGGGACCGACAGCCTCGCCAGCAACCAATCCCTTTCCCTGTTTCGGGAAATGAGGCTGTTCCGGGAGATGCACCAGGATGTATCCCCGAGGGAGATCCTGGCCATGGTGACCGAAAAACCGGCCCAGGCTTTGGGGATGGGATCAGTCCTGGGAAAGATCAAGCCGGGCTATTTCGCCGACCTGGTCGGGGTTCCCAGGGCGAAGGGCCGGGGCGCCTTGGCGGATCCAGCCCTCCAATTTTTGAACCACCGGGGCCCGGTTTCCTTCTCCATGGTTCATGGGGAACCCAAGTTGCGCCTTTCCCTGGTGAAATAAGCGTAATTTAATCCCTTTTGGCCCTTTCCCTTCTTGACACCATCTCGAAAACCCTTATAATTCAGGCCCTTGTCATTCAAGGCGCCCCAACAGGGGCAAAAGATTAAAAAGGATTAGGTAACGGAAATGCAAAAGTCGACTTATCTCTCGAGCGCGAAGGACATTCAACGGAAATGGTGGATCGTTGACGCCACGGACCAGATTTTGGGCCGCCTGACGTCCCAGGTCGCCGCTATTCTTCGCGGAAAGCACAAAACCAATTTCCAGCCCAGCTTGGAAAACGGGGACCATGTGGTCATCATCAACGCGGAAAAAATCGTCCTCACGGGCAAGAAGTGGGATACCAAAGCCCATCACCGCACTTCCGGACGTCCGGGCGGGTTGTCCACGGAAACTTATAAAGTTCTCCGCACGACCAAGCCGGAAAGAATTTTGGAATACGCCATCAAGGGAATGCTTCCCAAGACCAAGCAAGGGGACAAGATTTTCACCCGCGTCCAAATTTACAAAGGTGAAGCCCATCCCCATTCCGCCCAGAAACCCCAACCTTTGACCTTGGCCTATAGCGCCAAAAGAGGAGAATCCTAATGGCCGCCGTTAAAGAACAATTTCAAGCGACTGGACGCCGGAAAACTTCCGTCGCCCGCGTGATCTTAAGACCAGGTAAAGGCCTGTTCGTCGTGAACGGCAAGCCGGTCGAGAAGTTTTTTCCCGAGATGAAATTAGCGGTCGTGCGTTCGCCCTTGGAAATGGTTTCCGCCCTGGGCAAGTATGACGTTTACGCCAACCTCACCGGCGGCGGAGTCACAGGACAGGCCGAGGCCCTCCGCCACGGCATTTCCCGCGCCCTCCTCAAGGTGGACACGGAAATGCGCAAGCTTCTCAAGCCAGCCGGATTCCTGACCCGCGACCCCCGCATGGTCGAGCGCAAGAAGTACGGCCGCAAGAAGGCCCGCAGGCGCTTCCAATTCTCGAAGCGTTAAAAGCGAGAAAGCCTTACCGATCCCACGCCCTTCACGGGGCGTGGGATTTTTTGTTTCAGGACGACAAATCGAACCACAAAGTGAACGGAGTAACACAGAGTACGGCTTAGAATTTTTTTAAAATCAGTAAATGTCTTACTCTGTGTAACTCTGTTAACTCTGTGGTAAATGGTGGTCAATGACCCACAAATTCCAGCCGACCCCCAAGATCGCGGTCAACGCCCTCGTGTTGAACGAGAAGGGCGAAGTCCTTTTAGCCAAAAGGACCGACAACGGCCTTTGGTGTATTCCCGGCGGCCACGTGGACCTGGGGGAGACTTTGGGCCAGGCCTGCCTCCGTGAATTGCGGGAGGAGACGGGCCTAGAGGGCCGGGTGATCCGCCTGGTGGGCGTCTATTCGGACCCGAAAAATTCCCTTCACCTCGCCCAGGGACCCGAATGGCACACGGTCCGGGTGTCGTTCTTGTGCCAAATCGTTGGTGGTACAATAAGGCCCAGCGACGAGACCAGCGAGGTCAAGTATTTTGACGTGAAGCGGCTGCCGAATCTGATCACCGACCATGCCTCGCGGATCCAGGACGCCCTCGCGGGCCGGTCGGAAGCCGTCATCCAATAGAAGAAGAAAGGTTCCACATGCCGCGACGCAAACCAGTCAAGGAACGACGTTCGCCCTCCAGGCTCAAGGGCGAGAAGCCCAGCGCCAACCCCTTCATCGCCAATGAGTTCAAGGAGCAGGACGCCTGGCGCATGTTCCGCATCATGTCGGAATTTTTCGAGGGCTTCGAGAAGATGAGGGAAGTGAGGCCCGCGGTCACCCTGTTCGGCTCGGCCCGCACCCTCCAAAACGCGGACGATTACAAACTGGCGCGGGATATCGGTTACGGCCTGTCAAAAAAAGGTTTTTCGATCATCACCGGCGGAGGTCCCGGGGTCATGGAAGGCGCCAACCTGGGAGCCCATGAGGCGGGCGGCCGTTCGGTGGGCTGCAACATCGAGCTGCCTTTCGAGCAAAAACCCAATCCCTACATCAACCTGCCGGTGAACTTCCATTATTTCTTCATCCGCAAGGTCATGTTCCTGCGCTACGCCGCCGCGGTCATTGTTTTGCCGGGCGGTTTCGGCACCATGGACGAGATGTTCGAGGTCTTGACCCTGGCCCAGACCCGCAAAATCGACCCCATTCCGATCGTATTGGTGAACAGGAAGTTCTGGCAGGGCGGCATCGACTGGATTCAAAACACCATCCTGGGGGACCGGAAATACATCGATAAGAAGGACATGGAAATTTTCCACGTGGTGGACACGGCGGAAGAAGCCATCAAAATCGTCACCCAATATTACAAATATAAAAAGCTGTAGAAGCGCCTCATGGCCAAACCTTTCTTCCGGATTTTGGCGGCGGGTTTGGCCTGGGCCTGGATGGGCCAGGTCCTTGCTTCTTCCATTGATTTGTCCAAGGCCGCCAACATGGGACCGGGGGAGTCCTTCGATGAGGTCTCCCCGGAAATGGCGGACGCGAAGGCGAAAAGCGGCTTCGCCAGCCTCCCGATCGGACAGCAAACCTTCCGGGGTGTGCCGTTCCTGATGATGGACCCGGCCCAGCATGGGGGTAATTCCTTCGTGGTCCTGAAGGGACGCAAAAAACCAGGGTTTCCCGAGGGTGTTTCCATTTCCGCCGGCGGGATTAAGGCCCCTTACCTCTATTTCCTGCACACCTGCCGTTGGGGAGGAACCGCCTCCAATATCACCGTCGCCGAGTACGACATCGTTTATGACGACGGCCAGATCGCGGCGATCCCTCTAAGGGTCGGGGTGGAATTCACCAATTTCTTCAGTTCCGACGATACCAGCGCCAGTTACCTGGCCTGGTGGCACAAGTATAAAAATATCGAAATGGGCGTTAATTTCCTTCCTTGGAAAAACCCCCATCCCGAGAAGTCCATCCAATCGATCCTTTTTAAGTCCCGCGGCAATATGCCCGTACCCATCCTTTTCGCCATCACCGCTTCCGACAAGGAACTCCCCATCTCCCCCGATTCGCCCAAACCAGAAAAGGAGTTTAAAACCGATACCACCAAGTGGATTCCTTTTGAGCCTTCGGACCTATCGCCTGCGGGAACGGCCATTGACATGAGTTTTCTCCTGGACGCGCCGGCAGGGAAGCACGGCAAGGTGAAAGCCGACGGCGACAGGCTGGTGTTTGAGGATGGGACACCCGCTAAATTTTGGGGAATCGAATTAGTTGGAATTGAAAGACCCATGAAACCGGATTCAATTCGTGTTTTGGTAGATCGTTTATCAGCCTCGGGATGCAACGCCGTGATCCTGGACGGGAATTTTGACAGGAACTTGTTCAGCGCGCTTAAAAATAAAGGAATTTACCTATGCGTCCAACCGGCTGTAAAGGATTCAATTACAGATGAAGGAACGCCTCAGGGTTTGTTGGACCAGGATGATCCGGCGATGGTTACTCCGGACCTGTTTAAGGCCATTGATCAGGAATGGGGTGTAAAACTTCCAATGAATGGATTGAAAAAGGAAGCGGTGACTTTGAGCCCCACCAATTTTATTGACACTCCCATGGTCGCCGCGCCTGAGATGAGCCTGCCCTTTTCATTCTCGAGCGGGAGGGAACTGGGGAGCCCTTTCGCGGGACAATGGATGGCTTTTTGGCCAAATGAGTTTTTAGGGGAAGCGCCGCTCATTATTTCATCCTATGCTTCGCTGGAAGGATGGGTTGGTTCTTTTGGGATGAACAGCGGTTATTTTTCGAGCGAGTCCTTAAACCCTTGCTTGAACCCCTTTGTCCAGAATCAGATATTTGTTCAATGGCCCACGGCAGCCTTGGCTTATTTGCGGGGCGACATAAAAGAAGGAAAAGTTTTCGTCATCGGCAAAGAGGGCTCGGCCCTTAAAGTCTTGGCGCACAAGTCGGGGTTGAATCCCGAAGGGGGAAAGTTCAAAACCGACCGGTCGGGCGAGTTAAAAGCCAAGGTGAACGAAAAAACAAAATCCTTCGTCTCCGACACGGGCCAGATTTCCTGGCAGGGGAACGTGGGGGTGGTGAAGGTCGAAGCGTCCCGTTTCCAAGCCCTTATCGGCTTCTTAAGCCACCGCAAGTTCAACAACACCTATTGGGCCGTGGAGACACCCAATGCCTTCGCGTCCTTGTCGGCCATCTCTCTTTCCAACAAAGCCCTCAATGTCTCGGAGCATTTGCTGCTGACAGGAGTCACCCGCATGGAGAACACAGGTCAAACCTACAACGCGGCGAAGACTAAACTCCTTACGGCTGGCAGGGCCCCCATTCTCGTGGAGCCGCTTTCGGCTAAGATCGTCCTATACCGGTTCATCCAGGACCCTAAGTTGAGGGTTCGGGCCTTGGACGCGAATGGTCAACCACTTAAAACCAAGGTTTCCGCCAAGTGGGTCAAAAACAGCTTTGTATTTTCGTGGGTTCCTTCCGCTTTTTACCTCGAGGTTTATAAATAAGGCCCTAAAAAGCCAACCTTGCCCGATATTGATGAAATCGCTTTCATTGTTTAAACCCAACCTTTCTAAATTTGTTATGTAAAAACGATTTAACATTCAACCTGGAGTCATGTAATATTCGGTTACCGTTTAACTCATCATCCGGAGGGTGAGCCGTACATGGGTCAAAACAGCCACAAAGCGTCCGAAAGGCGAAAATACGCCAGGGCCAAGTTTAACGAGACAATAACCGTGCATAACGTGACGGAGTCCAAGTCCGGCAATGTCTTCGAGGTCCAGGGCGCCCCTATCGTTTTGAAAGCCGAAGATGTCAGCGAGGGCGGCATCAGGCTTCAGATCGACGATCCCGCGTCCCCCGCCAAAATATTTAAATTAAATTTCAAACTTCCTAAACACGGTTCCGTGGATGTTTACAGCAAGGTCGCTTGGAACGGCGACGGATCCTGCGGCCTTCAATTCATCGTTTTGGACGAGGAAGTCCGCAAACAAATCAGGGGTTTTGTGTCAAAAGCCGGCTGAAGTTAAAGCTGGAAAAGCCATCTTGTTTATAAGAGAATCCACCATCCCACGCTCGAAAAGGGCGCGGGTTTTTTTATTTTTACGGCGTTTGTGTCATTGCGAGGAGCAGCGCCGATATCCCGCATTTTCTTTTGGGAGTATAAAAAGGTGATGCGGGATCATCCCATTTTCCATACATGTTTTATGGGTAAATGGGATAGGCGTGATTTAGCGACGTCGCAATCTCTGTTAGAATCCTGAACACTTAAACCAGCACCTGAGATTACGACGGCCCAAATCACCTCGATTGGGGCTGGGCCTCGTAATGACAACTAACTTCCTGGAAACCCATGAAACGCAGCTACCGAGACCTTAACGACGAGCAGCAGCAAGCGGTCCTCCATAACGGCGGACCAGCCCTTATCCTGGCGGGCGCCGGTTCAGGCAAGACCCGCGTCATTACCTACCGCATCCTTCGCCTCATCGATGAGATGAAGGTTCCCCCATTTAAGATTTTGGCCGTGACTTTCACGAACAAGGCCGCCCAGGAAATGAAGAACCGGGTGGCGGACCTGGCCGGGACCGGGGTCGCCAAGGAACTTTTCATCGGAACCTTCCACCGCCTCTGCCTTTCCATGCTGAAACTCCACGCCGACAAGCTGGGCTACCAGCCGGGGTTTACCATTTACGACGATTCGGACCAGAAGGGCCTGATCAAGGAATGCCTCTGGGACCTGAAGTGGGACGAGAAACAGGTCCACCCCAACGCGGTGCATTCCTTCATCAGCGCCGCCAAGAATGAATTGAAGAACCCCAAGGAATACGAGGAGATGATCGCGGGGGTTTTCATGGAGAAGGTGGGCCAGATCTATCCCCGCTACCAGGCGAAGCTCCGGGAAAACAACGCCATGGATTTCGACGACCTGTTGTTCAACGCGGTATTGTTGTTGAAGCAATTTCCGGACATCCTGGAAAGCTACCGTAAGCGGTTCGAGTATATCCAGGTCGACGAGTACCAGGACATCAACATGGCCCAATACCAATTGGTCTCGGCCATTGCCCATCCCAGGAATAACTTATACGTGGTGGGGGACCCGGACCAATCCATCTACGGCTGGCGCGGCGCGGATATCCGCAACATCCTCCGCTTCGAGCATGATTTTCCCGGGGCCAAGGTCTTCAAGCTCCAGCAAAACTACCGCTCCACCAGGTCCGTCATCCTGGCGGCCCAGGCCGTCATCCGCAACAATTCCCAACGCAAGGAAAAGGAGCTTTTTTCCCTGAGGGAAATCGGCGAGACGCCCACCTATTACCAGGCGGAGGACGACAAGGAGGAAGCGGCCTTCGTGACGAGGACCATCTACGAGCGGTTGGGGGAGCCTGGCCGCTCCTACCGCCACGTGGCCATCCTTTACCGCACCAACGCCCAATCCAGGGTCCTTGAGGATTCCTGCCGCCGCAACAATATTCCCTACATCATCGTGGGGGGGTTGAAGTTCTATGACCGCAAGGAAGTCAAGGACATGATCGCCTACCTGCATGTGCTGGTGAACCCGCGCGATTCGGTTTCCCTAAGGCGCATGATCAATGTCCCCATCCGGGGCATCGGCGGGGGGACTGTCACCAAACTGGAGGAATGGGCCAAGGCCCAGGATATCACCCTACTCGAGGCGGCCAGGAAGGCCGCGTTAGGCGGGGAATTCCCGAAGAAGGCAACCCAGGCCCTTTTGAATTTTTCTGAAATGATGGACGGTCTCATCGCGGAGAGGGACTTGATGCCGCCGGGTGAGTTCGTGAAGAAGGTCCTCGAGAGGTCCGGTTACCTGACCGAACTAGCCAATGATGACACGCCGGAATCCAAGATGCGCATCGAGAACCTGAAGGAAGTGGTGAACTCGGTCATGGATTACGAGAAGTCCGCCGAGAAGCCCACACTGGAAGGCTACCTGGACCAGGTCTCCCTGGTGGCCGACGTGGACAAGCTGGACGACAAGCGCAACTGCGTGACCCTCATGACCATGCATAACGCCAAGGGCCTGGAATTTCCCATCGTCTTCATCACGGGCATGGAAGAGGGGCTCTTTCCCCACAACAACTCCATGGAAAAGGATGAGGAGGTCCAGGAAGAGCGCCGCCTTTGCTATGTGGGAATGACCCGCGCCATGGACATCCTCTACATGACCGGCGCCGCCTGCCGCTATGTCTATGGCACGCCCCAGTGGCGCGCTCCCTCGCGCTTTCTTTCCGAGATCCCCAAGGATATGCTCCAAGTGACGGGCAAGGCCGCGAGGATCGTAGCCACCGAGGGCGGGTTGTACGAGGTAGCCAACACCAAGAAGCCTTTTGACGAGCTCAAGGACCCGGAATGGGACGAGGAGGGCGTGGTGGCGCCCTATTCCATCGGGGAAACGGTGAAGCACAAGAAATTCGGGAAGGGAATGGTCTTGGCCCTTATCGGATCGGGCGAGGACCTGAAGGTGACGGTTTCCTTCCCCAATTTCGGCAAGAAACAATTGGTGGCCAAGATGGCTAATTTGGAGAAGATCGAATAGGCTCTAACCCGGGAGGGGCCATGTCCAAAATTCATGAGAGCAGGGTGGAACTCAAAGTTTCAGATGAAACCCAAATGTCGGCCTTCACCGCCAGGCCGGACGGGGCGTCCAACGGAGGCGTGTTGGTTTTCCAGGAAGCCTATGGCGTGAACAACCACATTGAAAATATCGTCCGGCGGTTGGCCCGTGAGGGATACGTCGTGATCGCCCCGGAGCTTTTTCACCGCTCGGCCCCGGTGGGGTTCGAAAGTCCCTATGATAACTTTCCCGCCTTAAAACCCCATCTCGACGCTCTGACCCCCGAAACCCTCCTGGCGGACGCCAAGGCCGCCTATGACTGGCTTCAAAATGAAGTCGGCTTGAAACCTGGAAAAATCGGATGTGTCGGTTTTTGTTTGGGAGGGCGCGTTTCTTTCATGGCGAACGCCGCTTTTACTTTTGGCGCGGCCGTTTCCTTTTATGGAAGCCGAATTATCAGCCAGTCCTTTGACCTGGCCAAGGACCAAAGGGCGCCGCTGCTCCTTATTTGGGCCGGCAAGGATAAGGCCACCCCGCCGGAAAAAATCAAGGAACTGGGTGACGCCTTGAGGGCGGCGGGAAAAAACTTTATCAACGCGGAATTTTCCGAGGCCGAGCACGGGTTTAACTGTGATGAACGATCCGCCTATCATCCCGCCTCCGCCGCCACCGCCTGGGCCATGACCCTGGCCTTCCTGGAAAAACATGTAAAGGAAATATAAGCTTTTTCCATTGTGGAAAAGGTAGCGGGATTCTGGCAAGATAAGCGTCCTTTTAAACCATCAGGAGAAGACCGTGGCTTTATCCGAAAAAGACGTCCAATATGTCGCCAAGCTGGCCCGCCTCGAGGTGACCAACGAGGAAGTGGCCAAATACACCCAGCAATTGGCCAATATCCTCCAGTATGTCGAACAGCTTAATCAACTCGACACCTCCAACGTGGAACCTCTCACCCATCCCTTGGACATGAAGAACGTCTTCCGAGAGGACGTGGTGGTCCCGTCCTTGACCCAGCAGGAAGTGTTATCCAACGCGCCGGAACCCCAGAGCGGGCATTTTAAAGTCCCGAAGATCATGTAAGGCCCTCATGGAACCCTTTCAAAAAACAATCCACGAAGTCTCCGCAGACCTGAAATCCAAAAAGATTTCCTCGGTCGAATTGACCAAGAACGTTATGGACCACTTGGAAAAGGTGGAGCCGAAGGTCCAATCCTTCATCACCGTGACCAGGGATGAGGCCTTGAGGCAGGCGGCAGAGGCCGACAAGCGGCTTGCATCGGGCAGCGCCACGGTCCTGACCGGTATTCCTTTGGGCATTAAGGATCTGCTTTGTACCAAGGGAGTCCGGACCACCTGCGGTTCCAAGATGCTGGAAAACTTCATGCCGCCCTACAACGCCACGGTGGTGGAACGCCTCAACGCCGCCGGGTCCATCATGGTGGGGAAGACCAACATGGACGAGTACGCCATGGGTTCTTCCACCGAGACTTCCGCTTACCAAAAAACCAAAAATCCCTGGAACCTTGCCTGCGTCCCGGGAGGCTCTTCGGGCGGATCGGCCGCCTGCGTTTCCGCCGACCAAGCCTTCGCTTCCTTAGGGTCCGACACGGGCGGTTCTATCCGCCAGCCAGCCGCCCTTTGCGGCATCGTGGGGTTGAAGCCTACTTATGGCCGTGTTTCCCGCTATGGGCTCATCGCTTTCGCTTCTTCCTTGGATCAGATCGGCCCTTTCTCGAAAGACGTTGAGGATTGCGCCATTATGATGGGCGCTATCGCGGGTCATGACCCCAAGGATTCCACCAGCGCCGATGTTCCGGTTCCCGATTACGTGGCGGAAATGAAGAAAAGCGCGAAGGGTTTGAAAATTGGGATCCCAAAAGAATTCTTCCCGGATGGGTTAAATAAAGAAGTGTCGGAAGCCGTGAAGAAGGCCATTGAGGAATTAAAAAAACTGGGAGCGGAGATACACGAAGTCTCTTTGCCGGCCTCGCCTTATGGTTTGGCCGCTTACTATGTCTTGGCCCCCTCGGAAGCCTCCTCCAACCTGGCCCGCTACGACGGCGTCCGCTACGGCCTCCGGGTTCCCGGCGAAAATATCGTTGAGATGTATTCCAAGACCCGAGCCGCCGGTTTTGGCCCTGAGGTCAAACGCCGCATCATGTTAGGCACCTATGCCCTCTCCTCCGGCTATTACGACGCCTACTACTTAAAGGCCCTGAAAGTCCGCCGTTTGATCAAGCAAGATTACGATAAGGCTTTCGAGAAGGTGGATGTGATCGC
>CAZUXW010000061.1:0-18097 GCA_964624625.1 uncultured bacterium
TCAACGAACTGGACAAGTGGGTGGTAGGCTATTTCGTGGATAAGGAGCGCAAGGAGAGGGTCTCCCTGACCTTCCCGGTCCTCAACGCTTCCCGGATCCTGATGGTGATGATGGAGGGGCAAAAAAAAGCCGACCGCTTGAAGGACGTGCTGGAAGGAAGGTCCGATCCGCCCCGCTACCCGGTGCAGTACCTGCGCCCCACGGACGGAAAACTCATCTTCGCCATGGACGCGGCAGCCGCTTCACTCCTCAAGAAAAAATAAGTTAGTTGTCATTGCGAGGAATGGCCCGCGAATAGCGGGACGATTACGACGTGGCAAGCTCAGTTTAAATATGCCATTTTCTTGTTTTTCCCAAACTTCAATAGCTCCCGCAATCACTCGAAATGATGGGTGTGGTTTCACCTTCTGATCTTTTTTCATGGTCTTAAATCTCGACGGATCCCTGCGCCGAAGTTTCTTCCTAAAGTGCTCCCATTCATACCTCAACTGTCCCCGAGTGACGGGAATGGGTTTTACCTTCTTTCCCGCGTTTTTAACCTTGGTTCGGTCAAAAGAATAATTCCGGCGGTTAGCTTCTTCCCAAACTTCCAGCAAGTAGCGTCCGATAGAGGCCTTGGGGGAGGATCGTGATTTAAACCGGTCAAGTTGGGGATGGTTGCGATAGCCGCGAGTTTTGCCCTGAAGTACCTTCTGGGCCAAGAGTCCTTCGCGCCAAAGGGCGACAAGGCCTTTAGAGTCCAGATATTGAGGGTGCAGCGACCAAAGGCGCATAAAGTTTTTTCCTTATTGGGGTCCCCGGATAGAATTCGAACTTACCAGTGGATTCCCCCAAAAGTATAAACCAAGAACAATCCCTGGCCGATGCCGACGAATAGCAGAAGGACCTGCGAGGTGGGGGTTAAGCCTCGCCTCCAGATAACGGCAATAGAAATAACAACCGCCAGCCACTCCAGGGGCGCCACGATATTGGCGTGGTGGTGGACATCCGAATAGGAAATGGGGCTGTAGTAACGAAAATTACTGAAGGGCAGGAAGTGCCGGTGCGCGTATTCGGAATGGACCGGTAGGTCTTCCAAACTGTGCAGGAACATCCCAAGGGAAAAATAAATCCCATTCTGGAACTTCAGCAAAAAACAGATCAAGGTACCGGCTAACGCCAGGGGAATGGAGTGGCCCCAATCCACCCAGAGCTGGCGGAAATGGTATTCCTCAAGATATCCCGGGGCCACGCGGATATGGCTGTGATGGAGTAGATAGAAACCAAAATACAGAAACATGGGGAAGTCAGGGAGAATGGAACCTAAGATAACCGCCAAGTGATGGGTGGGTTTTTCCTTGCGGCCCAAGATGGCGGCGTTCAGGATGGCGTGGGAAGTCGTTATCATTCAGGCCTTTTCACCACAGGTCCATTTCAGGACTCACAGAGACACGGTTAAAAATTATCGTTAAAATCAAAATCTTTGTTTTTGCCTAACTGTGCCTCTGTGGCCCCGTTAGGGGCCTGTGGTGAATAGGTTTGGCTTTGGACTTTAAACGGTTTTCAGGCTTTCCTTGGCGGCCTTCACCACGTTTTCCACGGTGAAGCCCAGGTTCTTCAAGGCCACATTACCGGGCGCGCTGGCGCCGAAGCGCTCCAGCGTCACGAATTTTCCCTTGTCCCCGGCCCAGCGTTGCCAGCCGAAGGAACAAGCGGCTTCCACCACGACACGGGCTTTCACAGAAGGCGGCAGGACCTCATCTTGATAAGAAGTGGGTTGAGCCGCGAAAAGTTCCAAAGACGGCGCACTGACAACCCTCGCCGCGACGCCTTCCTTCTCCAAGGCTTCCTGGGCCTTCACGCAAAGCTGAAGCTCCGAACCGGTTCCAATCAACAGAACTTGGGGCTTGCCGCCTTTGGCGTCCGACAAGGTATAAGCGCCTTTTAAGGTTCCGGAAGCTGGGGCGAACTTGGTGCGGTCGAAAGTGGGTACGGCCTGGCGGGAAAAGACCAGGGCGGTAGGGGCGTTCTTGCGCTGGAGCGCCGCCAGCCAGGCGTAGGGAACCTCGCCCGAATCGCCGGGGCGGATGACGCAGCCGTTAGGCGTAGCCCTCATGGCGGCCAAGGTCTCAACTGGCTGGTGGGTGGGCCCGTCCTCGCCCTGGCCGATGGAATCATGCGTGAAGACGAAAATGGACTGAACCCCCATCAAGTGGGCCAGGCGGTAAGCCGGCTTCATATAATCGTTGAACATCAAGAAGGTCGCGCCGAAGGGAATGACGCCGCCATGCAGGGCCATGCCGTTCAAGGCCGCGGCCATGCCGTGCTCGCGGATGCCGAAGTGGAAGATGCGTCCCAAATAGTTGTCCGCCTCAAAATCCCCTCCGCCCTCGATCAGGGTATCGTTGGAGCCTGCCAGGTCGGCGGAGCCGCCGTAAAAGAAGGGAACTTCCTTGGCGATGGCGTTGATGGTCTTGCCCGAGGACTGGCGGGTGGCCAGGCCCTTTTCATCGGCGGGGAAAACCGGCAGTTTCTTTTCCAAATCCACCGGGAGTTCCTTGGCCAAAGCCTGTTGGTATTGCTTGAATTTATCCGCGTTGGATTTGGCGTAGGCGTCCCTTTTGGCGTTCCATTCCGCCTCGATTTTCTTGCCCTTTTCCACCGATTCCAAACAGCGCTTCTTCGCCTCTTCGGGAATGTAAAAAGTTGGTTCCTGGGGCCACTTAAAGAAGTCCTTGGTCTTTTTAATGTCATCGGGCGACAAGGGTGACCCGTGGACTTTTGAACTGTCTTGAAGCGGGCTTCCGTAACCGATATGGGAGCGAACGGCGATGATGGAAGGGCGTTTCGTTTCGGCGCTGGCTTCCGCCATGGCCTTGTCCAAGGCTTCCAGGTCATTGGCGTCGGTGACACGCAAGGTATGCCAGCCATAGGCCTCGTAGCGTTTCAACACGTCCTCGGAGAAAGCTAGATTGGTATCGCCCTCGATGGAAATGTGGTTATCGTCATAGATAACTTTTAATTGAGCCAGCTTCAAATGTCCCGCAAGGGAGCAGGCCTCATGGGAGACGCCTTCCTGCAGGTCGCCGTCGGAGGCGATGACCCAGGTTTTGTGGTTGACCAGCTCCTGGCCAAACCGGGCGGCCATGATACGCTCGCCCATGGCGAAGCCCACCGCTGTGGCGATACCCTGGCCTAAGGGGCCGGTGGTGGTTTCCACGCCTTCCGTGTGGCCGTATTCGGGATGGCCGGGGGTTTTGCTGCCCCAAGTCCTGAAATTTTTCAATTCGTCCAGGGACAGGTTGTAGCCGTGCAGGTGTAAAAGCGAGTAGATGAGCATGGAGCCGTGGCCGGCGGAAAGCACAAAGCGGTCGCGGTCCTGCCAATGGGGATTGGAAGGGGAATGCTTCAAGTGGCGGCTCCAAAGCACATGGGCGGCCGGGGCCATGCCCATGGGCATCCCGGGGTGGCCCGAGTTGGCCTGACGGGTGGCGTCCACCGCCAAAAGGCGGATGGAGTTAATCGCTAAGGTATCGGCTTGATCGAAAGGTTTCATTGAACACTCCTGAAAAAATTAGGAATTAGTCATTAGGAGTTGGGAATTTTGAGGATATTTAGGATTTAAAGTCTTGGAAAGACTTAAAAACTCCTAACTCCTCATTCCCAATTCCTAATTTTCTTTGATCGGCTTGCGGGTCGAGAAGCCGCCCTGCAATCCGTGCCAATGGCGGATTTCAGCTTCGCCCTCTTTCCAGCATAAAAAAACAATTTCGCTGCCATGGCGGCTGTAAAAATCCACCAGTCCCGTGTCCAAATCCTTCAGGTGGGCGCCCATTTGAAAAAGGTCTTCCAGTTTTTCCTCAAAGAGCCGGGTTTGGAAATGAAAGGATTCCATTTGCTTGGTGATGGCCGCCTGGGCCGCCGGCGAAAGCTGTCCCTTGGAATCCGTGCCTGTCATTTCCTCGATCTCGATTTGGGCCTGAATTCTGAGGACCACACTCCGCTGTTCCCGGAGGGATTGAAGACTCAAGCGGATTTGGGGCAGGAGGGCGTTGGCTTCCGCCACGGTCAGCATTTTAATTTTGGCTTTCTCGTTCGACATAAGGCCCCTTGTGTTGGAGGATGGCTTTCATTTTATGTTTGGCTTAAGATGCAAACAAGTTTAAACGTGAATTTAAATGGCGAAAATCACTGAAAACAACCGGGCCCTCTTCTTTTAACCGTAATTTCCCGCGAAGCTTGGAATCGGTTTTACGTTTTAACGGCGCGGCGGGATATGACGGCCGTCATGAAGGCTCACTTTACTCGGGAAGAATAAAAAATGGGTTACGAAAAAATAACCAAAAGGCTCTTGGAGTACGGCGTTTTAGCGCCCTCGATTTACAACAGCCAACCCTGGAGGTTTATCACCTATTCCGGCCAAGGGGTGGTGGATCTGTTCCCGGATCCGTCGAGGAGCAGGCCCTTTGGTTTGGACCCCCATGGCCGCGACCTTTACCTAAGCCTTGGCGCCTGCCTGGAGCATATGGTCCTGGCGGCGCCGGGCTTGGGTTATGAACTGAAAGTGGAATTATTCCCCAAGGACGGCCCGAAAGATTTGGCGGCCCGGTTGACCCTCCATCCCCTCGCGGAGACCATGCCGGAGCCGCTTTTCGCGACCCTTTTAACCCGCCAGACCCACGCGGGGAAATACGACCCTGGCTCGGTAAAGGAAATCCACCTGGACCGTTTAAGGCATTGCCCGCCCTTTTCCAAGAGCGATAAAATTTATTTCATCAGCGGCGGGCCGCTGTTGGAGGAGTTAACCCAAATCCTCCACGATTTATCCCACGAAGGTTCGGCGGACCCCCTTTTGGTGGAAGAGGGTGCGGGATGGCTGAGGCCCAACCCAGAAGCCTTGGAAGGCCTTCCCCTGGCGGCTTTGGGTCTTCCCATCTCCGTCCGGGCCCGTTTCAACCTGCTCCGCTATGTCGGGTACAGGAGGGAAATAAAAGAAGTGGCACGGCAGGCTCTTTTAAGGCAGGGCCACGGCATTGAAGCTCCCGCTTTTCTTTTGGCTGCCACCCGTGATTCCAGCGCCGCCGGTTATATCAACTGCGGCCGTTGGCTGGCCCAATTGGCCCTGACCTTGAGTGAGTTGGAATTGGGATCCCAAGCCCTCCATCTGCCGGTCACGCTGCCGTCGGGCCGTGGCGCCTTAAAGCGGGTCTTCGGCGCGGATCCGGCGGAGGATCCGGTCTTCCTTTTAAGATTCGGCCAACCGGAGATCAAAAATTGGCCAAAAACCTCCCGCAGGCCCGTGGATCAATGTATTTAACCCGATTCCGCCGAAAAAATCCTCAGGCGGGGCTTGAACCAAGGGCCCGGGGTTTAGATACTACTGCTCTCTAAAAAAGCCGTGGTTCGTCAGGTTTAATTTCAAAGGAGGAAGCTATGCCAACGCAAGTAGGACAAAAAGCCCCGGATTTCCAGGGCGAAGCGGTGATGCCGAATGGTGAGTTCAAGGAAATCAAGCTCTCCGATTACAAGGGAAAGTGGGTTGTCTTGTTTTTTTACCCGCTCGACTTTACTTTCGTCTGCCCCACGGAGATCAAGGCTTTCAACGAGAAGTTCGACGAGTTCAAGAAAATGGGCGCGGAAATCATCACCTGCTCCACGGACAGCAAATTCAGCCACAAGGCCTGGCAGGAAAAGGACCTGGGAAAACTGAAGTTCCCCCACCTGGCGGACAACAACCACCAGATTTCCCGCGCCTACGGCGTTTTGATCGAGGACAAGGGATTCGCCCTGCGTGGAACCTTCATCATTGATCCGGAAGGCAACTTGAAGCACTCCACCGTGAACGACACGGCGGTCGGCCGCAATGTGGAAGAAACCATCCGCACCTTGGCGGCCTTCGAGACCGGCAAGTTGACGGGCTGCGGCTGGACCCCGGGAGCGAAAACGCTGAACTAATAGTTAGAAGTTAGTAATGGGTAGTTTTGGAGAGGAGGCGGAAACCCCGCCTCCTTTTTTATTTTAGGGTCCCAAAAATCGATTGAGATGGTTCGGCTTTTCGTTGTTCTGGGTGAACTTGGCGCCCTTCGTGGTGAAATGGGTTTTGGTTGTTTAAAGTTCCGGCCTGGTCGTAGTGACGTCCCCCTTGGGGGGCGGGGTTGGTTCCGCGGAGGTTTGGGTATAAACCGTGGTTTTACCTTTCAACAGCGGAAAGAAAAAGCGGCTGGAGAGGCGGGAGGGATAGAGGTACTGGGACAGTCCCGGCCCCCTGAAAGTCTCGCCGTTTTTCGTCCAGACCACTTGGTCCCCGAACAAAAGGGCCGCGGGGCCGTCGCTGAGGATTTGCTCATGGCTTATTTCCAAGGAATGGCTATCCATAAATCCCAGATTTTTTTGGTAGGGAAGCCAGAAAAAAGTCCGGCGTTTTTTTGAAAGCTGGAAGGCAACGTCCCAGGTCTCGATTTCCCCTTTGCCGGCGGTCAGGAGAAACCCTGAGGGGGACTCATCGGAACCAGCAGGAATTTGCACCGAATAGACCAAGGTTTGGTCCCCCAAGAATACCCTGCCCCAATACCAGGCCTTCACGAACCGCTCCAAGGGAACGGATCCAAAGTGGTGATCGTGGTAGCCCTTGCCGACAAAGGCCTGTTCTTTGACGACCCCGCCCCCGGCGTCGCACCATTCCAAGGTTCCCTCCACATGGCACCGGGGGGCCGCCAGCACCCAAGAATGGGTGGAGTGGATCCTGGCCTGGGGAAGGTTCAGGATCTCGCCCATCTCGGGCGTGAAAAACAACCTGGCTCGCAGGAGCTTTTTCCCCCCCCGCAATGGGGCTTGGATGGTCACCACATAGGAAGGGGGATCGCCCCTTTCGTCCCAATTGAACCGGTTGGGACCCAGCAGGACCGCGCCGTGTTTATCGGAGGCTTTCAAGAATTTCGAGGAAAATTCCTGAAGGGCTTCGCCGACCATGAGGCCCTGGTGGAAGATCCGGATGGCGACGCCGCAAAAATCCAAGGGGTTGGGGGCTGGGGCCCGGGGTCCTTGATCCACCAGCGGGGATTTCGTTTTTTCCCAGTAGGTTTTTAAGCTATCTTGATAGTAGGGCGAATGAAGGTTTCCCGCGAAGAATTGGATGGAGAAAGAATATCCCGTGCGCCCGTCCTCGCCGTCAAAGTGCCACCACTCATAGGCTCCGGGGGATGTTGGGGGCCGGTGGAAGTCCTGGTTGACTCCTGAAAGAAGGTTCATGCGATGACATTCCTGGCGTTGTTTTTTGGTTTCTTGGGCGTCTATTTGACGGCTTGCGCTTGGGATAATACAAGGCTTTTCCGAAAAGTTCCACCGGCGGACCAGGGCCGGAAGAAGTGGCCCCTGGTTTCCGTCTGTGTTCCCGCCAGGAACGAGGAATTGCGACTCCGGCCCTGCCTGGAGAGTTTCCTGGAACAGGACTATCCCCGGCTGGAGGTCCTGGTGTTGGACGACCAATCCACCGACGGAACCTATTCATTGCTCCGGGAATACGCGGTGAAGTCCAAACGATTCAAGATCCTGCGGGGTAAACCCCTGCCGGAGGGCTGGGTCGGCAAGCCCTGGGCCTGCCACCAGTTGTCCCTCAAGGCCCGAGGCGAATGGCTCTTTTTCACCGACGCGGATACCTGGCATTCCCCGGATATGTTGAAACGCTCGGTCCAGGCGGCGGAAAGGGAAAAGGCGGACCTGCTTTCCTGCTTCACCCAACAGGAAACAGGGACATGGCTGGAATATCTTGTTATTCCCGTGATGGTTTTTTGCCTGATCGCCTTTTTACCGGTGAGGCGGGTTTTGAAAAAAGGAACCTTTTTCTCGAAATTCGCGGGAGCGGGGGGACAGTTCCTTTTGTTCCGGCGGAAAGCCTACCAAGCCATCGGGGGGCACACCTCGGTGAGGCATGAAATCGTGGAAGACTTAAAAATCGGGAACCACCTGGTGCAAGGAGGATTTCGGCTGGTTTTTTTGAACGGGGCGGACATGACCTTTTGCCGGATGTACCACTCGGCCAGGGACGTGTGGGAAGGATTCTCGAAGAACTTTTTCCCGGCCTTCGGATTCTCCCTGCCGAGGGCGCTGGCAAGTTATGGCTTTTTACTCGGGGTGACGGTTCTCCCCTTCGCCCTTTTAGTTTGGGCCCCGCCGGGAACCTTTCTCTTTAACGCGGCCTTAGGGCTGGCGGTTTTACAGGTGCTTTTACGGCTCAACCAAGCGGTTCGATACGGCCTTCCTCTCGCATCCTGTTTTCTCCATCCCTTGGGAAATCTTTTGTTCGTGCTGATCGGGTTTAATTCGATGAGATGGTTTTTAGTAAGGGGCTACGGCGTTTGGAAGGGGAGGACCTTGCGGCAAGAATAAAATAAGACCTGATTGCGCCACCAAGTAAGACCGAATGAAAAATTAGATCTATTTTTTTTCATCTTGGTTTGTTGTTCTTGGTGCCTTGGTGTCTTGGTGGTGAAATAGGTTTTTCTATTGGCCGTTGGAGTAGAGGGATGTCCCCAGCGTCGCTACGTCAAATTTCTCCTTCGTGGTCCTGTCATAACCCTTGATCCCGTGATGGGCCAGGAAGCCTTGCCCTTTTTGGAAGAAAAAATAATAACGGCGGTCCGGCGAGGGGATGGGCCCTAGGACCGGATTTTCCCTCGAGCCGAAGCAATTCTCAATCAAGTCTCCCGGCATTTCGGGGGGGAAGTTAAAGTCCGAAAGCAGTGACCGTTTCGAGGAAGCGAGGGGCACGCCTTGATGGGTGTCGGTCGAAACGGCCCAAAAGGACAAGCCGTCCTGTCCATCGCTTAACATGCAATAAAGGCTGTCCCCTTCCCTGGAAAGCCTCATCATCCCCGTGTCGTTGGTTTGGCCGCCCGATTGGCTTTCGGGAAAATCAAACAGGTTGGCGGTTTTCTGTTCCTGGTAATCGTAGACGATCAAATGGTTTAAATTTAAAAAATATAGTTTCTGGCCGTCCGGGGACCATTGGGGGCAGGCCACAGCGGTCATTTTGGAACCCTGGGAAAGGGCCTGGGCGTTATGGATGGTTTTAGGCTTGAGATGGGTTTCGTAATTCTCATCCAGGGTGAAAATCGTGATTTGAAAATCCTTGTCATAAACGCAGGCGACTTTGGTTTTGTCGGGGGAAAGGACGGCCTGGTAATAATAGCCGCCGATGATTTTTTGGTTCAGGGTTCCGTCGCCCCGGACCACATAGACCCCATCGCCGTTGGCATAGGCGAAGGCCACATCGTGGGGCCCCTTGCCCGGCACATCGTCCGAGCAGCCGCAAGCCAGTAAAAGGAGAAGAAGGAACCTGCCGGCTTTTCTTGGGCTTAATGGAGGGGGGTGGGAATGAATGGGAATCAGCTTTTGGGCGGGGTGGAGGGGCCCTGTTTTTTCTTGGCGATTTCTTCCTGAACCACGCGGATCCAATCCTTCGCGTCGGTCTTGGGCGCGCTTGCCGGGTTGGGAATCAAGGGGCGGGGGGGGCTTTTAGCCGCCGCTTGGGACGCTAGTTTGCTTCTTTCCTTCGTTTTTTCCACGTAGGTTTTTTGGAGGTCGTCCAAAACCTCCCTCAGGACCTTTTTCTCGTCCAGGTTCAGGTTTCCGGAGGTCTTTTTGATGAGGGAGCCGATCATGTTAATGGTGATCCTGGCGCGGGCCAGGTTCAGTTCCTTATCCTTGTAGTAGGGGTGGACCAGTTCCCCCAAGTCGATCTTGGCGGAGGAAGCCAGCATGACAATCAGGTCGATGAAGTAATAATCGGTGATGCCCGACTCGCGATTGTCTTTATAGTTTTCCGTCAAGGCCATGGTTATTCCCTTTCGCCGCTGACCGCCCGGACCGCCCGGATCCAGGCGTCTTTTTCGGGGCCCAACGACTCATGAGACCGATGATAATCTTGTTTACCGAGAAATTCATTTAAATCTTTGAGGATGAGCTCCAAGGCTTTTTTGCCGGTTTCATAAAGGTTTTTCCGCCGGAGGGTGGACATTTTTTGAGCCAAGGTTTTTTCGAGATGATTCAAGCAGAGAATTCCGCGCTCGGAAAAAGCGGAGCGGAGTTTCTCCGACTCGCTCCAGCTCAGGGCGAACTGTTGGAGGTTGGCCTTGTCCCGGCTTTTTTCGGATTCGCAGAGGGGGCAGGGTTTTGGCTTGGGGCCGCCCCAAATCTTGGGGCTGGCAGAAAGGTGGGCCAGGCCTTTTTCCAACAGGCTTCCGTAAATGACGGCCATCCCCAAATGCCTTCCCTGATGGACGCCCTGCCAGGCATGTCGGTTGCAAAAACCCCTGGACCGAAAAAGGGCTTCCCGGGAGAGGGGATCGGTGACGGATTCCTCTAAAAGGGATTTGAGATGCTCGTGGACGTAATCATGGAGGAGGAAGCAAAGGGGACAGCGGCCCACCTGCATGACTTCAATATAACGGTCCGGGTCGGCGAGAAGGGCCATGAAACTATTTTTTCATCGTCATTTTAAAATAGTTTTTTGGTCCAGATGGACGGTTCGGAATCCGTTTCATCCTCGATTTTGTTCTTCACTCCGGTAAAGCCGCTGACCGGGGAAAGGCCGCCCACGGGAGGATTGGGCTGTGAGTAATCGCCGGATTGACTTTTGTTTTTGAGGAACCAGCCGATACCGCCGAGGGCTAGGACGAGAAGAACCCACCAAATCCAATGGGAGCCGCCCTTCGCGGGAGGAACGGAGGCGTCCACGGGAGGGGCGGTGTTGGGCGTGGCGGCAGCCGCGGCGGTTTCCGGCGTCGCGGCCGGGGTTCCGGGGGTCAGGGTGATTTTGGTTTCCTTGCCGTTCTTGGTGCGTTTGATTTTTTCCACATAGGTGTTGATGGGGGCCTCGTGCTTCTCGCCGGCGATTCCCAAATCGCTGCTGGCGGTGGCAACAGGGGTCGGCGAAGCTTCGGGGCTCAAGACGGTTTCAGCGGCTTTTTGGCTTTTGACATTTCCGGAGCCGCCGCAGGCCGGCAAAAGAACAACCGCGAAAGCTAAAAAAGCGAGGAAGGTAAAGCGTTGCGTTAAGGTGGTCAAAGGACTCTCCAGGGATTCAATAATTCCACAGGTTTATTTTACCTAAGCCGGGGGAGACAGGGAAGCAAAAGAAGCGGAATTGGGGAATGACGATAAGTGGGGGGGTGTGAGCGGTCCAGCCGTAGGGTTTATCTTTTTGACACTACCAAATATATGGCGGAGAGAAAGGGATTCGAACCCTTGAAAGGATGTTACTCCTTTAACGGTTTAGCAAACCGTCGCCTTCAGCCGCTCGGCCATCTCTCCGTGTCGGATAAATAAACTAGTTTAAGTTTTACAGCCGCTTTATTGATACTCCGCCTAATCGGCCTGCCACGGTCAACCCGGATTTTTCTTTTCGAAAAAGCCGGGTGCATCGAATGGCGGAGGGTGCAGGACTCGAACCTGCAAGGGGTTTCCCCCGGTGGATTTCAAGTCCACTGCCTTACCAATTAGGACTAACCCTCCATCTCCATGAAAACACTGCACTAAAAGAAAAATTCTATCAGCCGACGACCTGTGAAACCTCCGTTTTCGACCCCTGTGTCCTATAGGAGTCCTTGGAGTCCTTGAAGCGCCTGACTTTCGCCAAAGCGTCCAAGCGGTCTTCCCGGTCGATGCGGTCGTACTTGCGAAAGACCGCGTAAGTCTTATGCCCGGATATCGACATGATCGTTGAATCACTCACTCCGGCTTTCCGAAAGTTCGTGACCGCGCAATGCCTCAAATCATGGAAACGAAAGTCCGAGATTTTAGCACGCTGGCACGCCCGCAGGAAGGCCGTTTTTGGATCTTTCAACCCATGACCCCGGAAGTTAAAGACAAATGGGCTTCCCAAGACCTTGGGTATCTTCTGGAAAAGGTCTTTTAAACCCTCGTCCAGTGGAATTTCCCGCTGCTCCTGCGTCTTGGTGTCCTCGGACTTTAAGGTGATAACTCCTGCCTTCAAGTCCACCTGGTCCCACTTCAACCCCGTGATCTCACCCCGCCTCATGCCCGTGTCGTAAGCCAACTGCACGACGGGCTGGTAATGCGGGGAGCAATGATCCAACAACCTTTGAAATTCTTCGGAAGTCAGGGTCCGGTTCCGGGAAGTCTCACGAAACATCCGCAAGCCCTCCACGGGATTCCGGTCGATCTGCCGGTTGATCAACGCCCTTCGGACGATGGTCTTCAAGCAAGCCATTTCCCGGTTCAGGGTGGAACCCTTCAGGCTCCTGCCCCTCTCCTCGGCCTTCTTCTTTCGGAACGCCAAATAGTCCTCGACCAAATTGGGCGTCAGGCTTTCCAGGGGCCGCGCCCCGAAGAAAGCCCTCAACGCCTTGACAGAAACAAGGTCCCTGCGGTGGCTCTTTTTCCTGGCCTCTGAAAAGGCCAGGAAGGAATCCGCCGCCTCGTTGAACGTGACCCTCGGCCTCTCTTCGGCCAAGTATTTCCCGTTCGCGATTTCCTGGTAGTGCTCGGCCAAAATCCGCTTGGCTTGCGCCATGGGGATAAGACCCAACCGGACCCTTTTCCGTCGGGAGAGGCCATCGGCCTCTACCCGGTAGTCGAGGAAGTATCCTTTCTCATCCTTCCGCAAAAACTGCGGAAGCCCATGAACATTAGGCTGACTCATACAACCCTCCTAATGTCCCCAGCACCTGGCATTTTATCACCCCCAAAAGGGGGGAAGGGAAGAGGTTTTTGAAATACCTTCAGGAAGACCGAATGCCAAACCATGGGGTGTTTTCCCACCTTGACGGAGGGAAGCTTTCCAAGCTGCCTCCAATATCGGACGGTATGAACAGAAACCTTGGCCTTCTCAGCCACTTCGCCTTCCGTCAGCAGATAGTCCTGATTACTTCCCCGGCGGTCGTTTCTTCTGCGTTCCGTCATTGTCTACCTCCCCAAATATGATTTAAAAAAATAAATGACCCCGAAGGGGACAACCCTTCAGGGAAAGGTGTGGAAAACCCCGCCTGGCCCGACAGGGACAGCTCGGGGGGTTTTCCACGGTGTTTCCGTTCGCCTTTAGTCTTTTCTTCTTCTACTTCTTCTATCCTCACGCCCACGCCCACACTAATTTTGTTGTTATAGATGCCAGCCCCCACTCCCGTATTCCAGTACTCACATAGTGATACTGGGGGAGTGGGGGCTGGCGTCGCAGAACAACAAAATTCCCCTCTTTCGTGGGCGTTTCTTTTAATTTTGGGTTGAGTCTGAGTCAACCTCTGAGTCAAGTTTTTAGTCGTTCGGTTCATGCTGTTTCCCTCGCTTGGTTGTCCCCAGCTGGAAGGTTTTTCAGGATGGGGTCTTTCACAAAGGGTAGGTAGTCACCCTCCAAGTTGACCCAAGGAACGCGCTGAAAGGGAATCCGGGAAACCTTCCCGAAAAAGGAAAAGCCCCATAGGTCCTTGTTCCGGGGATCACCCTTGAGGAAGGTTCCCAAGCCCTCAAGCATCCTTACCGCATGATCTTTGTCTCGGCTGACGATCAAACGGAAGGCCCTCGGAAAATCCCTGGTCAGGTTCAAAACCATGGCGGCCATCTTTTCCCGGTTGTAGGCGGTATGCTCGTACTCCAAGGCGAAGCCATAGGTCTTACTCTCAATGGTGGCTTCGAAGTACCCGTCCGGGGTCCGGTCGTGTACCCGGTGAAGCCTTGCCCCGGCCAAGTCCCAACCCCGGCCCTGGTTCAAAGCTTTCTTCCAATCCATCCTCAGACCGCAACGCATCTCGTAGTCCGAAAGCCAGGTCAGGCCTTCCAGGCCCCCGGCTTCCTCAATCTGGATACGCATGGCCAACACCCGTTTGTCATGTTCCCGCTCAAAGAGGTTTATGCGAGGGGAACGGACTTCCGAGGAAAGGAGGATTCTTGCCAACCCGGCCAGGTGCTTTAGGGCCGGACGGGTTAGGCAGTAGAAAGAATCCTCATTGGGAAGGTTCCTTGCCCTCAGTACCAACCCTCTTTCTGCTAAGCGGTTCAAGTGAAGGCAGGCCGTCCACAAGGAATGGTGAGGGTGAAACTTCTGGTGGAAGAGTTTTGTTGTGATGAACTTGTTGGAATGGATATAGGCCAGGGTATCCACGTCCCTGGGGTCAACGACCCGTGGGTCCAGGAACGGGATAGGCCCAACCGGGCTGGGGGTATTGGGTGACTTAGGCTGCATCTGCATCCCCCATGGAGGCCCCACCGGGGCCTTTCCCGCCCTTCTTGGCAGGCACGGCCAAGCCCGCGCCGCCTTCATCATCCGACCTCTCTAGCGAGGTTTCATTTTTCATTGATTTTTGATACCCGGGAATTCTGTATTCCCAAACGAACCCGCTAGGAACCTCCAGAGCCGTTCCTAGCGCCGTTAGAATAATATGGGGTTTCCCTTTGCTGACTATCCGAACAATCCCTTGGCCTACCGGCAATTCCTTAATGTCGTTGGGATGGAACCGGAACTTTTCCACCATTGGCTTGGCGTAACCGGCTACGTTGCTTTGAGCGTCATAAGAAGTCACCCTGGCGTTCAAGTCCGGAGTGGTTCCAAAGAGCTTGGCGAAGTATTCCGCCGTCTGGGGATCATCCAACCCAAGGATGATCTTGTTCCTCGCGGTATTCATGACCTGTTCCATGAACTCTTCGGACACGGCCCGGAGGTCGCCCAAAGACTGGTGCGCCAAAAACAGGTTCACCTTGGCTTCCCGGCACTTGTTAATAAGGTCGATAAAACCTGGGTAGGAAATGTTGTAGAACTCGTCCAGGAAAACCCGGAAAGGTTTCATCGGTTTGTGCATAAACCGCTTGGCGACTTGGCTGGATAAATCCATCATGGCTAAGATAGAAAGCGGCTTTGCGTCTTCCGGGTACTGTGCTGAAGCCACCCCAAAAAGAAGGATTTGGTTCAGGTCTAGGACGTCCTCCATTTTGATGGAAGGTTTTTTGACATTCAGGAGATGCGACCATTCCCGATTGCAAAATCGTTGGAGTTTATTCACCAAACCGGAAAGTTCTTCTTGGCGCTGTTTCGGTGTTTTTTTGAGCCACAAGGATTTGAAATAACCCGCCTGGACACTATTCGGATACTTAGCGCAGAAGTCTCCGATAATCCGGAAAGTCTCTATTTCCCCTGCGGCGGTTGCCAAGTCCTGGAAGGTGATGGTTTTGATCTCCTTCATCAGTAAGCCAACAAGGTTGTGGATGAAGGCGCTGGCTAACTCCATGTAGTAGGGTTCGGCGTTCTTCTTGTCGTAATAGAGGGCTGTGAAAACCCGATTAGCGATCTCATCAGGGTTGTTGCCATAAAGTGGGTTATAGGTCGCTGAACGTTTTGGCCGGGCTATATCGAAGTAATAGAAACTTGAAGAGCGGTTGAAATGTTCCGCGTAATAGGTCACATCCGGTCCCAAGTTGCTTTTCACGTCATAGATAAAGCAACCCAAACCCTGCTCGATGGTTTGTTCGATAAAGGGCTTGATGACATGCCGGGTCTTTCCCGTTCCCGTGCCACCGACAATTTCAACATTGCTATCCAGGGATTCGGTAGGGATTCCCTTCTTGCGTTTGGGATCAATTGCCAAAGGATACTTACCAACATCTACTTTTTTTCTTATGGTCATATCCCAGAAAAGCCCCCACATGGCCCCCGCCGTTAATACCACCAATGTGAATAGGTATGTCCAGTCAAAATACCTAAACAAAGGGTCAAGCAGGGCTACTACCATAGAGGCGCTAAAAACCAACTTTGTTTGGAAAAAAATGTTTTCGTTCTTCCTGAAATAAAAAAGAATGGCATAAGGAAAAATGAAAAACCAAAATGGAATAGGCTGAATGTGGATTCTGTTTTGGAAGAGTTTCTCTCCCCATGGATCGCCCGAATCATAAACATGTCCGGAGATTAAGGAGATAAAACAGGAAAGGGCTAGGAATAAAAACGGAGGAGAAACCACCAACATTAAAATTTGATTAAATGAAATTCTTGATTCTTTCGACATACCGCACCTGGCTTTCCGGAAACCCCTCGGAACAGCAAGCCAGGCGGTATCCCGCCAAGCTACTCCTTGGTCGGTTTCCAATCAGTTTCGCGGCGCTTCCCAAGGTATTGGGCCTCAATGGCCCTTTGCATCAGGTCCGTTCTGGTTCGCCCAGAGCGTTTCATTTCCGCCTCAAGAGCCGTTACTAAATCCGGCAAGAGTCGAAGGATGACCCGAATTCCACCTTTAGGTTGTGGACCGCGTTTTTTCTTCTGCATGACCATATGTATATTCCTACCTTTCTAAAAGATCAAAAGAATACTGATGTAACCCTTATATCAGAGTTGCAAGCTTTTGTGCAAAACGAGAAGTTAATTATTCTTATTTTTTCCGGAAATCTTAGGAGGGATAGGAAAACTTGTATATCAGGGATGAAGATTTTTTCGGTCTGAAGAAATAGAAATATTTTATTTACTTAATTACCACAACTTTGATGTTTTTGTATTTCCTCAAAAGGGGCCGCAAAACTGAATCGTATTCTATGCAAAGAGCCACCGCTTTAACCGAATTAGGCCTCGGGTTGAACCGCGTCATTAGCTCTTCGGAAAATACTGCCTTTTTACCTTTGTATTCCAAATCATAGGAAGACAAAGACAATAAAGGTTTTTTATGAGTGCCACGCGCCAAAAAAACAAGAAACTCAGCAAGTACACCTCGGGTAGTGTTTGAAAGAATGTTAGAAAAACCACACCGCCAGAACATCAAGGAGGTTGCTTGGCTTTTAAACCAGTTTGGGTGAATTTTCGTTTAGGGGATATTCGTTTTAACATGTTGATGTTGATCTGGCCCCTTTGTTTACTCACATCTTTATTGAATCCCAATTATTCAAGTATTTCGTAAGAACCCTTTTCGGGTCTAATTTATCGGACATTCGATATTTCTCTATCTGATCACTTTTCAAGCCTCTAGTTTCAATTGCAACATTACTTTTATTATTTTCCACCACCCATATATAAGTTTGAATCATTGGCTTACGCTGCCCAAGCGATTTATATAATTTAATAAGCTCAGTTTTTTTAATAATTACAAAAAATGGTTTAACTTTTTTAATTGGGTACAAAACAAAAATCCAAATTTGCGCTTTGGAATTTAAAAGTTTCCTTCTATTGATTACCCACCATCCACAAGCTTGGACCCAATCCTTATATTTGAGCATGTTTTTGACATATGAGAAATCTTTTGAAAACTTAACCTGTAATGAAACGGCTTTTTTATTCTTCCGATCAGTTACCAACAGATCAACACCTGTATCTTTGCTGGGAACCCAGACTGGCAGTTTTAACACCCGTTCTATTTGGTCAGCTACAAGCATTTCTCCCGCATGTATTGTGAATATTGGTCTCATCACCATTTCTTTCGAGCGGGAATATGAAAATTTAAGCGGGCCAGTAAATCTTAATCAAAGGCACCAAAGCTTTCGTTTCTGAATCGAGATTATCGTAATACTGAACAAGAAGCTTAACCAACATATCAACATCAATAAGTTTTATCGGGGCGGTTGAACGGTCAGCTTCATATTTTGCTTCCTTTGAAAACCCACCAGTTGATACATAAAGACCTTTTCCACCATGCGCAATTCCAGCAATAAAGCTCCGGACCTCCTGAGTCCCCATTTGTCCTTTACGATGTTTGACTTCTACAAAAATGCGTGGCTCTTCAAGGCCTAATCCATCCGGTGAGGCTTGGATATCTCGGCCACGATCTGAACCCGGGGGCGCAATCATAGTCTTATATCCCATACCCCTTAACAGGCCAGCAACTATCTCTTGCATCTCATCCCAATCCAACTTCATTACGATATCTTTAATTGATTCCTGGGCTTTATTGACCATGTCGTCTTTAATAACATTCTGGTCGATTGTTTCTTCTTCTGTCTCAGTCAGACCTTTACCACTTTCCATAACTTTAAGAATCTCATTACTAGCTTCATCGCCAACTTTGAATATTGTGCTTATAGCACCAAGAGTATTACGGGTTGTGAGGGAAAGTTTATCTCTTTCCACTTCGCCTAACCATTTAACGGGATGAATATGGTTATATTCCATTAATTTTGAATTGAAAACATAATCCCCAAT
>CAZUXW010000062.1:0-13413 GCA_964624625.1 uncultured bacterium
TGACAAGTCCATCGCCCCGGATGCTTTCAACGATGTGGCTTCAGTGTAAATAAAAAACCGTTGTTTTTCAACGCATATTCCCCTTTTTCACCTCCCTCACACCGGCTCAAAAAAGTAAAACCAAGGTTCATGGTAACTATTGAATTTTGGGCGGTACCTTCTAGAATAGCGCCTTCAGTTTCCACCGGCGAGAAGGCCGCGGGAAACGTTTTTGAAAAGCCGAATCGCGGGACGGCGCTGCCGTTCGGCGGGCAGGGGAACCAATCTCGGGGCTTATACCCTTTCCTTGAATCCTATTCGAGGGAAAAGTACGGCGACCTTTCGCGCCGAGCCCGTCAGCTAACCTTGTAGGCTTCGGAGGGCACCCTCTTTCCATGGGCGGCCCGGTTGATCTTAAAGGAGCCGTTGAAGTGTCCGATCCCAAAAGTTCCATCAAAGTCCACCAGTTGGGCTGGATTCTGGTATTCGCCGTCGTTTACGCCGATATCGGGACTTCCATCTTTTACGTGCCGGGAATCCTCCACAACTCCATCGGCAACCTGGCCACCTTGGCCCAATTCATCACGACCGGCGTCTTCGTCTCCATCGCCCTCAAATACGTCGAAATATGCGAAAGGTGCCCGGACGGAGGAGGGGTCGTCTCCATCGCCCGGGAAGCCTTCTCCGCCCTGGAATTCCTGCCGCTGGTCGGGGGAGCCTTCATCACCGTTGATTACTTCCTGACCTCGGCCATTTCCGGTGTTTCGGGCCTCTATTACCTTTCCAGCCTGGTTCCCGATACCAAGGACCTGGTCATCCTGGCTTCCATGCTGCTTTTCCTGGTCCTGATGCTGGTCAATATCATCGGCATCAAGGAATCCGCTTCCGTAACCTCCAGCTTCGCCTCGGTCGAAATCGTCGTGACCTTCCTATTATTAGGAAGCGCTTTCTTCTTTATTGCGACCAGCCAAACCCTCAATTGGAGCGGCCTCTGGAAGAGCATCATCCATCCCGGAATGCCCATCACCTTCAGCTCCATCGCCATTGGTTACGCCACCACCTGGCTGGCCTATTCGGGACTCGAATCCGTTGCCCAGATATCGGGAGCCATGAAAGCGCCTGTCAGCGCGACGGCCTCCAAGGCCATGTGGTGGGTTATCGGCACCATCGCCATTGTCTCTTCCCCCATGACTGCCGTGGCCCTCTATATCCTTCCCGACTCCGTGAAGCTCAACCAGTCCGATTCCCTTTTGTCCGCCCTGGGATTCATAGTCGGCGGCCCCCTTCTCGGCATCGCGGTGGTCGTCGCTGCCGCGGCCCTTCTTTTCATGGCCTGCAACACGGCGATCGTGGGCAATTACCACGTGAATGTCCGCCTTTCGGACCTGGGATTCCTTCCCTCTTTTTTAAGAAAGCGCCATCCCAAATTGGGTACTCCCTACCTATCCATCATCACCTCCGCCCTGATACCCATGGCTATCATTATCATCACCAAAGCCAATGTTGATGTTTTGGGCGACTTATACAACTTCGGCCTTCTCGGAACCCTGTCCCTCTCCTCCATATCCATCGACAAACTCCGCTGGCGGGACGGCATGAGGGGCTTCAAATTCTGGTCGGGGTTATTCACCTCCTTCGCCCTCTTGGCCGCCTGGGTCATCAACATGGTCCACAAACCCGACGCTTTGCTGTTCGGCGGGACTCTCGCCGCCCTCCTCGTCGCCGTGGGGGTTTGGCACAGGATCAAGGCCTCCGAGAAGGCGGTGGTTCAATTCGCCGAGGCCGAAACCGCCGTGGCGGACTTGCCCGAAGCTTCCAATATCCTGACCCTGGAAGAGGCCATTGAAGCCAGCACCATGGAATCCTCGCCGGTATTGGTGGCCTTGCGGCAGGTAAATGAAAAGCTGTTGGGGGAAGCCTGTATTTTCGCCAGGGGCTTCAAAAGGACCAATGTTTACATCATCTATGTGGACGAAATCCCGGGGCTTTTCCTGCCGACCCAAATCAAGCCTTCGGGGGAGGCGGTCCGGGTGCTGGTGAGTTCCTGCGCGGAGCTTGAGAAAAACAAGATCGCCGGCATCCCCATTTGGCGCATGGCCGAGGACGCGGGCTTCTCGATCGCCGAGGCGGCCAGGGAGCTGGGCGTCAAGAATGTCTTCGTGGGATCCTCCAAGCGCACCTTTTTCTGGCGCATGGTCCGGGGCCGCATGTTGCGGCGCCTCGCGGAAAGCCTGCCTGAATCCACCAACCTGATCATCGTCGGGTAAATCTCAGCTCCAGCCCGCCATTGAGAAGATCCATTCGAAAACCCCTGCCACCAAGGCTGAGGCGGGGATGGTCAAGACCCAGGCCCAAACGATGCGCCCTGCCACGCCCCAGCGGACGGCCGACATGGAGGTGGTGCTTCCCACCCCAATGATGGCTCCCGTGATGGTGTGGGTCGTGGAAACAGGCACTCCAAGGGAAGCCGCGACAAAGAGGGAAATCGCCCCGCCCATCTCCGCGCAAAAACCGCCGACCGGCTTCAGCTTCGTGATCCTCTGGCCCATCGTCTTCACGATGCGCCATCCACCGGTCATGGTTCCCACGCCCATGGCGGCGTAGCAGCAAATAATAATCCACCAGGCGATCTCCTGGGTTCCAGGCCGGTAGGCCCAATCCGCGTGGTTTCCCGCCAGCAGGAGGGCCACAATGATGCCCATGGTTTTCTGCGAGTCGTTGGCCCCGTGGCCGATGCTGTAGGCGGCCGCCGAGAAAAATTGGCCGATGCGGAAAACCCCGTCCACCGCCGACGGCGTGAACTTCCTGAAAAGGTTGAAGATTATCGTCATAAAAATAAACCCGAGGATCATTCCCAAGATGGGCGAGACGAAAATAAAAAGGATGGTTTTCTGGAATCCTGAGGCGATCAGGACCTTCCATCCCCCGTGGACTACCGCCGCTCCCCCGAATGCCCCGATCAGCGCGTGGGAGGAACTGGAGGGGAGGCCGTAATACCAGGTGACCAAGTCCCAGACAATGGCCCCGATGAGGGCGGCCAGGATGACGTAAACCGTGATGCCGGCCGGATCCACCATTCCCTTGCCCACGGTCTTGGCGACGTGGGTGCCCACCGTGAAGGCCGCGACGAAATTAAAGAAAGCGGCCCAAATGACCGCCTGGCCCGGCGACAGGACGCGGGTGGACACGACGGTAGCGATGGAATTGGCCGCGTCATGGAACCCGTTCAAGTAATCAAAAGCAAGGGCCACGGCCACGATGAAAACAATCAACGTTACATCCGGACTCAAGAAAAACCTCCAGGAACTTTTCACCCCAAACCCCGGTTCGGGGGCGGCAAAGGTCGCAAAGTAAATATTTTTTTCAGGATTTCACCAGAAGCCTTGCTTCGTGCACTTTGTGGTTCCGAAGGAACTCGAGGTGAAACGATTGTGTCTTTTTACGCGTTTTCGAGAACCACGCCTTCGATAACATTCGCGACGTCTTCACAACGGTCAATGGCGGTTTCCACGTCCCCGTAAATTTCTTTCCAGATGAGCACCTGTACTGCGTTTTTCTCCTCCTTGAAAAGCCGAGCGATGGCCGCGTCACGGATGGCGTCTCCGTCGTTCTCCAATTTGTTGATCTCGATGCAGGACTTCAGGATTTCCTTGGCGTGTTTCAAATCCCTCAGCCCCTTGACCGCTCTTTGCATTTCCAGCGTCGAATGGTGGAGCGTTTTGGCCAGCTCAATGAGGTCCGTGGGGATTTCCTGGACGCCGTAAAGCATCATGCGGCGGGCCGCGCCGTCCATCAGGTCCATCACGTCATCCATCAGGGAAATAAGCTGGTGAATCTGGTCCCGGTCAAAGGGCGTCACGAAGGTTTTGTGAAGCATCTCCATGGTGTGGTGGGTGATATCATCGGCCTTGTGCTCGGCGTCCTTCAGGCGGCGGGCCTTGGCCGGCGCGTCCCCGAAATGCTCCAGCATATCCAGCATAATTTGGGAGCCTTCCACGCAAGTCGCCGCGTGCTGGTCAAACACGTCAAAAAAGCCGAATTCCTTCGGAATTAAAAAGCCGAACATTGGTCCCTCCACGGTCTTGAATCGCTTAATCCGGGGAGAGATTGCCACAGGGCCTTATGTAACGTCAATGTTAAATTCAGCCGCTCCCCGATGATTTTCAACGAAAAAAGCCGCATCCGCGGAATAATATTGCGCGGACGACTTGATTCTAGAGCTGCCTCTAGATTGTACAATCCGCCAAGGTGAAACCATGAAGGACGGAACAAACTATTTCAAAATCGGCGCGGTCGCCCGCAAGGCCAAAACCTCCATCCACACCATCCGCTATTACGAAAAGCTGGGACTTTTGGCTGGGCCCGCCAGGAGCCAAGGGGGCTTCCGGCTTTACGGCGAGGAAACGGTCCAGCGGCTATTGTTCATCCAAAAAGCCAAGGAATTCGGGCTGACATTGGAGGAGATCGAGAAAATCACCTGCTGCGGGGAAAAAGGACTGGGCCCCTGCTGCGACATGACGGTGAAGCTTTTCAACGGCAAGATCAGGGAGCTGGAAGGCAGGGTCAGGGAGCTCAACCGGACCAAAAAGAAAATACGCGGATTGGTATCAGGCTGGGCCGGTAAAAAGAAAGGACCCACGACATGAAACAAAGAGTTTTGATCCTCTGTACCGGAAATTCCTGCCGGTCCCAAATGGCGGAGGGAATCCTCCGGCATTATGGGAACGATAAATACGAGGTCGCCAGCGCCGGCACCCAACCCTCCCAGGTCAACGAAACCGCCATCCAGGTGATGAAGGAAATCGGAATCGACATCTCCGGCCACAGGTCCAAGGACGTCAAGGAATTCCTGGGCCAGCATTTCCATTACGTCATCACCGTGTGTGACAAGGCGGATAAATCCTGCCCCATTTTCCCCGGACCTTCCATCAGGCTCCATTGGTACTTTCCCGACCCTCCCCACGGGGCCGCGGTAACCGAAGAAGTGTTGAGCGAGTTCAGAAAAATAAGGGATGATATACACAAAAAGTTCAAACATATGGCGGAGACGGGAAAAACGGAGTAACGACAGGCGCCAGGACCAGGCCAAGGTCCCAGCCGGGCCCTGACGCCAAAAACCCGGAGCCTGATTTTCAAGGAGGTCGTCATGAGAGCCCACGTTTCCATCAACGTAAAGGACGTCGCCCAATCGGTTGATTTTTACCAAAAGCTGTTTGGAAAAGGTCCTCAGAAACAAACTGGCGATTACGCAAAATTTGACCTGCAAGAACCAGCCTTAAACTTTTCCATGCAATCGTCGGCGGGGGAAAAATTGAGCCGGGTTGGCCATTTCGGCGTCGAGGTGGATTCCCCGGAAGAAATCGGAAAATGGAAAGAAAGAATGGAGAAAGCCGGCCTCATCGGGAAGGTTGAGGAGGATACGGAATGTTGTTTTGCCCGCCAGGACAAGATCTGGTTCAAGGATCCGGACGGCAACTCCTGGGAAGTCTTTCACGTGTATGAACAATTGCCCCTGCTGGGCTCTTTCGCCGCCTCCGGCTCCTGCTGCACCCCATCCGAAACCGGAAGTTGCTGTGCGACCTAACGCCAAAATCCAGCGCCAAGCCACTTCAACGCCGAATTCATGCTCAAAAGGAATCGCCGAAGGGCTCGGGACCTTCGCTATTGTCTTTTTCGGCTGCGGCGCCATCCGGTTGGGCTTGTCCCCCCCCATCATTTCAATCGTCTTCGGCTTGACGGTTGCCATGATGATCTATGGACTCGGACACCTTTCAGGAGCCCATTTCAACCCGGCTGTTACGGTTGGCTTCGCCGTGTCGGGCCGGTTTCCCAAAGGCCAAATCGGCCTCTATTGGTTTTCGCAAATTACGGGAGCTTTTTTGGCCGTGTTTCTTCTTTCCATACTTTTACCGGGATCCACCGGATATGGCGCGGTGATGTCCCGCGTCAATCCCTGGCAAACCTTCCTTTGGGAGGCCACCCTCACCTTTTTCCTGATGCTGGTGATTTTGGTCGCGGCAACCAATCCAAAAGCCAAAAAATTAATGATCGCATCCGCTATCGGCGGCATGGTATTGCTGGGTTCAATCGTGGGCGGCCCCATCACGGGAGCGGCTATGAATCCGGCCCGTTATCTGGCGCCGGCCTTAACCGAAGGAAAGTGGCAGGGATGGTGGATTTATCTAGCGGGCGCCTTTATCGGAGCGATACTTGCGGCGATTCTCTATGAAAAAACCAAAGCAACCTCTCCAGCGAACAACTCCTGAGGTCATGACTTAAACTCCGCGAACGAACCTTCCCCTCCCTTCCGCGGCAAGGGAAAAGCAACGGCCCTTGATTCGGCTCATCCCCTGCCCCGATAATCAAACCGTTCATCATTTTCACAAGAAAGTTTGAACCTGAATGACCGAGATCTTCGCCGCCCGCACCCAAATGGCCGTCTCCCTCGGTTTCCATATTATTTTCGCCTCCATCGGCATGTCCATGCCCTTCCTGATGGCCGTCTCCCACTGGCGCTGGATTAAAACCAAGGATCCGGTCTACCTGGAATTGACAAAGAATTGGTCCCAAGGCGTGGCTGTTTTTTTCGCCGTTGGCGCCGTCTCCGGCACAGCCCTATCCTTTGAGCTGGGACTCCTCTGGCCTAAATTCATGGAACTGGCCGGCCCGATCATCGGCATGCCCTTTTCCTGGGAAGGGACGGCTTTCTTTATAGAAGCCATCTTCCTCGGAATCTATCTTTACGGCTGGGGAAGGGTTCCCGGTTCCGCCCATTGGTGCAGCGGCCTGTTGGTGGGCCTCAGCGGCCTGGCTTCGGCTTTTTTCGTTGTTTGCGCCAATGGTTGGATGAACGCTCCCGCTGGTTTCGATTGGGTCAACGGCCAAGCCGTCAACATCAACCCCTGGGCCGCCATGTTCAACCGCGCGGCCTTTCCGCAGGGCCTCCACATGGCCCTCGCTGCCTTCACGGCAGTTGGATTCGCGGTGGCGGGAATCCACGCCCTGGGCCTGCTCAAAAACCCAAAGAGCCTCCTGCACCGTAAAGCTTTTCAAATCGCCCTGCTCTTCGGCTCCATCTCCGCCATCCTCCTCCCGCTCCAAGGGGACCGGCTGGCGAAAAGATTGGCCGCCCTTCAACCGGCCAAGTTCGCGGCCATGGAGGCCCTCTACCAAACCTCCGCTCCCGCGCCCCTAGTCCTGGGAGGCTTCCCCTCGGACCAAGGCCAGACGGTTCGGTGGGGAGTTGAAATTCCGGGAGCCTTGAGTTTTCTGGCTCACGGCGATTTCCATTCAGAGGTCGCGGGGCTCGACAAAGTCCCGGCGGAGGAGCGTCCGCCCGTAGCGCCTACCCATTTGGCTTTTGACCTCATGGCTGGCATTGGCACACTCTTGGCTCTCACCAGCCTCTTCGCCCTTTTGGCTTCCTGGAAAAAACCAGCCTGGTTGTTGGATACCCGTTTTCTCAAATGGACCGTCCTCTGCCTGCCCCTGGGGTTTTTGGCCATTGAAGCCGGCTGGACCGTCACCGAAGTGGGACGGCAGCCTTGGATCATCTATGGCATCCTCAAAACTAGGGACGCCGTCACTTCCACCCCAGGTCTTTTTTATTCCATGCTCCTTTTCACGGTGCTCTATTTATTCCTTGCCTTCATGGTAGCCTGGCTGATGGTCCGGAGGTTCCGCCATGCGGATTGAACTAACCGGCGCCTTCCTGGCAATTTCACTGCTCTTTTATTGCCTCTTCGGGGGGGCGGATTTCGGGGCGGGAATATTGGAAATTTTTACGGGAGGCAAGGACCGCGAAAAACAGAAAGAGCTGATCGCCCATGCCATTGGACCAGTTTGGGAAGCCAACCATATGTGGCTGGTCCTGGCCGTGGTGATCCTCTTTAATGGATTTCCCAAGGCCTATGTCGCGCTTTCCACCACTTATTACATCCCCCTGACGCTGCTGCTGGTGGGCATTATCTTCCGGGGATGCGCCTTTACTTTTGGGCGCTACGACGCGGTCAAGGACGGTTCCCAACATTACTACTCCCTGTTCTTTAAAATTTCAGGGGTGATGGTTCCGATGACCTTAGGAATGATCGCGGGCGGGACTTTTTTAGGAAAAGGGGGGAAAGGGGATTTCGCTTCTTCCTACATCAGCCCCTGGTTCAATTTTTTCAGCTTCTCGGTAGGGCTCTTCACCTGCGCCCTTTTCGGTTTTTTGGCCGCCATTTACCTGGTCGGCGAGACCCACAAGGCCGAGCTCCAGGAACTCTTCACCACCCGTGCCCGAACCTTTAATGTGGCCGCGATCCTGACGGGATTGCTGGTCTTTATATCGGCCCAAGGGGAGGGATTTCCCTTGGCGAGCCTTTTTATCACGAAGCCCCTCAGCGCCTTATCCATGGCGGGAGCCACCGTTATTTTGGTCCCGCTTTGGCTGGCCTTAAAGTCCCGGCGGCATTTCCTTTTAAGGGGCCTGGCGATGGTCCAGGTGGCATTGGTTCTGGCGGGATGGTTCAGCCTTCAATTTCCGGTTTTGATCGCCACCTCCAGCGGAGCCGTGACCCTCACCAACGCCGCAGCCCCGGAAATCACCTTGAAATACCTGCTTCTCGCCTTGGCAGCGGGATGCCTCCTCATTTTCCCATCGTTGTTTTACTTGTTTAAAATCTTCAAATACCCGGCCCGAAAGGACGTTTCTTAATATTTATCATTTTGAGGAGCCGCTCGGATAGTCTCCCTTGCGACGCGGGAATCCCTGGTTTCGCTCATTGCTTTCGGCCGTAATTCCTAACTCCCCATTCCGAATTACTAATTGCCCTTCTCTCCCCTTGATTAAAGCCGCGAACCCTCCTAGCTTCTCCCTAGTCAACATCCACAAGGAGGTGGGCCATGACAAATACTATCGAAGCCGCAACCACCGTTCTTTTTGACGACAAAAGCGCCGTCGAAGCCTTTATTAAGAAGGGATGGCTGGAAAAGGTCGCTAACGGAAAAAACGTCGAGGAATTTTTGTGCCGCTACACGCCCAAGGGCGAGGAATTCAGAAGGATCATCAGCCGGTTCGAGGCGGATTAAAATTTTCCCTCCCCCAGGGTGATTTTTTTAAAATCCCGGGACTATTTTGCGGCCTGCCACCGCTTCAAAGCGGGGACCCCCCGGCGGCATGACCCAATCCCCGTTCGTTTGGGGCGTGTCAGGATTTGAGCCGATCAGTCCCAGCAGATCAAAATATCTGAAAAACACCTCAGTCTCGGAGACGCCGTCCTGATTCCGGCTAAACCTCACTCCCAAGTCATTCGGGAGTCCCGTGTCCGCGCTCGTTAATTTGGTCTCCAAATGAAGTTCGGCCCCGTAGGACCATTGGGTTCCCCCTTGGTCGTCGAAGGCCTGGTCCGAAAAAAGGTCCAACACCAAATCCTGGAAATAGACGCTGGGATTCCAAAGTCCTCCATGGATAAACAGGAAAGGGATGGAATAATCCGCCGAAAAAGCGGCTCCCTCATGACCCGCCAGGGCATCAGAATAGCCCCGCAAGGTCGGAAAAACCGTATCCGAATTCTGGGGATCCTCCAGGAACAAACCTCCCAAACGAAGCTGGCTTTGGGGCAGGTATTGAACGATGGAGGAATAAAGATAGGCGGCCGTGCGATCCCGGTTCGACTGAAGATTCCTGCGCTCCAAGGGAGCGGCGATAAACAAACTAGCCCGGGTCGCAGGATAGGAAAAACCGACCGATAGATAGGGCTCCCAAACCGTCCTGGTAAAATCATCCGTGAATTCCAGGGCCGCTCCCAGCAGCAACTGCGACATTCCCGGGGAGAGATTGACGAGCAAGGGATAGTCCGTCTGGATATAAAGGTTGTTGTCGTCAATACCCCGGTAAGTGAGGCTGGAGGCCCAGGGGGCGAAAAATTGATTCGAGAGGGAAAAATCAACTTCGGGCCGGTTGGTCCTGAAATTATAGACAGGCAGTGCGAAATAGCTGAACTGCTGGAGGGCGTCCGATCCAATGAGCCCCAACCCCAGCCAGGAATGGTAATCATTAAACCAGGCCACGGGAGCATGCAATGACCTCGGCGCCAGCCACCCCAAGTTGTCCAGGTAGTCCCCTTTTCGGATCTTTGCCTCGTCCAACGCATCCTCCGGAGCCAGGCTTGGCTCGGCCTCAGGAAGCGTAAAATCCACCGATTCGTAGGGACGGCGGCAAAGATCAAAACCATCAGGACCGAGGGACGCGAAATAAAGTTCTTTTCCTTCCTCGTCATAGGCGGGCCAAGCCGCATAACCTTTTCCCGTCAACCGGGAGACTTCTCCCGTTGAAAAATCATAAGCATAGATGGAATATTTCCGCCCAAAATTGGCGTTGAATATCAACTTCCCCTCCACCAACTGGGGATTTCGCTCGATGAAGGGGCTCGGGACCAGCGCCTCAAGGCTTCCATCCTCAAGATGAAGCTCGTAGATATTGAAGGAGCCCCATTCCTTCTGGGCCGTCACTACCACTCTTTCCGAATCCGCCGCGACCTCTTTTACCAAAAGGTCCGGTTGGCAGAGTATTTTTTTTCGGCGCGTGGCTGGGTCCAAAATCCACAAATCCGAGCCGAAGCCGCCCTTGCGCCCTAGTGAGTAAAGAACCTTACCATCAGGAAGAATATCGAACCCCTGCAGTTGTTCCTCCAGAACAATCCGATCCCGGCCCGAGGCCAATTCCCTTTCGTGGAGGAGCGAGAAATAACCGAAACTGCCGCTGTTGGCGAAGCCTTCCCTCACCTGGGCCGTGCCGTAATAAAGTTTTCCCCCATGGACCCTCAAGGGCGAAGTGAATTGGGAAGTAGTGGAAACCACCTCCCTTTCCTTACCCGTCGCCAAGTCCCGTTCCCGTATTTGATTGAAGAAAAACTGGCTGAAGGTCCCCGTCTTCACCGGGTAGGACCTTTGGTAGTAAAGATATCCCCCGGAAACACACAAGGCTTCCAAATCCCAACCCCTTTGGGTGAGCTGGTCCCCATCGGGGTTAAAATCGTCTTTCTTTAATTTTTCATGCTCCTCCCAATCCTTCCAGAGTTCGGGAATGGATTTACCCCCAAAGGCCTTGGAAGAGGCGGGATCCAACGACAAGAAGGGAAAAAGGGGCGATATATAGGAAAGAAGGTTGCCTCCATATTCACCGTAGAAAAGCGAGAATTGTTTTTCGCCATAAGTGTCGGCCAAGTAGCGGTGAAAGCCGCCGCCAGCCTTATACATGATGTCGCCGGGAAACTCCAAAGGCGCGAAAGTCGCTTTCAGGAGCGGGGGAAAATGATCCTTCTGGGCGCTGGCTCCGATATAAGCGTCCAAAAGCCCGTCGTTAAGCCTCCCGCTGTAGGCCGAAACTCGGGATTCGCTGTAAACGGCGAAGCCCTCGTCAATCCAGGCTGGAAAGCCCGAGTTGGGTGAAAACCCCGTCCCGAACAGATCCACCAGAAGGGCCGGCACGCCGGAAACGCGGTTCAAGTGAAGCATATGGGTATATTCGTGGATCGTGAGGAAGGTCCACCAGTTTTCCATGGGAAGGCCCAGGGAGGGCGGGGGCGCTTCGGTCGAGAGCTGGAGGGTCCTGTCGAGGGGATAGGTGAAACCGTTTGAAAAATCGCCATCATCTTGGATGGCCACGGCGGTCAGGGGCGGCTGATTATTGCCCGTGAGGTCTTCCACTTGGTTTCGAAAATTTTCCAACGACTGAAGGGCCCTATGGGCCTGATACTCATATCCCGATTTATAGAAAACCAAGAAATGGTCGGTTTTGAGGTTCTCCCAGTCCGCTCCAGCGCCTGCCTCAGCGGGAAAGGCTGCCGTCAGCAAAAGGAATAACCCCAAACTAAAAAATAAACCCCTCAACATTTCCATCGAAGCCAATATTCCTCGCTCAATATCAAAATCCATTCCGCGGTTGTGGAGGCTATTTTACCCGCTTTTTCACCCCAAAAACAAAAAAGCCTTTCCCCGGCATGGGAAAAGGCTTTTAAAAATCCGGCAAGGCGGGCCTTGCCCACCATTACCAATGACCCCGGCGTTAAACCCAAAGCACCAGGATGGCTCCCATGACCAGCATGGTCAGCAATTGGAACCCTTGGTTGATATAGAAAAGTTTGAGGGGTTTTTTCTCGAAATTCACGCTGGTAAAGCCGAAAGCCGCAACAAACCCCAGCCAATTCCAAAAGGCGCATACCAGGCCTTCACCGATCCCCTGGGCGCCTGAATAGCGGATCGCATGGGCCAGGACGAATGCCATCAGGATTCCCAACCCGAACTCGATGGCCATGGACTTGCCCTGGCCTTTTTTCATGGAACTTTCCCTCATGCCGGTCAATTTGGTCCATTCCTTCGCGAACAGGACCGGCGAATACCACAAACCCCCGATCATAAACTTGGCGATGCCCGCCGCCAAAACGATCCACAGGTTCAATTGCAAATGCTGCATATGGCCTCCTCAAAAAGGAATAAAACATCCATCGCACAGATCATAACCCTTACAATAAACCACCCGGAACAAAAATCCCCCTCACCCCACCCTCTCCCACCGGGGAACGAGGGACCAACCTTAAAATAAAAAGCCCGGGGAATCCCCGAGCTTCTCCGCAATGGGCAAGACGCTCCTTACCCCTGTGTAAATGACTAATTCCTAATTGCCAATTTCACCCTATCCTCTTCGGTGCCTTATGTCCTTCCCCTGCACCATATAGATCACGTCCTCCGCCACGTTGGTGGCGTGGTCCGCGACGCGCTCCAGGTAGCGGGAGACCAGGATCAGGTCCAGAGCCCTTTTGATGTTGGCCCTGTCCTCGAGCATGTAGCTGATCAGCTCGCGGATGATTTGGTCGTTGAGGTTGTCGACCTCGTCATCCCTCTCGCAAACTTTTTTGGCGGAGTCCGGATCCTTATTGACCAGCGAATCCAAGGAAACCTTCACCATTTCCTGGGCGATCTTAGCCATGTGGGGAATATCAATGAATGGCTTCAAGGGGGCCACTTCGTTCAAGGTCAGGGCCCTCTCGCTGATATTGACGGCCAAGTCCCCGATCCTCTCCAAATCCGAGTTGATCTTCATGGCGCTGGTGATGAAGCGCATGTCGCTGGCCATGGGCTGGTGGAGGGCCAAGAGCCTGTGGCAAATCTCATCCACCTCGATTTCCAGGTCGTTGACGTCCCGGTCCGCCTGGATGACCTGGCGCGCCAATTTGGAATCCCGGTCCACCAGCGATTTCATGGCCAGGCGGATAGCTTCTTCCACCTTGCTCCCCATGAGCAGGATTTTTTCCTTTAAGCCGCCCAATTCCTCGTCGAATGAAATCTGCATTATTCCCCCTCTAAAGTCTGTCCGCAGTCGACAGTAAAAAAATAAAAGCCTAAATCTTCAAGCTGCCGACTGTCGACCGTCGACTGCCGACAGGTTTTTCAGCC
>CAZUXW010000062.1:13513-17765 GCA_964624625.1 uncultured bacterium
CTAAATCTTCAAGCTGCCGACTGTCGACCGTCGACTGCCGACAGGTTTTTCAGCCAAAACGGCCGGTGATGTAGTCTTCGGTCAATTTATTCGTTGGATTGGTGAACACCTTTTCCGTGGCATCATACTCGATCAGCTTGCCGTTTAGCATAAAGGCGGTCTTTTGAGAGACCCGGGCTGCCTGCTGCATGTTATGCGTGACGATGATGATGGTGTAGTTCTGCCGGAGTTCGTGGATCAAATCCTCGATCTTGGAGGTCGAGATGGGATCCAGGGCCGAGCAAGGCTCGTCCATCAGGAGCACTTCCAGGTCCACCGCCAGGGAACGGGCGATGCAAAGCCTTTGCTGTTGGCCTCCGGACAAACCGGCTCCCGCCCGGTGCAAGCCGTCCTTCACTTCCTCCCACAAAGCGGCCTTCCTCAGGCTCTTTTCCACCACCTCGTCCAGGGTCTTTTTGTCCCTGGTGCCGTTGAGGCGCAGGCCAATGGCCACATTGTCGTAGATGGAAAGGGTCGGGAAAGGCGTGGGCTTCTGGAAGACCATCCCCACCCGCCGGCGGACCGCGACCGGATCGACCTTGGGGTCGTAGATATTTTCCCTGTCCAGGAGGATCGTTCCCCCGAAACGGGAGCCAGGCACCGTCTCGTGCATGCGGTTGAAACAGCGGATCAAGGTGGACTTGCCGCATCCCGAGGGGCCGATGATGGCCGTGACTTCCCTCTCGAAGATGTCCATGTTGACGGAAAAGAGAGCCTGCTTGCCGCCGAACCAGGCGCAGACTTGGGCCGCCCTCATCTTGACCGGCTTCACTTCGCCGCTCGGCTCCTGATGAACCACTTCAATTTTTCGTGATTCTCCCGGTTTGGATTCCACTTTCGCCCCCGTCTTTTTTACTTTTTCATCCATTTCTTCAATCATGGGTCCCATCCCTCACCTCAAAAATCTCTCTAATTTTATTTAATATCACTAAATCCAGCTCAACGAAGAAGTTGCCTCGGATTCTTAAACAGTAATTTCGCGGCCATATTGACCGCCAGCACCAGCAACAAAAGCACGAGCGCGCCGGTCCAAGCCTGGTCATGCCAATCCTCGAAGGGCGAAATGGCGTAAGTGAAAACCTGCACAGTTAAGGAAGCGGTCGGCTGGTTGATGCCGGTGGGCCAAAATTGGTTGTTGAAAGCGGTGAATAAGAGGGGCGCCGTTTCTCCCGCGATACGGGCGATGGATAGAAGGACGCCGGTGAGGATGCCGTTCTTGGCCGTCCGGATCACGATGAGCAAGATCGTCTTCCATTGCGGGACGCCCAAGGCCCAGGAAGCTTCCCGGATGGAATGGGGCACCATCTTGACGAGTTCCTCGGTGGTTCGGGTCGTGATGGGGATCATCATGAATCCCAGGGCCACGCCCCCGGCCACGGCGGAAAAATGATGCATGGGCTTGACGATCAAGGTATAGGCCACGATGCCGGTCACGATGGAAGGAACTCCCGAAAGAACATCGGCGGTAAAGCGGACGGCCCAGGCGAATTTTCCCTTTTTTCCGAACTCGGACAAATAAACACCCGCCAGGATTCCGATCGGCAATCCCACGCAGGAAGCGATGGCCACCAAGGTCAAGGTTCCCAGAATGGCGTTGCCCATCCCGCCTCCCGGAACACCCACGGGAGTAGGGGTATGGATGAAAAAGCCCATGTCCTTCCAGTCGATCTGGGAAGCCACCTTCCACAATTGGCCGAGCAAACCCAGAACCCAAAGACCGGCCAGAAATGCAAGGGGATAAGCTAAATAAGGAAGGTGCTTGAGGTATTTGTAGATCATGTATGGAAGTGCCAACAAGACCAACGACACGGTTATAGCGACCAAAATACCGGGGGTTCCCATCCTTTTGATTCCCTGTAGGATCACGAACCAAAGGAGGCTTCCCAAAGGCACAAGGGCGATAAAGGCCGCAGCCCCGCAAAGGAAAACCATCATACGGTCGACGAAATGCCGTCTGGCTTGGTAGTCGAACATCATTGTTTCCTTACCTTTGGAACTTGGAAGTAGTGGCCCATACCAGCAAGTGCGCGCCGACGTTTAAAATCAGCGTAATGACCATCAGCAATAATCCAATTTCGGCCAGTGCGGAAATATGGATGTCCCCCACCGCCTCCGAAAACTCGTTGGCGATGACGCTGGCCATGCTATGGGAGGCCCCCAGAAGATTGGCCGATACTTCGGGCCTGTTGCCGATGACCATGGTGACGGCCATGGTTTCCCCTAAAGCCCTTCCCAAGGACAACATGACGGCGCCCAAGAGCCCCACCTTGGAAGGTTTGATGACCGCCAACTGGATGGTTTCCCAATTGGTCGCGCCCAAGGCTTTGGAAGACTCGCGAAAGGCATTGGGAACCGCCTCAAACACTTCCCGGCTGATGGCGGTAATGGTAGGCAGGATCATGATGGCCAGGATAACTCCGGCGGTGAATAGGGAAAGCCCGGTGGAGGGGCCCATGAAAAATGGCGCCCCGATATATTTGATGAGATAGGGATCCACATGGACCCTCATGAAAGGCGCCAAGAGGAAGATGCCCCACAAGCCGTAAACCACACTGGGAATGGCGGCGAGGATCTCCACCATGAAAGCCACAGGCTCCCTCAGCTGCTGGGGGGCCAATTCGGTGAGGAAAAGCGAGATGCCCAACCCGAAAGGGAGGGCAATGAGTAAAGCGAGGAACGAGGAGACAATCGTTCCATAGACGAAAGGCACGGACCCGAATATTTCCTGAACCGGATCCCAATTATGCGTGTAAAGAAAACTCCAACCCATTTTTTGGATGGAGGGCCCGGAGGCCTGCCAGAGGGTGAAGGCCGTCAAAACGGCCAGGGCCATGATTAAAAAAGCGAAGAAGGCGGTCAGGCCGTAAAAAAGCCTGTCCGCCAACGCGCTTTGAACGCCAGAAAAAAGAGGGAGGGCTTTTGAATCAGCCCCCCCTCCTTTGGTTGCTTCAGCGGTTGAATTCAACGGTGACTCGCTTTTCAGAAAAATGCTTAGTATTTGATCATCTCAATCTTGGCCTTGACTTTTTTCACCAAGGGCTCTGGCAAGGGCGCGTAGTAAAGGTCCTTGGCCATTGCCTCGCCGTCGGAAAGATACCACTTCAGGAATTCAGCAATGGTTTTCCCTGTTTCGGCGCTGTAAGTCTTGTTGATCAAGAGCCAGGTGAATCCGCAGATCGGATAAGCCTCGGCGCCGGCGGCGTTGGTAATCATCACTCGGAAATCCGCGGGCATCTTCTTCAAGGCGCCCTCGGCGGCCGCGGTGGTCGACTCCAAAGTCGCTTCCACATAGTGACCGGACTTGTTCTTCACCTTCGCGTAGGGAAGCTTGTTCTTGATGGCATAGGCCAATTCGACATAACCGATGGTTCCGGGAATCTGCTGGATCAATCCCGCGACGCCCTCATTACCCTTGCCGCCGACACCCACCGGCCACTTGACGGAAGTGCCAAAGCCCACCGAGGAGGCCCATTTGGTGCTGATCTTGGTCAGGTAATTCGTGAAGATGTTGGAGGTGCCGCTTCCATCGGAGCGATGGGCAACGGTGATGTTCACGTCCGGCAACTTCACATCCGGATTAATATCCTGGATGGCCGGGTCATTCCACTTCGAAATGACTCCCATATAGATATCCGAGATAATCCCGGGGGTCAGCTTCAAGCCGCTCGAGACCCCATCCAAGTTATAGGCCAAGACCACGGCCCCTGCCACGGTCGGGAAATGCAGAACCCCGCCCTTGACCTTGGAAATCTGGTCGTCGGTCATGGGCGCGTCGGAGGCTCCGAAGTCGACCGTGCCATTGGTCAATTGTTGGATTCCGCCGCCCGAACCGATGGACTGGTAGTTGATCTGAACCCCGTTGCTTTTGCTGTACTCGTAAAACCACTTGGAATAAATCGGGTAGGGGAAAGTGGCCCCGGCCCCGTTCAGTGACATGGCTTGAGCGACGCTAGCGCCGGTCAAGACCACGCCCGCCAAGGCTCCGATCATAATTTTTTTCATGCTTTTCATCATTTTCATGCTCCTCTTTGATTTGATTTTAATCTTTCCTGCCACCGCTATTTGTTACATCCGTGTTAACTAAAAACTCTGATAAAAACGAAGGAGAGGGGGGCCAACCCGCCTCCCTGAAGGACGGGCGGCCCCCAAGGATTTCCTCTTACAGGCTCAACACGCAATCAGCATAAAGCTGAAGTTCCGGGCTCTTGCTGGT
>CAZUXW010000063.1:0-17545 GCA_964624625.1 uncultured bacterium
GAGTGACGGTGCTCGATGTTTCAGGGCACGGCAAGCAGAAGGGAATCACCGAGTCTTACCGGGGACAGAGCGTGGAAGGGCTGCTTCCGAAACTGATGGTCGTCGCGGTGGTAGATAACGACCAAGTCGCGGAAGTGGTGGGAGTCATCAGCAAAGCCGCGAAAACCGGGGAGATGGGCGACGGGAAGATATTCATCTCGACCGTTGACGACGCTTTCCGTATCCGCACGGGAGACAAGGGCGATAAGGCTATCAGCTAAGCCCTTTTAGGATGAAGGGACGCGAAAAGAGAAGGGCCGGCCGAAAGGCCGGCCTTTTTTTGCGTCAGGATGGGTTGGATTGATTCAAATACCAGGGGCTTTGGCCCGGTTTCGTGAGGTCCCGGTACAAACTCCTGGCTTTCAGGAAAGTGAAGGTTTCATAATTTGTCGACAGGTAATTTTGGGAGGAGGTAAGGTCAAAGGAAGCGAATTCCTTGATCCACCTGGCGCCCAAATAACCGCCGTTGATGTGGAAGCATTTCTCGACTTGGTAGTATTTTTCCAGCCATACCCGGAATCCCCCGATCTTAACCGGGAAAAGGGCAAAGGATTTTTGAATCCGCAAGTCCCCGATTTGAGGTCCTTGGTTTATCTTGATTCTCCACCGCATAAACACCTCCGCTTCAAAGCCTTCAATTCAAAACCAGGCATATCCCCATTGAGGTCCATGTTTTCCTTCATGGAATATACGGCAAGAGCCCGTTAAGCTGCCGTTAAGAGAGGCGTGTAAGATGTATAGAAAACGTAAATAGTTTGATTGAAATCGGTAAAGTGGGCCTGGAATCACAAAGGATAACATCATGCCTGTTTACAAACAAACCGTGCGCCAGGGATATAACCGGATCTCAAGGCGTTACAGAACTGACCAGGGCAAGGGACCGGACGCAAAAAAGATGTTGCCTTGGCTTCGGGAAGTTGATCGGCGTTTAAATAAGGGGAGCCGTGTTCTTGAGCTGGGATGCGGGATGGGGATCCCGGTCGCGAAGTTTTTTGCCGCTCAACAGGATTATCTGGGCGTGGATATTTCCGACGTTCAAATTCAAAGGGCAAAAAAGCTGGTGCCCAGGGCCAAGTTCCGCCGGGAGGACATGAGCCGTCTGAAATTTCAACCCTCCACCTTTGACGCCATCCTCAGCTATTACGCCATCATTCACCTGCCTCTTCGGGAACAACGGCCGCTGATCAAAAGGATTTACCGATGGTTGAAGCCAGGCGGGCTCTTTGAGGCAACCCTGGGTTGGGGCCGCTGGACGGGCCGGGAGAAAAATTGGTTCGGCGCCGAAATGTTTTGGAGCCACGCGGATCAAGGCACTTACCGAAAATGGCTAAAAAAAGCCGGCTTCCAGATCCTGCGGCAGAGACTGATCCGCGAGGGCCGGGGCGGGCATGTTCTTTTTCTCTGTCAAAAATAATTTTTCGATGAAGTCGGGAGGGTATTTAAATAAAGCCGTTTGACGATAAAACCTTTGGAGAATTCCTGCAAGTGAAAGGACACTTTCCAAGTTTTCTGGTTATGATAGGCGTCTGATTTGAATCGTTGATTTTTGTATTTCGATTTCATATTTTGGAGAAGTAAACCATGAAATATTTATCCTCGAAACTCAACTCCGCGCTCCTCTTGACCTCCCTGCTCCTTTCCGGCGGCTGCGCCAGCTCGCTGGCCTACCAGAAGGCGGCCGACCAGGGCTATCCCGGCTATTACGACAAGGCCTTGGACAACCCCGGCTCCTTCCAAATTGATTTCGTGACCGAGGACCGCAACCTCGCCTACGCCAAGTACGCCGCTTATTACCGCGCCGCGGAGCTGGCCTACGAAACGGGCTACCGTTATTTTCTTCCCCTCCAGGCCTATGACCTGACCAAAAGGGGCAAGGCTTGGGGCGATCCCAAGAACCCTTCCAGCATTACCCCCGGCGTCCGGATCATCATCCAATGCTACAAGGAAAAACCGGTCAAGCCCGTTTATGACGCCTACCAATATCTCAGCACCGCCAAGGTTCCCGGAAGCGATGAGATCTATTCCGCCGCCATGCGCAAGGGCGACGGGTCCTCCGGCGCGGTTTTGCCGAAGTAAACCAACCCTCCGGGAGATTCCATGGAACTCAATGAGAAAGAAACGCTTTACGCCTATGGCTCCGGGGTCGCGTTGGTCGTCTTGACCGGGACCCTGACGGTGGTCCTTCCTGGCTTGGAAAACTGGGAGAAAAAATTAATGTACGCCGGAGCCTTCATCCTCTTCATCGTCAGCGAGCCCCTTTGGATCTGGGGTAAAGGCCTGCTGAAACGGAACGAAAAGTAACGACCGGAGATCAGGCGCCCCTCACCCTGCCCTGCTATCGCTCGTAGGGAAAAGACCCTATGGAACCCCCGTAAACCATTCAGGGGGTTTGCGCCCCTAGGACCCCAATGGGCAAATGGAATAGCGCCCGTTTCCCGCAAGGGGCGGGGGAATTACTTTAATAAGCCACACTTCCATCCTTGGCTCATCCAGGGGACCGCATTCCGGCTCAAGGGTCCCGGTGAGCCGGCTTGGCTCATGTCCGTCCTGAATTTGAATATTTAATCCAGGGGTCCTTGAACTCCATCCGGACATCACTTAAATTCCCCTTCGAGGCATTGACGCTAAATCATGGGGGAGAACATCATGGAAACCTTGGGCCATACGAGCGATGGTAATTTTAAAAGGGACGTGCTGGATTCCAAAATCCCCGTACTGGTGGATTTTTGGGCCGAATGGTGCGGCCCCTGCCGGATGATGAACCCCGCCTTGGAGGAATTGGCTAAGGAGTATGAGGGCCGGGTCAAGATCACCAAATTGAATGTGGACGAAAACGAGCAGGTCACCAGCCAATACCAGGTGCGCGGAATGCCCACCTTTCTGCTTTTCAAGAACGGGGAAGTGGTCCAGCAGATCCTGGGAGCCGTCCCCAAGTCCAAACTAGCCGGCGAGCTTCAACAGGTATTAGCTTAAGCCATAACGACAAGAAGAACTCTTGGGCCACAGATGAACACGGATTAACACAGATTGAAACATTAAGAGGATTTTTAATTAGATTTTCGCTATCCGTGTTGATCTGTGTTCATCTGTGGCTAAATTGGCTTTTTTCCTGGTTCCGGTTGGGTCGCCGATTATTCCGGTGGCGCCTTGCTTTAAATCCAGCCTCTTTCTAAGATCAATCTCTGTTAAAAAACTCAAAGGAAACTTTCTTGGACCTTTTTTCCCCGTTTAACTTAGGCGGCCTCGAACTGAAGAACCGCATGGTCATGTCGCCCCTCACCCGCTGCAGGGCCGTCGGGGCCAACGTGCCCAATCCACTGGCCGTGACCTATTACACCCAAAGGGCCGGCGCGGGGCTGATCATCACCGAGGCCACCCAGGTGGCTCCCCTGGGCCAGGGCTATCCCAACACGCCCGGCATCCACACCGAGGAACAAGCCGCCGGGTGGGTCAAGATTACCGAGGCGGTTCATCAGGCCGGGGGGAGGATTTACCTCCAGCTTTGGCACGTGGGCCGGGTATCCCATCCCGATTTCCACCAGGGGGAGCTGCCGGTGGCGCCTTCCGCCCTCCCGGTGGAGGGATCGCTTTTCACGCCCTTGGGAAAAAAGCCAATCGAAACGCCCCGCGCCCTGGAGACGGGGGAGATTCCGGGGGTCGTGGAGCAGTTCCGGCTGGGCGCGGTCAAGGCCAAGAACGCGGGATTCGACGGCGTGGAAATCCACGGCGCCAACGGCTACCTGTTGGACCAATTCCTCAAGGACGGATCCAACCGCCGGTCCGATCCCTATGGAGGCAGTTTGGAAAACCGGGCCCGTTTTCCGCTGGAAGTCGTGGACGCGGTAGTCGGGGTCTGGGGCCCGGAAAGGGTGGGGTACCGGGTCTCGCCCTATTTCGACCACTATTCCATGTCCGATTCCAACCCGCCGAAAACATTCGCCTACCTGGCCCATGAATTGAACCGCCGCAAACTCGGTTTTTTGGAAATCGTGGAAGGAGTCTCGGGTCCCCGAAAACCGGCGCCAGGCACGAGTTTGCTGACGCCGGCCTTACGAAAAATATTCCAGCAGGCCTATATCGTCAACGGGGGATACGATGCGAAGTCGGGAAATGAGATGATTGAAAAGGGGGGAGCGGACCTGGTGTCCTTCGGAACCCTCTTCCTGGCCAACCCCGACCTGGTGGAGCGATTCCGGAAAAAGGCGCCGCTCAACGCCGCGGACCCCGCGACCTTTTATGGCGGCGGGGTAAAGGGCTACACGGACTATCCGGCGCTGATTTAAATCACTTCTTATCCTCATAGGCGCTATGGTCGGCCGGCCTGGGGTTGAGCCCGTCCGGGTGGGAGAGATATTGGTGATAGACCCAAATCCCGGACGAAACCAGGCAAACCCAAAAAACAATGTCCCAAAATCCAAAACCCTTTTGGTTTTTAATGGTTGAAAATTTCATGGCGGGAGCGGCCTTTCACAGGTTCAGTTTGGATCATTTTACCCCTTTTCCTTGGCTGGGCCATCCAGCGATCTTTTTTTATGGGGAAATCCGCTGGAAAACCTTTAAAGGAGCCGTTCAAAAGGGAAAGGTCCATTGAATTTTAGCGGATTCAGGGAGACTATTGAGTCGCAGGCTTTTTAAAAGGGGGACTCGAGATGAAAAATATATTTTCACTATTGTTCAGCGCCGGATTAGGGCTGCTGGTTTTGCAGCCGCTGGCTTGCGGCGATAGCCCATCGGCCCCAGCCGCCCCTGCGGGAGGAACTCCGGCGCCGGGAACGGTCACCGCGACGAGCGGCAATACTTTCAGCCCCGCGGCGGTCACCATCACGCACGGGAATGCCGTTACCTTTGTCCTGGGCGGCGGAACCCACACGCTTTATATCGATAATGGGAGCGGAACCTGCGCCCAGAATTACTCTTCCTGGCCCCAAACCATCACTTTTCCCTCGGTGGGAACCTTCAGCTTCCATTGCAGCATCCACGCTCCCGCCTGCGGTACGGCCTCCTGCGTTTCCTGCACGGGGATGACGGGCCAGGTCATCGTCCAATAGGGGAGGCTTTCAGCCCTGTCCGAATAGGTGCTTTAAGTCCCTGGCGCATTGGGGCCCGCCCACGAAATTGCCGCTGTCATCCTCGATCATGATTTTATCGTCGTCCGCGATGTCGATCAGTAATTTCCACGCGATGGCCGACATTCGGGAGTGGAACGACACGGAGTAAACGGAAACATCCTTTTCCCGGATAAACAGCCGGTTGAACATCTCGAGGGTGGCAGGGGTTTTCAGGTTATAGACCCCCGTTTCGGTTTCGTCGGTTTCAATGAATTGGCCCGGCGGTTTAATCAGGCAGAAATCCAGGAAGACCACCAGGTGGTTGTTGCCTTTGCGCTGGATCCCATAGCGGCGGGCGTTCACGACGAAATACTCCAAGGTGGGGTTTTGAATCCTGGGCAGGAAGTAATTCTCGAACTTAAAGGTGCCGGGGACATAGAGGTTGAAATTTTTCCAGATCAACATTTCCATAGGCGGACTCGAAGTGGTTTAAGGTAAAGGCCTTAAAAAGTAATGATGGATTTTGTTACTTCCGCATCGTCTTTTCAAGGCTTGCCGGAAATTTCCCGGCCCTTTTCCCAGTCTTTCTCGATGAAACGGACGACGCTGTCGCTCCCATTGGCCCCGATGACCTGGTGGGCAAGGCCTTTCAACTCGGGCAGGGCGTTTTCCACCGCCAGGCTTCGGCCGGCGATCTTAAACATTTTAAGGTCGTTCCGGTGGTCCCCAAACACGACTAAGTCCTTGTCCCCGAAACCATACTGCTCCTGGAGGACCCGGATTGCCTGGTCCTTGGTGGCGCGGTGATCATGCACCGTCAGCCAATACCAGCCCCGGCAATAACTGTCCTCGTATAAATGGGTCTCCACCCTCGCGCCGTGGCTTGCCTGAATGGATTCTTCCAGGGGCTTCAATTCCTTTGGCAGGCCGATAATGGTCAGGCACACGATTGCCTGGTTCCGGACGGAGTCGAACCGCTCCACCGCCTGGAGCCTGGGGTCCTTTTTTTCCGTTCGCTCCTTCAAGTAATAGGCCATGCCCACATTCTGGATTCTTTGGTAATAGAGGCGGTCCCTTTCCCCGTCAAAGGCCGAGACGAAGGGAATCTGGCGGTGGTCGGCGATGGATTTTAAAAGGCTTTCCATGATGTCGGAGCCGATCGAATGGGTGCATTGGTGCCTGCCGGTTTGGTAATCGGAGACGTAGGCGCCGTTGAACTCGATGATGGGCAGGGTCAAGGGCAGGTCCCCTAAAATTTCCCGGATGGAAACCAGGCTTCTGGCGCTGGCCACGGTAAATCGGAGGCCCTTGTTCAACAGGCGTTTCAGCGTCTTGCGGGAATAATCGGACAATTTCCCTTCGGCGGTCAAGAGCGTGCCGTCCAGGTCGGAAACGTAAAAAGATTCGTTTTGGTTCAAATCGCCGCCTTTGGTCAGTCCAGTTTTTTCGCGAAATGGAAGCCCGTGATACTCAAACGTTCCCGAAGATAAAAACGATGCGCGTCCACCCGGTGGGAACCCGAGTCCAAGTGGAATTGATCGCAATGTTTCTTTTTGGCTTCTTGGATCAGCCAATTCAGCAATAATTTTCCGTGCCCCTTGGAACGGCAGTCCGGATCGGTCACGAGATCGTCCACATAAAGGAATTTCCCCCAAGGTAAATTTTGGGAAAAACGGTAGCCGGCGACGCTGGTGATGACTCCATCGGCTTTGACCACGGCCTGGAGAAAGCCCTGCTTGGCCATCTTTTGGACCAAACCGACGTATTCCTTTTTAATCAGGTGGGGGCGCAGGTGATGGATAACCGGAAAAGTCTCGGCGATCCGCTCTTTGGATTTCATGTCAACGGCGCAAACAACCACCTGGGACGGTTTACTCGAGAGTTTTGTTTTTTTCATTTTTTCCGCCTTTTAATCAGTCGAAAATTTAAAGCCCGTTTTTCCAATCTTTATTATAAAGCGCGAATGATTCTTGGGCCGACTCATGGACTTCAAGGATTTTTCCTGAAATCGCGTCGACAACGTAAAACCATGGTTTATATTCATGGTTCGGAACGCCATATTCCATGTCCATGGATTGAATGAGGACTTTTCGGTCATCCGGTGAAATTCCAACGGCGAAAAAAAGTTGAGGCCCCTTCCTCCGGCCGCCTTTATTCACGCGATGTTTTTGTTGATAATTTTTTTCCGCTAAACCGTCAATTTTCCACAGCTTCCCGGTTTTAAGGTCAGCCATCATCACTTGTGATCCAATAACGGCAGGACAGTCGTTAACGACTAAGAGCTCCCCCCTGTTCCCGGGAATGACATCGATTCCGCGGCATTCTTGATGGAAAAATATAACCGGCTTTTTATTTTTTGCTTTGTAAAATTCATAACGGGGGTAGTCGGCAGTAGTGATGGAAATCCACATCCCGGTTTGTGTTTGGTGAACCTCGATGCTTTTGACATCGTTGTCATTTTTTGGCAGGAGTTTTTTTGTTTCCTCGACCGCTTCTAGTTGGGAAGGGGATAAGGGCCGCGAGAGTAAAGATTCTTTTCGGCTGATTCCCCAGCCCGTTTTGCTGTAGTGGGAGGATGGGAGCAGGACCGCGTGATTGGGCGGGGATTGGATGGGGAATTGGGCCAATGTCGGTTGGGATAAGATTGCCGTCAAAAAAACAACCGGCAAAAGGAACGGTGGGATCTGTTTTCGGAAATGGCGGTTCATTTCATCAGGCTCCAGTTGACATGGGTCCAAATTATGATCTGCCTCATATTCCCATTTTCGGGACAACCTTACAATGAAAGCCAGGTGGAATCCCGTGGACTTTGGTTCGGGGGTTCTGAGGCGGCGGGAAGTTTAAATTATCTCCTAAGGGGGGCGATCGAAACTTAAGTTTAAATCGACTCTGTTGGAATTTGGAACGAAAGGCCGGACCTGGCAAGGCTCCGGCCTATTTTTTTAGCCGTTTCCCTTGATGTCGTTTTCTTTTCCCTCGATCCGGTTTCCCGACGGCCGCCGCGGATAAACGGAATAAAGATCGGCCGAGGGTCATTTTTAAAAATCCCCCTTGTCCCAAGGAACGAAAAACCCGTTCCTTGACGGCGGGGAAAAGGCGGCCGAACTACCTCAAGGCCACCACCGAGGCCCTTCCGCCGCGGGACTCGTCCGGATAAGCCACATAGGGAATCCCCTTGTCCACCGAAAGGCTCAAGTAAGCGGATTTTTGGGCCGCCTCTCCCAGGGCCCCCGCCGGCACCCAGTCGGTCCCGTTGAATTTCATCACGGCGGCTTTGGTTTCAGGCCCTCCGCTCCGGCCGTAAGCCACGTAGGGCGTTCCTGCTTCCACGATCAGCGAGAGCAGGGAAGGAGGGGACGGGGTAAAACCGGCCTGGCCCACCAATACCCAATTTCCTCCGACAAACTTTCTCACGGTGGCTTTGCCCACGTTTCCGCCGTCCCCGTAAGCCACGTAAGGCGTCCCGTTCGACACGAATAATTTGATGCCGCTGACATAACTCAAGGTGAAGCCGGCGGGCCCCACCGTGACCCAGGAACGGCCGTCGTATTTCATCACCGTGGCCTTATTAAATTGGGCGCTATCCGAGAAGGCGACATAGGGAGTGCCGTTGTCCACGAAGACGGAGGCGCCCGCCGCCCGCCCTGGCGTAAAGCCCGTGGTTCCCACGGGGATCCAACGGCCCTTCTCGTAGGTCATCAGATCGGCCTTGCCGGATCGGTCTTTGTCCGAATAAACCAGGTAAGGTTTGCCCTCGTATAGGAAGGTACTTGTCCAATCGGTTGACCTGGCGGAATAGCCGTTCTCGACCGCCGGAACCCACTTGATGCCGTCGAATTTCATGACGTTAATATTTTCCCCGCCATCGCCTTTGGAGGAATCGCCGTAAATCACGTAGGGTGTTCCGCCGTTGATATAGAGGGAGGGATTGGCCGACCCGGCGGTAAAGCCGGGACTTCCCACGGGCTCCCACTGGCCTTCCGTTAATTTCATGACCGTGGCCCTGTTGCCCTCGGCGCGGTCCATGAAAGCCACATAGGGAATACCGTTGTCGACGCGGAGGGAGGGATAGGCTTTCGCGGGGGTAAATCCCGATTCACCCAGGCTGGTTTGGGAGAGGGTGGTTTTGAAATTTTCCCAAAACCCCGCCACGCCGAACAACAGCCCCAACACCGCCAGTCCTATCCAGACCCATTTAGGGGAGGGCGGTTTATTCCCGCGGGGGGCCGCGGACGTCTTTTTTTGAGGGGCGGGTTTAGGGCTCATGGGTTTCTTTCTTTGTTTTTAACCATCGGCTAAATGCGATGACCGACCAGACGCCTTCGACCAATCCAAAGGGCCAGGCCCCCTGCAAAAAACCATAGATCGAACCAAGGGCGCAGGAGGCGGCGAAACCTAGTATAAACCAGGGACTGCGCCGCTCAAAGGTGTAGCAAAGCATCATGGCGGAAACGGCGAATAATCCGAAAAGGGTGAGTCGGTCCAATTTCACTCCTTTTAAATTATTCTTTTCAGCGCGTTGTGGTTGTGGGAACACCGGAGCGGTTTGCCGGATATCCGACCAGGCGACCCAGAGGGGGAAGTCCATCGAATCCGCGACAGAGGGGCTCCTCTTACACCGACTGGGATTAAGTAATATGATACCGAAAGTGTCGATTTAAAAGCCGCTGGAAAAAGGGTTCAGGTAAGGCGGTTTCCGAGGGAGTTAAAATCATGGAACCGAGCTTTTGGCACCAAAAGTGGGAAAAAAACGAAATCGCTTTCCACGAAAGGGAAGCCAACCAACTGCTGGTTCAATATTTCGACCGGCTTTCTTTAGAGGAGGGCAGCCGTGTGTTTTTGCCCCTTTGCGGTAAAACGCTCGATATTCATTGGCTGCTTTCCAATGGATACCGTGTGGCTGGCGCCGAATTAAGCAAAATAGCCATCCAACAATTATTTAAGGAACTGGGGATGGAGCCAACCCTATCAAAGGCAGGCGAAGTAGATCACTACAGCGCGGAAAACATCGACATCTTCGTGGGTGATATTTTCGCGTTGTCGCGAAAGACCCTTGGCCCTGTTGACGCGATCTATGACAGGGCGGCGTTAGTAGCCTTGCCCGAAGAAACGCGTCGCCGTTACACGGCCCATTTGAGGGAGATAACGGAAAATGCGCCGCAGTTGCTCATTTGCTATGAGTATGACCAGAACCTGGCCGCGGGTCCCCCTTTTTCAATCAGCAACGAGGAAGTCGAACGACATTATAAAGATAGGTATGGGCTAAATCCCCTCATCAGCATAAATGTCCCAGGCGGGTTGAGGGGAAAAGTCCCGGCCCAAGAGAATGTTTGGTGGTTGAAAAAGCTCTGAAAGAGAAACAGGCCACCCCCCATCATTTCGGTTTATCGACGCCTTCCTTGGCGGCGGGTTTCTTCGTCGTGGGTCACCCCAATTAACAGCAGCCAGGCGCCTGAGACGATGAAATAGAAACTAGCCACCATTGCGCTCGCCGCCAGGTACAAGCCCCAGGGTGAACCATTAAAAAGGACGGCGGCGCCGGCCATTTCGACCAAGAAACAGAGGAGCCCGCCCAAAAAGCGGTAGAGGCTGGACCGTGGCACTGGTCCCGGGGCCTTGATCACCCTCAGGAAGTTAACGGCTCCCAAGGTCACGGCGATAGCGCAGATCAGGAACAGCTCGATAGCCACCGCTTGATAACTCTGGCCCCCCATCAAGGCCAAGGAGCAACGCACGAAGACCGCCGTTAAATTCGTCAGGACCCCTTTGGCCCGGTTCATCAAGACCGGACGGTCGAGGATGGCCTTGAGGTGGATCGACATCGCGACGAAACCGAGACCCGTCAGGGCGGCCGCTCCTCCGCTCACTCCCAAGAAAAAGTCGTGCCACGACTCTAGAATGACTTGATCCATTATCGATCTCCGTTCTTTTGATTCTCTGAATAAGCGAAGGCTCTGCGGTGGACCCAACTTTTATCCGCAAGATGGAAGTTGTTTTTAGAGTTGGTCAACGTTATATCCCTTTGATTTTAACAAATTGGGCAAGCCGTTGGGACCCACCAAATGGGCCGAACCCACGACGACGAAATAGGTCGCGTTCGTCTTGAGCATCCGATCCATTTGAAACATCCATTTAGCGTTCCTCCCCTTGATCATCTTTTCATTCAGGGCCAATTCCAACGGTTCGCGCTCGGTGTTTTCCAAAGATGCAATCCCTTTGTCGTCCCCGGCTTCCCATAACCCAATGGCTTTTTTGACAATGTCTTCGTTTTCATACCCTTCTTTGACGGAAAGAAATAAATATTGAATTTGTTCCCGCTCAGTGAGTTCTTCCACGGGCTGAACTTGTTCCATCCAATATTCCATGGCGAAAACAGGTTTGTGGACCGCCTGGGCTTTTCGATAAAAAATCTCATCGATTCCTTGCCGGCCGACATAATCTTGGTTTGTGAGCATAAGTTCGTCCAAAGCCTCGGCCAGAAGAACCGGTTTACATCGAATTGCCGTTTCCTCCGCCATGCCATAGCGCGAGAGGAGGCCTTTGACTTTTTCCCATTCCGCCGGGGTGAGGTGATTTTTGAGGTTGTCGTCCGCCGGGTAGAGGTCGTGTTCCTTGTAATAAGCTAATATCTCTTTCTTGATCTCGTCCATTTTCGACAGGTCAATTTCAAATCCGACATAGTTTGAGGAATTAAAACATTGTTCAATGATTTCCGGTACCTGCAATGGCTCATCGGGTCTGACGTGGATGGACCCGAGAAGATAGACCGTCGCTGTCGAGGATTGAACACGCCATAAAAAATGTTTGCTTCCGGGTTCCTCGGATTGACTCGGGACAATCCTTGTGTCGTTTTCCGTTAGACCCGTTTGCCCGCCAGCTCTGCCAAGGATATGGTAGTTGGAAAATTGATAGGTGATTTGAAACTGCCCTTTGGGTCCTGTTGCGGTTAATGTAAAATTGGAGGGAAGTTGGAAGCCCTGGATTGTCTGGTAATCCATTTGGACGTTGAAAGTAATCTGGTTTTGTCCTTCGCCTGCTCCGAATCCCAATTTTTTTAACATAAATCCCTTGGGCGTGGGTTCGTAACCGAGATCCATTTCTATTGTTTGATTCACGGCATTAATGATTGCCTTATGAGCCAAGGCCGCCTTGTCAAATATAAGGGAAATACTTTTTCCTGGTTTTCCCCCCGTGACGGCGAAGCCATGGGCTTCGTTTTGATCGACCCTATAATCGGCTTTGGCCGACTCCGTCGCAAAAAGGGGATTCAACGTAAGGCCCCCCCAAATCTTGATGAATCCATCCGAAACAGTGCCGATGAGCTTGACTTTTTTTGCCGTTTGCGGCGAATCGGGTTCGCCCATGGCGGAGGTCATCACGGTTTCCAACCCCGCGCCCAGGTAACTGAGATGAAAAAGATAATTGGGGGAATATTGGCCCGGCAACATTAATCCGGGAAGGTTGCCCGAGAGAGTCGCGGTAACATCGCACTTAAAACCGGATAAACCCTCATGGGAACCGCAATAGTAAAACTGGTTCAAATGGTTTAGAAAATCTTTTACTTTGGGGTTGAGATCTTGGGAATAGGCCTGAACAGGAAGAATGAATAGCGACAAAAGCATAATGATTGGATTGAGCCGTTTCATATGATTCCCCTTAACTTGATTCCTGCACAAATAAACTCAGGTTTTTTCGAGGAGATTCCCTCGTGAAAAAGGGGGAAACCATACTCATCAAAACCGGGATTATTTTAGAAATAATTATTTCCTTTTTCGAACAGGGGCCCATTCCGAACGAGTTTCTGATGAGTTCCCCGAACCGTAAAGCGGTGATCTTTTAAATGCAATTACCTATTGATTCTCGTCTTTTCAATTGAGCGAACTTTTTTGTGTTTTCCTTTTTACCGTCAAAAATTTCGACTCAAATTTTCACCATGTGCCGAAAATATGCGTTGCTTTGGGCGACTTTTCGCGGCGTCCCAACGGCTTGAATCCTTCCCTTGACCAGCACCATCACCTGATCGGCGCCGCGGGCCAGGGCCGGGTGATGGGTCAAGGCGAGGACTGTGCAACGATCCCTCAGTTTTTTTAGCATCCTCAATATTCTGTCTTCATTGGTTTTGTCGAGATTAGCCGTAGCCTCATCCAACACCAGGAGCCGTGGCTTCACCAGCAACGCGCGGGCAATCTGGAGGCGCTGTCGTTCTCCCAGTGACAAGGGTCCGTGCCCATCGACTAGGAAGGTGTTTAAGCCCTGGGGCAAACGCCGGACGACTTCCGCTAAGCCTGCTGCGGTTAAAGCTTCCCAAGCCTGGCGTTCCCCCGCAAGGGGCGCCTGGTAAAGAAGATTCTGTTTCAAGGTAGCGCTAAACAACACCCCGTCTGCCGAGACCAGGGCCGTCGACTTGCGCAAATCTTCCTCCGCCAAATCATGGACGCTCTGGCCATCCAAAAGGATACTCCCCCGTGACAAGGGCCTAAGACCCAGGATTAACTCGGCTAACGTACTTTTTCCTGAACCGGAGGGCCCCACCAGCGCGTTCACCTTTCCGGGAAGCAGGGTGAAGTTCACCTTATGAAGCACTCTTGAACCGCGGGAATATTTATAGTCTAAATCTTTAATGAGGACCAGGCCTGGACCTGGTTTCAAGGAATCCTTTCCAAAACTTTCCGGTTTTCGGCCGGCCAGCCGTAGGCCCCGCCGAAAAGAACCGACACGATCCTGAATCACGACACCCATCCCGGAAAGCGAATCCAAGGGGTCATAGACTTGGTCGATATAAGCCACCAACATGACCACGTCGCCTGGGGTTAACTGTTTCTCAAAGGCCTTCCACCCTCCTACCACCAATACCAAGGCTTTACTGACTTGGACCAAAAATTCCTGGCCAAAAAGAGTCCAGGCGCCCAAGCGATTCCTTTTCACGGCGCCAGCATAGGCGGTGTAGGTTTCCCGTCCTAGGGCCGCCAATTCACGGGTTGAAGCCCCGCTGGCCCGGACTGTTTTTAATCCTGACAGGGTCTCGGAGATTCTTCCCGAGATGGATTGCCATTGCTGATAGTAGGCTTCTAGATTAACTCCAAGACGCCGAGTGGAAGCCACCGCGACCCAGGCGTAAAAAGGCAAGGGGGCCAGGGCTAGGGCCGCCAGCAGGGGGCTTTGGTAAAGCATGATCGCCAGTATTCCCACCAACCGGATGGCCTCAGGGCCCGCCCTCAAGGCGAGCATATTGACGACTGGTTCCACCTGGTCGACCTGATCCACCTGCTTGGCTAAAAACGAGGATCTTTCCAAACTATCCCGGCTTAAAGGCAGTCGAAGCGCCTTACTGAACGCCGCGAGGATGACCGATCTTTCCATTCCGTGGCCGGCACGACTGGTTTTGATGTCCGCCCAAGCCGAGGTGAAAGATGCCAGCAAAGAAATCAACAAAAGGAGCACCACGACCACTATCAATGTGGCCATCGCTTGTTTGGGGGTGCGGTGCGCTACCGTGGTGTGGGTATGGGGTTTCTTGGATGTCCATGTCTTGAATAAAGAGTCTTCGATCTTTTCAACAGAACCTTCGGTCTGGTTGTTCCCCACGAAAACGCCGGCGACATCGTTGACCGCCTCCCGGTAAAGAATCGGTTGCAGGAGCATCAGGAGGCTGGAAAAGCCGGCCAGGACCAGGATGCTGATGAATAGCCCGCGCTGCCTCCGGGCCATTCGGAAAAGGCTTCTGAGAGGCTGGGCCGAGTCCAGGTCGGACTCCGACGCTGGCCCTATTTCAAATTCTGGTTTCACGGTCTGTCTCCTTCTTGTTCATTACGGGTCAACATTCCGAACAGCTTGTCCCCCATAGCTTTATCGGAGGGGGAATTTGCGAACCATCAAATTTGAAGTAATTCGTTAATAAATACCATTTGTGGCTTTTTTCAGGATTCGAAGTCCGAAAAATATTGGGATAATGCCCACCATAATAAAAAAGATATCGGACCCAGGGTATTGATCGGAAACTTGGAGAGACCTTACTTCTTTGGGATTGTTTGGGTCATACAAAAAAGTGACAAGCTGCCCCACACTTGGAAGTCGCCTATATGAAAATTGATCAAAAACGAAGTCTGGAAGCTTTACATCATAAAGCCGAGAATCTCTCGTTAAAAATTGAACCTCTACAAGGCTTTGGATTTTTCTGCCCCCCGCATCTATTGGTTCAATTGAAACAATTTTTCCAAAACCTTCGACAGCTCTTTGCAAATATTTGAAATTATCATAGAGGTCAAAAGAGAAAAATCCGGATAGGATGAATCCTGCTATTAGCAGAACCCAACCGGTTTTGCGGTCTGAAAATGAAATTCGCATTCACATTCCTTATTTAAACAACTTATATATGGTTCCCCATTCCGAACGATTTGCGAACCATCAAATTCCAGGTAATTCGATAATAGTGGTCCAACCATATCTAACAAGAGCGAATACTAGGTTTTGAGTTCTATAACATTAACGATACTTCTCGTCGATTCAGTTAAAAGGGGTAATTGGGGTACGGGGAAATCCCTTTTTTCATGTTTTCCGTTGTTTCGTCAAATTCGGCCGAAAAAGCTTTCTCCGAGATTAATCGAATCAGTGCCCCTTGGTCTTTTTTACTAAATCCGTTAAATAAAGTCCGAAACGGTTGCTCTTTTTCTTTTTCATAAATAAACAAATAAAAATTAAAACGAAGACCGTTGTTAAAAAAGTTTTGTTTCAATTCCATTTTAACAAATCTTATATTCCTAAAGAAAACCTGATGAGGAGCGGCAAAAATATTGTAGGAACGGAAAAACAAAATATCTTCGTCGCTTACTTGAATAAAACCCCGCAAATGATAAATCCACATATAAAAAATTAAGCCAACGCAAGCGAAAATTATTAAACCATTATTTTTTCCATCTCGAAAATAAATATAAACAAACAATGCCACGAAAAAACTGAAAATCAACGGAACGAATATTCTCAAAAACTGAGTCTGACGAATAGTAAACGGAGGTTTTATTTCGCTTAACTCGGCGGGTTCTATTTTTTTCATTGTCACCTTATTTTCTTGTTGTTTGGCAACTAAACTAAATAGGTCCCCATTCCGTGCGATTTGCGAACCATCAAATTTGAGGTTTTTCGAAGTTAAAGCTCATCGTCCGGCCCCCACTTGCCTTCAATCATTTCTCTTAGAGCGGTATCATTAACAATGCTATGTTTTGGATATAGTTTTTGATCGTTTGATAGATAACCGACTTTCCATTCTTTCTTCCCATCCCAAATCCACCATCCTTCGTCATTCCTTTTTGCTTTCGTATTAGGGTTATTTCTAAAGCTGGGAAAAGTTTGCAGATGTTTGGGAATCTCCTCGTGTGCAACCACTTCAAATATTTTTCTGTTTATTACTTGTACCAAAGGAAAAAACTTTGAAAATCTTATGGGGTTGGCGACAATTTCCTTAAAATCCTTGGGACGTTTTTTATGAAAGCCAGCAAAAACTCTAAGCAAAGGTCCGAAAACAGGCGGGTCAACATGACGATGTGTGTAAATCGCATATGCGAGACCCTTGTTAGTTGGTATTTCAATAACGTCACCAAACTTAACCCTTTTTCCCAAAATTATCCCTCCCCATTCCGAACGAATTGCGAACCATCAAATTCCTTATAAATCGATAAAATGGATCCCCGTTGTGGAAAACTTCCATGCGCATCAACTTTGGAGATTTCAGAGCCTTAAAAGTTAGTGCGCTTAAAAGTGTCTGTGGATAAAAGCTTCGACTCTCCATGAATATCGAAAGATATAAATCCAAAACAACACCATAACCAGGACCAAATAAATGGCGTAAAACACCGAATCCAATGTCTCTCTTTTTTTAAGGGGTTTTCTATAGAGAATCCAGCCCAGTGTTCCACATATTGCCATTGTTCCGATACCAATGATTAAACCGAATGTGGTATTAAAATCAAATTTGAAAAAGGCAAAAATGATATCGAAAACACAAAAAGACACAATGGCAACGATAAACGCTAAAACGATTCTCACCATTCTATTCATTTACGAGTTCCTTTTTGGCTCCCCATTCCGAACGATTTGCGAACCATCAAATTTCAGGTAATTCGATAATTGGGCTTATTGATGAAAACGGTTATAACCGCATTTCCCGCAATGATTAACATAAGCACCGTATTTTTCACCGCATTTCGGACAAGAAATTTTTTCGTTTACTTTTTTCATTACTATAATTACCAATACAAGTATTCCAATAATTAAAGGTAATATTGTCAGGACGTAAAATGAAAGAAATTCATTACCGGTAGAAAATATGAAAGAAAAATTATCCATTAAAGTTTTTCCTCAATAACCTATTGGCTGAGCTTTCCCGAACATAATATCCAAATTTAATAGGTCCCCATTCCGAACGATTTGCGAACCATCAAATTTGAGGTAATCCGTTAAATTCA
>CAZUXW010000064.1:0-1463 GCA_964624625.1 uncultured bacterium
CGCAGGTTCATCAAGGTTTCCGAAACCTTCTCGGCATCCTCCAGGCGGCCCAATTGAAACAGGCAGGTGATCGTCTTGCGGTAGGGTTCCGGATCCTTGGGATTCTTGGCGCTTTCCCCTTGGAAAAAGTCCAGGGCCTTTTCCCATTGCCCGTCCTTCATATACGCCGTTCCCTCCTCGAGGGACGAAGGTTTGGCGGCGGGAGCCAGGGACTCGGCTGGGGCCCCCGAAGGATCGGCGGTCAAGGCCAAGGGCCGGGAAGAGGCGACCTGGCCCGTTACATCCCGCACCGTCAATTGGGCCCCGTAGGAACCTGGAGCGACTTTTTCGCCCGCGTTATTCTTTCCATCCCAATCAAACCGCGCGGGAGGCGCTCCCTGACCCGAGACCCGCTTCACGGCGGCTCCCTTGGCGTCGGCCAGGGTCAAGTTCCAGTCCGCCGCGCCGGCATCCGCCTGGGTCCCCAAGGAAAGGGAAACCAACGAGTCTAAATTAAAATGGGAAGGGCCCTCCAGGAACGCCGTGAGTTTGGCTTCCGCCGCGACCAGGCTCAAGTTCAAGGTGAACCGGTGGGTGGGCCCGATCGCCCCATAAGGCACGAAGGCGTAATCCAGTCCGGCGTTGAAGCCGTTGAAGCTCTTCACGATCCCCGCGCCGAAAGTGAGGAAGGAAAACCCGTATTGCTCATCGGTGGGCCGGACCCCGGCCCGGAGGGCGCCGCTGAAATCCCTGGCGAGGGGCGAGGAATATTCGGTCCCGAAACTGGGATGGGGCCCCGTGTCATCCTGGACGTCGAATTCGGCGGCCAAGACCAGCTTGTCCCCTTCGGTTAAATTGTGGGGCCTGTACCAGGAAGCTCCCGCCTTGAACAACACGGGCTGGGAACGGTCCTGGATGGCCGTCCCCACGTTTTGAACGTCGAACCCCAAGGTGACGCGCTGCTCGGGAAAAGCCTGGAGAATGCCGACCTCGAAGGAAATGGCGTTGCCCACCGACGTCAAGGCGTTTTGGCCCACCAAGGTGGCTTTGAGGCCGGCGTAGGTATTTTGTAAAAAATCTTCCTTGATCCAATGGCCCAGCCTGTCGCCGTAGGCGGCGGAGAAGGCCCAATCGGAAGCGCTGACCGCCGTGCCCTGGCCGGCGTAATTTCCCAGCGAGTCTTCCAAGGCCGAGTTGAAGGTCTGGGTGCTTTGATTGACGAATCCCAATCCCAAGACGCTGTTGCCCTCCAATTGATGGGAGAGGACGATGTAATCGTTGGTGACGCCCTGGAGCCATTGGCCGTGGGTGGTGGAGAGGCTGGTGCCCTTGACCAGGGCCAGGCCCGCCGGGTTCCAATAGAGGGCCGTGGCGTCGTCGGCGACGGCGGTAAAACTGTCCGCCATGGCCGAAGAGCGGGCGCCCATGCCGATTTTAAGGAAGTTGGCGCTGGTGTATCCGGCTTCGGCGGAAACCAATCCCGG
>CAZUXW010000064.1:1563-10772 GCA_964624625.1 uncultured bacterium
CGATTTTAAGGAAGTTGGCGCTGGTGTATCCGGCTTCGGCGGAAACCAATCCCGGAAGAAATACCATGCCGCAAATCAGCGCGAATCGGCGCAAAAACAAAAAGGATCGAGGATGAAATTTTTTCGAATGGACTGCGTTGATTTGCGTCAATTTGCGGCGAAGGTCCTTCATTTACTCCTCCAAATGACCAAGGGACCCACCGCGATCGTCTGGACGCCGTTCCGGACCACGTAATAGTAGGTGCCGGAGGCGACGGTTTTACCGCTCTCCGTCCTTCCGTTCCATTCCACCGTTCCCCCTTGGGCCGTTTCCTTGTGCACCAACTCGCCTGAAACCGTGTAGATGTTCAGGGTCGCGCCGGCGGGAATGCCTTGGACCTTCAAAGTTCCCCGGACGGCCTGGTCCGGATTGAAGGGATTGGGGTAAGCCACGATGCCAACCGCCGAAAGGGTCGGCGTGGAGGTCGGCGTGAAGGATTGGGTGACGCTGGGCGTGGCGGTGGCGCTATTCGTGGGGCTGTTCGTGGGGCTTGGGGTGGCGGTGGTGGTCGGTGTATTCGAGGGCGTGACCGTCGCGCTGCTGGTCGCGGTGGAGGTCGGGCTGTTCGTGGGCGTGTTGGAGGCCGTGGAGGTCGGCGTGGCGGTGGGAGTATCGCTGGGAGTATTGACGCTGGTCTCGGTGGGGCTGTTGGACGGGGTATCCGTCGGGGTCAAGGTGGCGGTTGCCGTGGCCGTATCCGTGGGGCTGTCGGTCGGGGTCAAGGTCGCCGTAGGGGTCGGGGTATCCGTCGGGGACAAGGTGGCGGTATCCGTGGGACTATCCGTCAAGGTCGCGGTCGGGGAATCGCTGGGGGTATCCGTGGGCGAAGGGGTCGGACTATCCGTGGGAGTATCGGTGGGGGTGGAAGAGGGCGTGTCCGTGGGGCTGTCGGTCGGCGTCGAGGTAAAGATGAGGGTCGGGGTAGGGGTGGGGGTATCACTGGGTGAATTCGAGGGGGTGGGCGTGGGGGAATCCGTCGTCGTCCAGGAAGGCGTGGCGCTGGGACTGTTCGTCGGAGTATCGGTGGGGGTGGTCGTGGGAGTCGAAGTGGGGTTGTTCGTCGGGCTGTCCGTGGGAGTGGAGGTCGGGGTGAAGGTGGGAGGGTTCCAACCGCAGGGGAAAGGCACGATTTCAACCGCCTCAATCGCCGTCCCCTGGCTTGTGGACAGGCCGTAGGTCATTTCATAGGTCCCGGAAATGGTCGTGAACTGGTCATCCCCCTCGGATACGTGGTTGTCGTTGTCCAGCCACCGGGAGGTTTGATTGGAACCTGGCGTCACGATCGTCGAGGAGGAACCCACGTCCACCAAGTCCGCGATGACGCTGTGATCGGCGTTGGTGGTAATGGCGATGGTCTGGGCGGCGGAGGCCCCGTTGGAGGTAAAGGCCTGGGACCCGATGGGATGGACCGCGTAAACCCCCGCGTAGCTGAGGATGCCGATATGGACGGCGGCGCTGGAGCTGAATTTTACGATCAGCTGGTTGCTCCCCGCCGCGGGATTCATCAGGTACCAGGAAGTCAGGGAGTCCCCCGTGATGATGCTGCTGTCGCTTCGGATCCTGCTTAAGGGCGTCCCGTTGTAGGTCGCGCTGGTGATGGTGGTGCTTTGGTTATTGAACTGGGCCTGCAGCAGCAGCAGGGGCTCGACCACATAGGTTGAATAGGCCGTGTAAGTGAGGGTCACGGCGGAAACCGCCACGCCGTTGGAGCTGTAGGATCCCGTGTTCTCGTACACCAGCGAATTTTGGTACGTGATGCAGGTATTGGTAACGGTCGCGGTCATGGTGGCGGTATTCGTGGGCGTCAGCGTGGGGGTCTGGGACGGGGTGGAGGTAATGGTGGGAGTGGAGGAGGGGGTTGGAGTCGGACTGTCGGAGGCGGTGTTCGTCGGTGTGGGGCTGGGCGTTTTCGTCGGGCTGTTGGTGGGAGTCCTGGTGGGAGTCGCGGTGGACGTAACGGTCGGGCTGTTGGAGGGAGTGCTCGAGGGAGTGGCCGTGGGGCTGTTGGTCGCGGTCCTGGTCGGCGTTTTGGTCGGGCTTTGGGTGGCGGTCCGGGAAATGGTGGGCGTGGCGGTGATGGGCTGGGTGTCGGTGGGCGTGGAAGAAGGAGTCACGGTCGGGCTGTTGGTCGCGGTCCGGCTCGGGGTAGGGGTTGGGCTGTTGGTGGCGGTATTGGACGGAGTGGGCGTGGGCGACCTCGTCGGGCTGTTCGTGGGGGTCCTGGTGGGCGTGACCGTGGCCGTTTTGGTGGGGGTAAAGGACTGGGTGACGGTGGGGCTGTTGGTGGCGGTCCGTGAAATAGTGGGAGTGGGCGTGATGGTCGGGCTGGAGGTCTGGGTGGAGGTCGGGGTCACCGTCGGACTGTTGGTGGCGGTCCTGGAGGGGGTCTGGGTGGGACTGTTGGTCGCGGTATTGGTCGCGGTCCTGGTGGGGCTGTTGGTGGCGGTTTTCGTCGCGCTATTCGTGGGGGTGGGAGTCCTCGTCGGGGTGGGGCTGTTCGTCGCGGTGTTCGTCGCGGTGCTGGTCGGAGTGATCGTGGGGGTATGGCTGGGCGCCAGGTAGCCGCAAGGGTAAGGGACGATCTCCACCGCTTGGATGGCCGTGGATTGCTTCGCAGAAAAATTGTAAACCAAGGTGTAGTTGCCGGCGGCCGTGGTGGCCTTATCGTCCCCTTCGGTTGAATCATGGTCATTGTCCAGCCAACGCTGGGTCTGTCCCGGGCCCAGGGTGATGACGGCCGTTCCGGGGAAAATATCGCAGGTGGAGGCGATGACCGAGTTCGCTCCCAAAGTCGCGAAGTTGAGGGTTTGGGAGGAGGCGCTTCCGTTCGTGGCGTAGGCCTCGGCCCCGATCGGGTCCGTGGGATTCACCCCGTCGTAGGTGGAAACACCCAAGTGGACGGTACAGGTGCCGGTGAAATTCACGATCAGCTGGTGGCTCCCCGGGGAGGGATTCGTCAGGTACCAAATTTCCTGCGTGTCAAAGGTCGTGGTGCTGGTGTCCACGCGGTCGAGGGACAGGGCCGTGCCGTTATAAGAGGCGCCAGCCACATTGTTCACGTCATCCCCGATTTGAACTTGGAGCAGCAAAAGCGAGTTGGAGACGTTATTCGGGGTGGAGTTAAAAGTGATCGTCACGGCGGAAATGGAAACACCGTTGGAGCTGTAGGAAAAAGAATTATCGTAATGAATGGAGCTTTGATAACCCGCACAAGTGGGTGTGGCCGTCTGGGCCTGGGCTTCGCGGCAGGGCAGGTTCAGGGCGAGGGCGAGGAGCGCCAAACCCAAAAACGGAGCGGGAGAATTAAAGGAAAAAAAACGAGGTATCCGTTTAACCCGTTTTCGTAAATTTTTTTTGGCGACGCCCATCAAATTGATACCTGTCTCTCTCGTTGAAAAAAATTCCCAAAAAGAGAAAACTTCTCGTTTGGTTTTTGGATGCCGAGATAATACAGGCAAATGGACAATAATTGTATGGTTTTTAAAAAATTACCAACGGGTAACGTTTTAAGGTTGGCCGCGGAAAATCTTGGCTTTTTCCAAAGGCGTCCCCCGCGATCCTGGAAGGACCGCGGGTGATGGATTAGCGGGTAAAGTTGCTGGAAAGGGTTTCGTTCCCCACAAAGGTGCCTTGGGCGCCGGCGGTTCCGGTGAAACTCATCACGGTCAAACCGACGCTATAGGTTTCCGAATAGGTTCCCGGTGAATCCGGGAAGGCCGATCCTGGGTAAATATAGGGTGATCCCACGGATACGGCGGGATTGGAGACGAAAGTGGACCTGGCGGTGGGCGAACTTTCGGAAACCTGGGCCTGGTCAATATTGCCCGGATAGGCGGCGGTCACGGAGGCCCCGTTGGCGCTGAAGGTGATGCCGCCGGGGGCGTTCATGGAGGAGGAAGCCGTCCCAAATCCCCCGCTCACCGAGAGTGAATAGAGGCCGTTGGGAACATAGGTAAACTGCGTGGCGGAGGAATATTGGGAAATGGTATAGGTTCCCAGATTCTGGTCGGTAAGGTAGGTCAGGAGGATGGAGCCGTCCAAGGGCGTATTGAGGTAGACCGTGGCGCTGGGATAAGCCGCGTGGTTATAGGAGATGGCAACGGTGCCGGCGGTAATGGTAATGGAATATCCATAGATGTTCATCACGCTTCCGTCAAAGGCCCCCGTGACGACGACTCCCATGGGGATCGTGACCGTCGCGTTGGGCGTGGGCGAAAAAGTGGGGGTCGGTGGCGCGGGGGTCATGGTAAAGGTGGGCGTGCAATAGGGACAGGGCGTGTTCGTCGGAACGGGAGTGGCGACGGCGCCGGTGGGCATGGTGAAACTTCCCGTGCAGCCGGCCAAAATCGAGAAGGAAACCAACATAAAACCTAAAACCGCATAAACGGCGAGGAATGGATTCTTCATATAGATACCCCTTTGACTCAATCTGAGCATTTATTGTCCCACTTAATCGATGATTGGGAACAAAAATAACGACAATATTTAACCGTTAAACAAGCCCCTATTCACGAAGAAAATCGAAACAAAAGAAAAAAATCCCGCGGCCCGTCCGGCCAAAATTAACGGGTGAAGGTTTCCAAATCCATCTCCAGCGCCCCGATATAGCCGCTCGCGGGAGCTGTTCCCGCGAAGGAAGTGACCGTCGTTCCGGCCGTGTACATGGAAGCAAAGGTCGCGGGAGTGGACGAGGCGTAATAGGCCGAGGGTGGAAACACCAGGGGCGTAACCTCATTGGTTCCCGTCGGCGTGTAATAGGTAATGGCGAACCCGGGTGAAACCCTCTCCACCTCCGCCACGTTTTGATTTCCCGGATAGGCGCAGGTGACGGACGAGCCGTCCGCGCTGAATTGGATCCCCCCCGGCGCGGTGACCGTGATGGAGGCTGTCCCCAGGGACGTGGTCATCGTCACGAAATAAACCCCGTTGGGGATATAGGTATAGGCCGGCGGGGGCAGGGGGAAAGTGTAGGAGGATGCCGTATAAGTTCCATAGTTGGTGGAACCTAAAAAGGAAAGGGGCATGGCCCCCTCGTTGGGCGTGTTAAAAAAGACCGCGGCGGTAGTCTCCGCGTTATGGTTGACCGAAATACTCACGAGGGGGGCGTTGGCCAGGGCGGCAGCCCCCAAGCCCTTCCCCATCCCCTCGAACTGGCCCGTCACATAGAGACCCATGGGAACCGTCACGGTGGTGGTATAGGTGGGAGTGGCGGTGGGGGTGTCGCTCGGGGTGGGAGTAGCGGTCTTCGTGGGGGTGGCGGTGGCGGTAAAGGTCGGGGTGCAAAAGGCGCAAGGCGTGTTGGTAAAAGTGGGGGTCGGTGGAAGCGGGGCCAAGGGACCCAGGCTATAACTCTTGGTGCAAGCCGAAGGCAGGAGGGCAAGGGATTGGAACAAACCCAATAACCAAATGACTTTATAAATTCTCATCTTCCCCCCCCGAATAACGTAAAAATGAATATTTCTAATTTTATATAGATCATGGCCGCCTACTGGATTCTCCCGCTCAGCTCCGTGATTTCATGATTCAACCCCAAACCCGGCAGGCGTTCCAGGGCGTGGCGGAAGACGACCTTCAGGTGGATTTGCCGGGGAGTCCCCATCCAGCCCTTGAACAGGAAGTGAAGGGCCCTGGCCGCCTGGATTTCGTCGCCGTGCTCGGCCAGGAACTCATAAATTCGCTCGGACTTCGCCCTCTCCCCGATCCTGCCGAAGATTTCTCCCGCCAGGATCAGGAAAGCGGGATCACTTTGGCTCAAATCCCCCAACTTCCACCATTCCAATAGGGCGGCGTTGGCGGTCCAGAAATTCGCCTCCGCGTAGAGGCGCCGGACTTCCTCTTCCAATCCTTCCCGGCGGTCCGCGGCCTTCAGCGAAAGTTTCTTGTCCTTTTCCCCGAGATTTTGGATGGCCTCCAAAAGCCGGGGTCTGTATTCCTCGTCCCGAAAGGCGCTTTTTAACGAGCGGAACACCCTCACCGCGTCCATTTCCCGCCCTTGTGCCAGCCAAAGTTCCATGGCCCACTGGTACATGGCCAGGGCCTTTTCCCGGTCCCCCCTTTTGAAGAACCGTTCCTTCTCGCTCTTGTGGAGGTAAAAATCCGCCAACTCGCAGCGGGCCTCCGCGTCCCCGGGGTGCCGCCCGAGCCATTCGATATATTGGGAGACCGCCGCCAGGTAAAAGCCGTTCCGCGCGTCTTCCCTGGCCCGGTCCAGCAAGGCCTCATCCAAATTTTCCTGGGGCAAATACAGGAGCCAGCCTGCGCCCAACCCGGCCAAGAAACAAAAGGCGTGGATTAAATGGTTGACCCCGTCGTCGATGCCCTTCAATACCATGGCGTAATCACCCGCGAAATAGTACACCGCCATGACCCAAAGGGGGGCCCGGTAGACCATTTTCCGCGCGGTCAAGGGCAGGATATAGCAAAAGGGCAGGTAAAACAGGAGGTAGCCGGCGATGTCCGACCGCCATTCGGGTAAAAAAATAATCAGGAGAAACCAAAGAATGAGGGGGGCGATAAAGGGGTTCAGGATCCGGATCTTCGAATTATAGTACCGGGACAAGGTGACGCCGGTGATTCCCATGACGCAGCCGGAAGCCCCGATCCCCGGAAAGTCGTCGGTGGGACCGCCCAGGCCCTTGGCGGCCAGGTACATCGCCCACTCGATCAAGGAACCCATGAGGCCGCAGCCAAGATAAAGCAGAAGGAATTTCTTCCATCCGATTTTATCCTCCAGGACCCATCCAAAGACCCAGAGAAAAAACATGTTGCCGCACAAGTGCAGCCATCCGGCGTGGGTGAACATCGAAAAAACCAAACCCGCAACCGCGGGATGGGCCGGGTCGAAGGCGAACCATTCCACGTAGGTCCGGTAACCCATCAAGTCAAAGGTATCCACGGCGGTGAAAAAAACATGGAACCAGACATTGACGGTGATCAGGCCGATCAGGGCTGCCGGCAGGCCCAAGGATTTCCGCGACTCAATGGCGAAGGGAAGGATCATGTCGGGGCTAGTTTATCCGATCGGAAATGCCCGTTGGAACATTTCGGGGATGCAGTCCGGGGAGGGGGCCCGATTCAAGGCTTGACGGAATAGGCCCTGGGCCTTTCAATAGAAGGCATTCCAACCCGGGCGTCCAAGACCGGGAACCAAGAGGTGAATTCATGGCCGAGAAAGACTATCTCAAACTATCGGGAAGTTTTTACTTTGACCCCGTCAAGAAGCACATCCTTAAAAAGCAGGGCAGCGGCTGGGCCTTCGTGATGCACGACCGCCGGCGGACCCAAAAGCCCGTGACGAAGGACCGGAGGTCCATGTTTGAGGCCATGCCCATCCACCTGAAACCCATCGCCCAGGGGCTGTTCTGGGATTCCAACGCGAAAGACGTCTATAAGAAGATCAACGACAACCTGGTGCTTTATTCCAAGGACCGCCGTAAGTCCGGCGGGGCCAGCCCCTCGGGGACGGACAGGCGCAAAGAAAGGTAAGAGGCCGCACCGCCTCAAGATATAGCCCACCTCCGCCTTTTCCCCAACCATTCGCGTTGCTTCAAACCTGTAGGGGCAGCCCTCCGCGGCTGCCCGGGGCAAGGCATGCCTTGCCCCTACGACACCGTAAAATAAAAAAGGGCAGGCCTGGAAGCCCGCCCCTCCAAAACCAAAATAAAAAAGGCTGGCCTAAACCAGCCTCCACCATTCCCGAAAAATAATGATCGTTCGAATTACTTATCCACCGCCCATTTGCCCCCGCCCTTGGCGGCGATATGCAGGAAGACGAAGCAATAGAGGACCGCTAGTTCCCCGTGGTTGACGATGGGAAAGAAGTTCGAGTCCAGGGCGAACTTCCAATGGAACTGGAAGTAAGCCACCGCCATCATGCCGCTGGCCAGGAAAGCGGCCAACCTGGTTTGAAAGCCGGCGAAGATCAACAGGCCGCCGGCCAGCTCGATGATTCCCCCGAACCAAATTTGCGAAAAGGCCGGGACCGCGTGGGCCGGATCCGCGAAGAGCCCCAACAATTTCTGGGCCCCGTGAAAGGCGAGCATGAACCCCGCCACGATCCTTAACAGGCTGTAAGTCTCCGCCGTGAACTTTTCCAGTAATTTCATCGGCCACCGCCTTTTAAAATTTACCCGGGCCGAACCCGGGGCCGGCCCCCGCTATTTCAAAAAAATTATTTGCGCGAAGTCATTCCCGTCCTATTTTCACGTTGACCGTCATGTTGCTCCCCGACCGGTAAATGCCCACTGGCACTTCCTCGCCCTCGTGGTTTTTCATCAGGTCGAAAAACTGGTCCGGATCCCGGACCATGTCGTTGCCCAGGGACAGGATCACGTCATCCCTCAGGATGTCCGCCTCAAAGGCCGGCGAATCCTTGACCACGGCCCGGACCAGCACGCCCTTGTTGGAGCCGATCGCGGCCTTGGTCTTGTCATCGAGCGCCCGCACCAGCACCCCAAAGAGCGAGGGCTTGGCCTTGGCCCAGAAGGTGGCGGAGTAATCGTAGTAATCCATGTTCTGCTCCACATAAGCCGTGCGGAACTCGCCCTGGACCGTGGTGGAGGATTGTTTTTGGATGACCGTGGGCGTGGCGGACCCGTTATCCACCACCGTCGTTTCGTTGTGGTCGATTTGTTGGCCGGGAATCCATTGCTCGATCGGCACGCTTTCGGTCGCGCTGTTCACGTATTTGTGGTTCACCAGCACGACCTCCGCGCCGATTTTTTTGGCCTGGTCCAGGGATTGGGCCTCGTCAACGGGCGAGCTGCGGAATGTCACGCGGCCCACGAGCAAATAGCCGTTCTCGCGCATCCGCAGCGAGTCGGCCTTCAGGTCGTTGGAGGTCACCAATTTCGGGGGGCCCGAGGGGGGCAAAATCCTCGAGAGCTCCTCCTTGTTCCTCTTCTCCAAGGTCGAAAGGTAATTCTCATGGTAGGGGTTGGAGCAGCCTGCGGCCAAACCGAGCATCAGGAATAGGGTCGTGGTTAACTTCGTTTGAGCCTTCACTTTTAAATCTCCTTTTTCACTTCTTCTTGCGCCAATGGCCTTCGCCCCTTGGCGCCACCCAGTCGCCGCCATTTACTTGCGGCAAATGGCTGGGACGAAGAATACTTACTTCTTCTTCTTGTAGACGTTCAAGCCGATCTTCTCGTCCCGGTTCGGGAGCGATTGG
>CAZUXW010000064.1:10872-17228 GCA_964624625.1 uncultured bacterium
CTTCTTCTTGTAGACGTTCAAGCCGATCTTCTCGTCCCGGTTCGGGAGCGATTGGTTCCCTTCAGTGGAGGCGACAATAGTGGTTTTTCCCGAGGAGGAGGGTCCGAATTCCTTCGTCAGGTCCACCGTAATCGTAAGAATGTTGCCTTCCACCTTCAATTCGACGTTTTTCATTTCAGATCCTTTGATGGGCGATTAATCCAGTTGGGGCCGCCCCCCGCGGCCGCCCTTGGCGAAAACCGTCAAAATCCACGGCGGGCTGGCACGGGGGCCAGCCCCTACGAAATAATCTTCTTCTATTCAACCCGGCGTCAAATCCACCTTTAGTGTAACCCCAACTCCGGCAAAAAACCCAGGGGGTAAAGTTTTCGGCGACCCCGCCGTTAGGTGGTTTGAAGGGAGATTTATCATGCAGGCAATCACTCGAATTGAAAATACCACGGGAAATCAATCGGATACGAAGTCCACGGCGCCCCTTGACGACATCCAGGTCCTGGAGAACTTCATCGACCACATGGTGACCGCCGAGAACAACCTGTCGAAAGCCGCGGCCCAAGCCGCCCTTAAAAACCAGATGGTCCAGGAGGAGTACGCGAAGCGGATCGCCTTCCTTTCAAGCCGGCTCCATGAGGCCGAAAGCGCCTTGGCCGCCTTGGAAGCGTCGCTTTCGAGGGGCGCGACGGCCCCCGGCGGCAGCGAACTCCTCAACTCCAAAAAAGGCGAGGTCGTTTATTGGATGACCCGCCTCCGCCAGGCCTGCTCTCCCGACCAACTGGACTTCGGGGTTTAAAAACAAGGAACCCCAATTTCACCACCAAGACACCAAGGCACCAAGAAAATCAAAAAATCGGTTTTATCATTATTCCGACGAAAGTTAATTTTCTCTGTTGGATTTACTTTGTGCCTTGGTGTCTTGGTGGTGAAATGGGTTTTTCTGTTACTGGGAAACGGCGCGGTCCAGGTAGCCTTTTAAATCTTCCCGGTCTTCCACCGCCATGAGCATCAGCCTTAAGCCTGCCCCCGTTTTATTGACCCAGACCACTTCGGCGAAGGCAAAAAGCTGCTTCGACTTCTCCGGGATCGAGATATCCAGGCGGATCACGTCCCCCACCTTCGCGTTCTTGGCGGTTTTAATGAACATTCCGTCCAGGCTGACATCCTTCGCCAAGGCGGTTTGCCCCTTTAAATTTTCCAGTTCCTTGGGATCCTCCACCAAACGGTATTGCACCGGAATCTTGACCGGAATCCGCGAATGGACTCTTTTTTCCAAGTAGGATTTACTGTCGGGCATGGCGGCTTGTCCTTTACCGGATTCTAACATACAGAAACAAAAGGGATAAAGTCGCAAAGAAACTCTTAACCGAACGGCAACAAACCAATGAATTTTTCAATTCCCCCTCACCCTACCCTCTCCCTCCAGGGGGGAGGGATTTAAGGCCGAGTCTAAAGCTTTTCCCTCTCCCCTGGAAGGAGAGGGAGGGGTGAGGGGGAAAAATAAATCCCTTTGTTTGTTTATTTCAAAACCACCGGGAGCTTTAACCCGTCCTTGTCCAGTTTGGCATTCAGGGTGGTTGTCTTGGCGCCGGATTTCACCGTCACCTCGTAATCCCCCAGGAATCCCCGGGTTTGGTAGGAACCAGTCCCGTCCGTGGCCCCGTCCGCATTGGTCCACCAGTCGTGGAACACCAGATCCTCATAGGCTTTTCCCGAAAGCTTCTCGGTCCAGTCCTGGTTGAACATCGGCGCCTTGTGGTGCCAATGGGCGCCGTCCCAGAATCCCCACATTAAAAAAGCCTGGGCGTTCGGGTGGCTGAAAACCGCCGTGAGGAAATCCTTGAAGAACTGGGCGTCCAGGGCCTCATCCTTGATGTCGGTGTCATACTCGGTGATCTCGATGGGAAGCTGGAAGGCCCCCAGCCGGTCCATTTCCTGGAGGAGCGCCGGGATGGACCAGGGGGAGCTTCCCACATGGCCCTGCAATCCGATGCCGCCCAAGGGAGCGCCGTTATCCACCAACATCTTGATGTCCGCCACGAAGCCGTCCAGGTGCCCCGTCGTGTCCGGGCTGGGGTAGTCATTGAGGAACAGCCGCGCCTTCGGGTCGGCCTTGCGGGCGGCCTTGTACCAGGTCACCATCCGCTCCTTGCCGAAAATATCCGTCAAGGCGTGTTCCGGGACGGACTCGTTCACCACGTCCCAATCCACCACCTTCCCTGCCATGGCCCCGCCCACGTCGGCGATGCGCTTTTCGATCGCCCCTTCCAGCGCCGTCTTGTCGCCTTCCAATTTTTTAATGTCGGCGGGAATATAGCGCCAAGTGCCCCAGACCATATTATGCCCGCGGATGTCGATGTGCCTGTCGGAAAGCCACTGGACCGCGTTGTTCACGTATTGCCTGCGCCAATAACCCGTGTTGGAGGCTCCCTCTTCCCAGGGCCCCCATTTCAAGTCGTTCTCGAACACGATCCGGTTGAAGAGCCTCTCGACTTCCTTTTGGTAGCGGTCATTGTCCCCGCCCGGATTGGTCAAGGTATTGGCGACGACCGCCGTGCCGAAACCGAAGGCGTGGCGCTTCATGCGGATGGAAACCTTGGCGCCAGGCACCGGGTTGCCCTTCGAATCCGTCACGGAAACCGTCAGGTCGCCCTTGCGGATCTTCTCGATTCGGGCCGCCGCTTCCGCCCTCCAGGGTGCGTCCGCTTCCATGCCGGCGTATCCCGCCTTGGTTTGGGGAAGGTCGGAAACTTTCACTTTGTCCCCGTAGGTCGTCAATTTGAAATCGGCCAATTCATAGGACTGGGGGCCGTAACCCATGCGGAAAGAAACATGGGACTTGCCCGCGTCCAGGTTTTCCACCGCCGCGAAGGGGATGGAGAATTTTTTCCATTGGGGCCCGACGGAGATGCCGTACTCGACGGCCTTGGTCCAGGGGTCTCCCAGGCGCTCAAAAACGAACTCGCTCTTGGACTCGCCGCTCTCGCCCTGGGTCTTCACGGCCCTCATCCAAAACTCGGCCAGTATCACCTCGCCGCTTTGGGTGGCCAGGGGAACCGGCGCGTCGACTCCCACGTCCCATTTATTGGGCGTGGATTGGTAGGTGGTCAGCAGCAGGGCATCCTTGAAGGTTTGTCCCTCCACCTTCACCTTTTCCGACTCTCCCTTAACCCCCTGCTTGCCCAACGGCAGGACGTCAATGCCGGGCTTGGGGAACATGGATTTTCCGCCGGGCGGGGCTTGGGCGAAAGACGGGATGGAAACGAAAAGGGACAGGCAAGCGAACAGGATTTTCAGCATGGAAAAGTCCTCCTTGAATTTGAAAGGCGACCCTAGGCCCCTAGTTTACACGCGGGGTGAACCCCACTCACTTAAATTCAATGGTGCCGTCCGTTTGGTTTAAACGACTTATTTTTCACCTTCAACCCCTCTCCCTTGAGGGGAGAGGGTAGGGTGAGGTGACTTAAAAAATCCATATTGATTCATGACCCACCGCTCCCGCTCCTATGATAATAAAGCGCTTTTTGATAGGATTAACCCCTCGGGAGTCGGAAGTTTTAAGTTCAAAGTTAAGGAATAACATGAGCCCCATCAAAGTATCCGCTTCCGTCCTATCCGCCGATTTCGGCAACCTGCTGGCCGATTCGAAGAAAGCCATTGAGGCAGGCTGCGACATGCTCCATATGGACGTGATGGACGGGCATTTCGTGCCGAACATCTCCTTCGGGGCGCCGGTCATCGCGGGACTCAAGGGCAAGGTCCATGTTCCCATCGATACCCACCTGATGATCACCGACGCGGACAAGTATATTCCCGACTTTATCAAGGCCGGTTCCACCTATATCCTGTTCCACGCCGAAGCCATCGAGAACCCCACCGAGACCATCCACCGTATCCGCCAGGACGGCTGCAAGCCCGGCATGGTGGTCAATCCCAACACCTCCGAGGAAGTCCTCAAACCCTTCGCCCAGCATTTGGACTATGTCCTGTTCATGTCGGTTTATCCCGGCTTCTCCGGCCAATCCTTCATGCCGGAAGTGGTTCCCAAGATCGCGCGGTTCGCCAAGTGGTGCCAAACGGAGGGGTTCACCCCCGAAATCGCCGTGGACGGCGGCATCTCCGCCAAGACCGCACCCCAAGTGGTGGAAGCGGGCGCCACGCTGTTGGTTGCCGCCACCGCCATCTTCAAGGCCCCCAATATGAAGGAAGCCGTCCAAGCCCTCAAAAACTCCGGGCAAAAATAAACATGTCTCACCACCAAGACACCAAGACACCAAGGGAAAATAAAAATAAATCATCCATGTTTTCTTACGGTTCAAAAAAAGACTTCCTTGGTGCCTTGGTGCCTTGGTGGTTAATTTCGATTTTGATTTTTACCGGGTGCGCGACGGCGCCTCAGACCAAAATCAACGTCGAGGACGCCAAGACCCAGGCCTTCCTCTCCCAGGCCGCCACCCAGTTCCAGGCCCTGAACGCCCCCAAGACCCTCAACCTGGCCGATGAGGCCGAGGTGGAGTGGCACGCGGACAAGAGCATGAGGATTACCGTCCACCAAATGTGGGCCGCGCGCGTCAAACCCGACCATCCCCTGCCCCCCATCGCCTGCCTGAACCAGGACACCCAAACCCTGACGATCCAAAACCTCCAGCTCTACGACCTGGACGCGACGGGAACCTTCGTGAAGTCCGACACCAAGGCCGAGATCCAATGGGCCGTGCCGGAAGTCAACCTGCCCTTGACCCTTTCCAAAATCACCTCCGCCCGCCTTCCCGAATTAAACGCGGGCCAGGCTCTGGAATTGAAATACACCTTGGAAACCAAAACCTCCACCCTCCTCCTGGATAAGGACAAGAAGGACACCGCCAAAATCCACCCGGTTCCCGCCGAGGGAAGTTTCGCCTTCCGTTGGAATGACTACACCCCCTCCTTGAAAAGGGATCTGACGGTCAAGATCCCCAAGGTCCTCGAACTTTTCGCCACCCGCCTCCGCGAGCCCAAATCCATGGCCATCACCGAGGAGAAAGTTGAAAATGATAAAACCCTCAGTTTCACCCTGACCGATCCCCTCCCCCCGGTCCCTTCCGAGAATTTCCAGCCGGCCCTGCAGGACCTGGCTCCCTTGACGGCCTTTACGGTCAACAAAAGCTGGGAAGAAGCCGTGTTCCCCTACCGCAAGAGGGTGAAGCAAATCATGGACAGCGACTTGAACAAGTTGAATTCCATCGTTGAGGAGGCCGAGGGCAATACCACGGCCTCCATCATGGACCGCCTGGCCCTGGTCAAAAGCGCCATCCACCAGAAAGTGGATTGGGTGGACACGGGGCTTCCGGTTTACCTGAATCCGGACCGGTCGCTGGACGAGATCCTCGACAGCGGCAAGGGCACGTCCCACGATATGGCCATGCTCTTGGCCGCGGCCTTGAAGGCCATGAAAATCAACTGCCAGGTTTACCTCTACCGGCAATCCACCAGCGGCGACCTGATCCCCACTTTGCCGGCCCTCTCCCAAATGGACGGGGTTTTAGTCGCGGCCCAATCGGGGAAAGAATGGATCTGGATGGATCCCACCGAGTCCCTGGCGGTGCCAGGCGTACTCCCCCTCTCGGCCTTGGGCCAGCAAGCCTTGGGGGTCCTGTCTCCCTTGGCTTGGAAAACCACGCCTCCCTTCGGCGCCAAGGACCACCGCAAGGAACGGAATGTCACCATGGAATTCCTGCCCAGCGGCAGGCTGAAGTGCTCAGTGGATCTGCAGGCCTACGGCTCCTCCGAACTGGCCCTGCGCCAGTTTTTCCGGATGACCACCGATGACAAGCGTCGGGAATTGGTGTTACGGGGCCTCACCAAGCGCTTTCCCGGCGTCACCCTGACCGATTACCGTTTCGGGGATTTCAGGAATTTGGACAAGCCCCTGGACGTGCATTACACCTTCGAGGTTCCCAACTACACCCAAGGCATCAAGGGCGGCTTTGAGTTTTACCCCTTGGTTTTCGAGGACGTCGAGGACTTCTTATCCGCCCTCCGGGATTCCCGACAGACCCCGGTGGTCATTCCCCAAAACTTCAACTCCGACACCAGGGTCCTGGTGAAATTACCGGTGGGCTACAAGGTAGACGCCCTTCCCCAAAACGGCTCCATCGCGAACCCCGTCGCCGAGTTCTTCTCGGTGTTTAAAATGGAATTTGGAACCTTAACCTATGAGCGGCACCTCGGCCTCAAAGACAGAACCATAACTCCCGGCAAGGAATACAACGACCTGCTGAACTTCTACAAGATCGTCCTCAACCAAGACCGCACCCCCTTCAAGATCATCAAAGGCAAATAAACCCTTATTATTCTGCAGTGGTTCGAGTCCAACTCGGGGA
>CAZUXW010000065.1:0-3090 GCA_964624625.1 uncultured bacterium
TCCAGCGCTCCGAATTCCTCGTGGACCACGGCTTCGTGGACGCCATCGTTCCGCGCAGCTCCATGAAAGAAACCCTCGGAAAGTACCTGAAATTCTTTAAAGCCTAGCCGCGAATTCACGCGAATTTTCGCTAAAGATTAACGAAAATAATTTGAAATCTGATTGCCGGGGTTGTACTGCGTAAATTTGCTCTGATTTGCGGCTAGAGGTTCGGATTTTATGAATGCAATCAAACGGCTGGATTCCCTCGAGCGGTTCGGCTGGCGATTCGGCCTGGAAACCATCACCGCTCTCTTGTCCGAATTGGGAGATCCCCACCAATCCCTCCGCTGCGTCCATGTCGCCGGTTCCAATGGCAAGGGTTCCACCTGCGCCTTCATGGCCTCCTACTTAAAACATTCCGGTTACAAAACCGGACTCTATACCTCGCCCCATTTATCCGACATCCGGGAAAGGTTCCGAATCAACGGGGTTTGGATATCCCCGGTGGATTTCAAACGTCAAGCGGAGCGGGTTTTGGATGCCTGCGGCCGGGTGAGAAGGAAGCTGGGACATTCGCCGACCCATTTCGAGGCCCTCACCGCCATCGCCTTTTCCTGGTTCAAGGAGCAAAAAGTGGATTGGGTGGTGTTGGAAGTGGGCTTGGGAGGGAGGTTGGACGCGACCAACGTTATTTCCCATCCCGCTTTGTCCCTCATCACGCCGGTTGGCTTGGAACACCAGGATATCCTGGGCAAAACCATCGGAAAGATCGCTTGGGAAAAGGCCGGTATTTTAAAACGGGATTGCCTGGCCGCCACTTACCAAACCCAAAGGGAAGCCTCGCAAGTGATAGAAAAAACCGCCGTCGAGAGGGAAGTTCCGCTTTGGGTCAACGGCAGGAATTATAAAGTCCGAAAGGAGGGTAATGGATTTCGCTGGGAAGGCCCGGGACTGTCGAAAAAATTCAAGCTTTCCTCGTTTTCGGATTTCCAAATGGAGAACGCCGGATTAGCGCTGGCTGGCATTCAAATGCTGCGGACCCGCGGCATTTCAGGAAGCGCTTCGTTGATTCAAAAATCCCTTCTGGCCGCCCGTTGGCCGGGACGGGTGGAAGTGGTTCGTTCGACCCCCCTGGTGGTGCTCGACGGGGCCCATAATCCGGACGCCGCAATGGCATTGGCCTCAAGTTTGACCCGAAAATATCCTGGAAAACGATGGATCCTCTTGAATGGGTTCTTAAAAGATAAGGATTACGCCGCCGTCATCCGCCTGTTGAAACCCCTGGCGGCCCAACCGGTCGTGACCGAGCCGCCCAATGGAAGGGCCGAGAAGGGCGAGTTTGTTTTTAAAGCCTGGGAAAGAGCCGGCGCCCAACCCCTGCTCGTCAAAAATTGGAAAAAGGCGTTGGATTTTGTTTTGAAGAAACAGGCGCGGTTTCAATCCCCGGTGCTCATTACCGGGTCGCTTTACTTGATCGGTTCCTGTCGAAAAGCCCTGGTGGGGAACAGGGGATTGGATCGAATTTAGCGAGGTTTGAATTCCCCCCCTCCCTCGAGGAGAGGTTAACTTATCAGCATGCCGTCAAATTTCCGTAACTGAAAGTACTGAGGTTAGCGGTGTACCAAATGAAAAAAACAACCTGGCTGGATTTCGGCCTCCTGGCCGCTTTAGTGGCAGCCGTCGCTTTTTTCAATTACGTTTGGATCACCACCGAGACCAGACCGCCCCATTGGGACATGGGCCGCCACCTTTGGACCAGTCTGATTTACCTGGATAACCTTTACCACTTTCGGCATATTTACCGGCTCTGGACCGATTATTATTTTTACCCTCCCTTCCGTCATTGGGTGACGATCCCTTTTTACCTTGTTTTCGGGAAAACCCTTGCCGTGGCGGTTGGTTCCAACCTTTTCTTCGTCGCCGTCCTGGCCTTTTCCATGTACGGGATCGGCCGGGAACTTTGGAACAGGACCACGGGACTTCTGGCGGCCCTCTTTATCCTCGCCTCCCCCTATTATGTCAGCCAATTTAAAGAGTACATGATGGACGCTCCCCTGGGATCGATGGTGGCCTTGAGTCTTTTCCTTCTCTTGAAAACGGAAAACTTTTCGAACAAGGGGAATTCCCGTTGGCTGGGTTTTTCCATGGGCTTGGGCATGTTGACCAAGTGGAACTTCGCCCCCTGCATGGTTGTTCCTTTGATCTATGTCCTGGTCCAGGGGTGGAAAAAAGACCCCTCTGGTAAAAATGGGGAAAGGTCGAATATTCTTTGGGCGCTTGTCATCGCGTCCGGCGTGAGCCTCCTTTGGTACGCCAATCATCCCCGAATGCTCAGGGAAGACCTTGTCATCAGCAGCCTGGAAACGGGAAAACCTCCGTTTTTTAACTGGGACGCCCAATGGTTTTATTTTTGGGTTCTTGAGAAAAACCAGCTTTTTTTGGTCCCCTTCCTGATGTTCCTGGGGGGATTGTTTTGGTCGGCCTTTTCCAGGCGGGTTTGGGATAAAAACAAAATTTTGGTTTTATTCGTGCTGGGTAACTATTTTCTCTTCAACCTCATCCATCGGGACCTGAGATACACCATGCCGATGATGGTGGGAGTCTCGGCGCTCGCGGTCTTTTGGATCGGCGAAATAGGGGCCGCTTGGGCGAGGACCATGGCCGTGGTATTAACGGTTGCCTATTGCGCCTTCGCCTTTTGGGCCGTCAGCTTCGGAACGGCCTTGATCCCCCAGCAATGGACGCTCGGCCCCTTGGTCCTTTTCTCCCAACAAGGCTGCATGCTTGGGGCTCCCTCCCGTGAAAATTGGCACCAGGACGAAGCGGTGAAGTTCGTCGCGGGGGAACCGGCCGGGGATCGGGAGATGACGTTCAAGGGGATGGACACCCTCTATTTCAACTATTGGGGTTTATATTATTTTTCCCGGTTGTACGGGGTTAATTTCAAGCCATTCGACGACCAGGCGGCCTATCTCTTGTGGCGGGAAAAAACGGCGCCGCCGGTTCCAAAAGGCTACCTCTTGATCAAGCGTTTCGACCTGCCCGATTCCAGCGTGTTGGAACTTTTTAAAAGACACGGCATTCCAACCAAATAGTGCGCGGATAAAG
>CAZUXW010000065.1:3190-7447 GCA_964624625.1 uncultured bacterium
GTGTTGGAACTTTTTAAAAGACACGGCATTCCAACCAAATAGTGCGCGGATAAAGGCCGATGAAAAACGATGATAATGATTTTGTGATCGGCTTTGATCGGCGTAAAAAACCGTCTGGATGTAAAAGCGTTAAGGGGTTTTCCCTGTTCTCCAAAGCGCCGCCTGGAGCCCCAAGAGGAAAAACTGCAAATTCATGAATTGGTGGCTGAAAGTATATTCGGTCAATCCCCAAACCAGAACCGCGGAGAAAACGCAGAGGAAAGTCCAGTTGAGCTCCCCCGCGTTATTGTCCGGCGGTTTCCAGAGCGACGCCGTAAAAAAATAGGTCCCGATCCAGAAGAGGTAAACCGCGAATCCTTCCCATCCGTTTTGCGCCAGAATTTGGAGGTAATTGTCGTGGAGGTGGGGGACATTGGGCTCGCTGGCCAGGGGATGCTTATATTTCGGGTAAAGCTCTCCCAAATTGCCCTGTCCAATGCCGAAGGGGTGGTCTTTCACAATGTTCCATCCTGCCTGCCAGATTAAAGGCCTCTCGTGGTAATCGGAGGATTGGACCAGGCCGTCCTTGAAGGAGAGATGGAGGGTCCAGATGCTTTTAACCCTGTTTTGAAGCTCCGCCGGCAAAAGAAAAAAAGATAAACAAACCGCGAGGATCCCGGCTCCGAGCCATTTACGATTGAACTTCCAGCCAAGCAATAGCGCCCCGAATCCGAAACCCAGCCAAGCGCCCCTGGTTTCGGTCAGGAGCAGTCCGAAACCGATTAGGAAAAAAGTCAGCCAATGGATCCAGCTTTTGGGGTCCACCTTCAATAAATATATTTGGAACAACAGGCAAACCATCAGCATGCCGCCAAAAACCATTTTATCCCCGGAGAAGGAATCGATCCGTTCCTGGTGGTCAAGGTAATGCTTCCCGATGCCGTGAAGGGCGCAGATGGCCGCCCCGTAGTTCAGGAGGGTTAACAGCCGCTTGGCCTGTGCCAAAAGAATCGGCATGGCCCCGACGAAAAAGAAAAGCAGGATCGTCAGGTATTTATGGACGGTGTTAAAGCTGTTGGAGGGGTTGATGCCGATGATGGCTCCTACGAAAAAAGAAGCGGCGAAGAGCAGGGTGGCCAGCGCAAAAGGGCCCCTGGGCCAATCAAGGTTTCGATGTTTCTTGAATTGGATAAAAAGGAGCAGGGCGACGGCAACCCAGATCAAATTCTGCAGGGCGATCGAGGCGACGGCGGTGAAAGCGAAGGCGTAGAGGGAATAGGTCAATGCCGTCGAAAACCATGGGGGCGTAGTTGGTTCCTTCATGGACCAAATTATAAAACCCAAGGGGGGCTCCGCGGTGCTTTTCTGGGGTAAATCCCGGCAAATGGGGGTGGTTGTTCGTTGACAGGGTCTTGGCAGGGTGCTTAAATAACAGGGCTTTTGGTCGTCTGGCGGCGGAAAGAAGGGCCGGTGACGAATTTGGTTCTCAAGCGTTCCCGCGAAATTTCGAGGCGCTTTTGTTCCTTGGCATGGAGGCAGTCATATGTCGAAAGTCGTCCTCAAGAACGTCAATAAGCTTTACGCGAATAACGTGGTCGCCGTCAATAACGTCAATATCGAGATCGCGGACAAGGAATTCCTGGTCCTCGTCGGGCCCTCGGGCTGCGGCAAATCCACCACCCTTCGCATGGTGGCGGGCCTGGAAGAGCTCAGCGGCGGCGAAATCCGCATCGATGACACCTTGGTGAACGATGTTCCCCCCAAGGACCGCGACATCGCCATGGTTTTCCAAAACTACGCCTTGTATCCCCACATGACCGTGTTCGACAACATGGCCTTCGGCTTGAAGCTCCGCAAGTACCCCAAGGAAGAAATCAAGCAGCGCGTCTATGAGGCCGCCAATATCCTGGGCATCCAGGAACTGCTCAACCGCCGTCCCAAGGAACTCTCGGGAGGCCAGCGCCAACGCGTCGCGGTCGGCCGGGCCATTGTCCGCAAGCCGAAAGTGTTCCTGTTTGACGAGCCCTTGTCCAACTTGGACGCTAAATTGCGCGTGCAGATGCGCGCTGAAATTTCCAAGCTCCATACCCGCCTGCAGGCCACGATGATTTACGTCACCCACGACCAGTTGGAAGCCATGACCATGGGCGACCGGATCGCGGTCATGAAGGACGGCTATGTCCAGCAGATCGCCGATCCCATCACCCTCTACGAAAAGCCCGTGAACAAGTTCGTGGCGGGATTCATCGGCACGCCCGCCATGAATTTCATGGAAGGCTCCTTGAACAAGAAGCGCACGGGGATCTATTTCAACGAGGAAAACTTCGAGATCAAGATCCCTGACGCCATGACCGCGATGGTGGAAAGCCACGTGGGACGGGACGTGATTTTGGGCGTCCGCCCGGAGGACATCCATGACAAGATGGACGCGGCCAACGCCTCGCCCGACAACACCATCAGCGCCACGGTGGAGATCATTGAGCCCCTGGGAGCGGAAGCCTACCTGTATTTGACGACGGGCAAGAGCCCCTTCATCGCGCGGGTCGACAGCCACGACCAAATCGAGATCAACCAGGATATCGAGCTGGTCTTCAACATGCAGAAGGCGCATATCTTCGATAAAGAGACGGAGAAGTGCCTGACGAACTAAGGAAGGCCTTTTCTTAACGTCGTATCTCATAAAAGCCGGGGCGGATTTCCGCCCCGGTTTTTAAGTTTTGGGCAGCTTTTAATCTTCCTTGGTTGAATGAAGGAGTCGGGATGAGAATCGCGGTAGTCGGGACTGGCTACGTGGGCCTGGTAACGGGTTCCTGCTTTGCCGATTTGGGCAATGTGGTGACCTGCGTGGACGTGGACCGGAAGAAAGTCGCCTCGCTCAAAAAAGGCCTGGTCCCGATTTTCGAGCCTGGCCTGAAGGAAATCATCCAGCGCAACCGCAACCAAAGGCTCTTTTTCACCACGGACCTGGCGAAAGCCGTCCGGACCTCCGATGTTATTTTTATCGCCGTCAATACGCCTCCCGGACGGAACGGGGAAGTGGATATTACCAACGTCAAGGCGGTCGCCAGTGGCATCGCCAAGGCCCTCAACGGCTACAAAATCATCGTCAATAAGAGCACCGTTCCCATCGGCATGGGCGATGTAGTCGCTAAAATTCTTTCCGTGTCCGGCCCCAAGGAAGCCTCCTTCGATGTCGTATCCAATCCCGAGTTCCTGCGCGAGGGGTCGGCGGTGGCGGACCTGTTGAAACCCGAGCGCGTCGTCATCGGCTCCACCCGCCGGGAGGCCGCGGAAAAACTGGCCGAGATTTACGAACCCCTGCGCTGCCCCATCCTGATCACCGACTTGAAAAGCGCCGAGATGATCAAATACGCCTCCAACGCCTTCCTCGCCATGAAGGTGTCCTATATCAACGAGATCGCCAATCTCTGCGGCAAGGTGGGGGCGGATATCGCCCAAGTGACCAAGGGCATGAGTTATGACTCGCGCATCGGCGGCCAATTTTTCAACGCCGGACTGGGCTTCGGAGGGAGCTGCTTCCCGAAGGACGTGGCGGGGCTGGTTCAAATCGGCAAAAACAACGGCTACCCCTTCCGCTTGCTGCCCGAGGTTCTGGCGGTCAACCAATACCAGCGGCAATTGTTCCTGGAAAAAGTCCAGAAGGCCCTGAAGTCCATCAAGGGAAAAACCCTGGCGGTTTGGGGGCTTTCGTTCAAGGCCAACACCGATGACTTGAGGGAAGCTCCCTCCATGACCTTGATCCCGGCCCTCCTGGCCAAGGGTGCGAAACTCCGCGCCTATGACCCGGTCGCCATGAAAAAGGCCAAAAACATCTTCAGGAAAATCAAGTATTGCGCCAGTCCTTATGAGGCGGCCAAAGGCGCGGACGCGATATTGATCCTCACGGATTGGAACGAATTCAAGCAGGTGGATTTCCAAAAGCTGAACAGCCTGGTCAAGTTTCCCATCATCGTTGACGGCCGAAACCTCTACGAACCGAAGGAAATGGCCGAAAAGGGTTTCATCTATTGGGGCATGGGCCGAGGGGAACGCCGGGAATAGCAATTCTAGGTGAAAATTCCGCCAAAAGACCGGATCCGGAAAAAATATGATTAGCCACAGATGAACAGGGATGAACTCGGATTGGCCAAAATCAAAAATGCTCAAATTTTTAATCCGATCAATGTTAATCTGTGCGGAGCGTAGCTCGTCCTTGTTCATCTGTGGCTAATAGGCTGAATCATTTAGGAGTTCTTTCTTGAAAATAGCCTTGTTAGG
>CAZUXW010000065.1:7547-17191 GCA_964624625.1 uncultured bacterium
GTGGCTAATAGGCTGAATCATTTAGGAGTTCTTTCTTGAAAATAGCCTTGTTAGGTTCTACGGGCATGCTGGGATCCAAAATGGCCGATCTCTTAAAAGAGAAGGGGCATGAGATCTTGGCCCCCAGCCATTCGGAAGTGGACTTGAACCGGCCCCATACCATCGAGAATTTTTTCAAGGCCCAAGCCTTTGAGACCCTGATCAATTGCGCCGGATTTACGAGGGTGGACGCCTGCGAGGAGCCGGCCAAATTCTCCATGGCCCTGAACGTGAACGGCACTTCCATCGGCTGGCTGGCGAAATTCTGCAAAAAGACACAAAGAACCCTGGTTCATTTCTCGACGGATTACGTGTTTGACGGTCAAAAAGAGGAGCCCTACCAGGAAGCCGATAAAGCGGGACCTCTGAATATTTACGGTAAAACCAAATGGCAGGGCGAGAGGCTGCTTCAGGCCGAGAATCCCTTTTATTACTTGATTAGGACTTCCTGGGTTTTCGGACCTAAGGGTGATAATTTCGTCAGCCGGATGGCGGATCTTCTGGTCAGTAAGACCCGGGTGGAGGTCGTGTCGGATCAGATCGGGGGGCCTTCTTACACGGGGGACATCGCCCAATTCGCCCTGGAGCTATTGGAGAAAAAAGCCGTCCCCGGCACCTATCATTTTTGCAACGAGGGCTACACTTCCTGGTTCGAGTTCGCCCAGGAAATCCAAAAGCAAACGGGCTTCGTCTCCTGTGAGATCGCCCCGGTGTTGAGCGAGAATATCTTCCGGCCCGCCCAAAGGCCGGCCAACTCCCGGCTCGACATCTCCAAAGCGGCCTTGACCGTGGGCCACGCTTTCCGGACCTGGCAGGAAGCCTTGAGCGACTACTTAATGAAGGATTACAAAAATGAGCCGGCCTGAACTTTCGGTCGTGATCCCCGTTTATAACGAGGCAGCCCGCGTCGGGAAGGCCTTGGAGGGGGCTTTCGCCTACCTCAAGTCGAAAAAAATAACGGCGGAAATAATCGTGGTGGACGACGGGTCCAAGGACAAAACCGTCCAGGTCGTCGAGCGCTACAAGCGGCTCGCGTCCCGGAATCAGTCCCTCAAGGTTTTAAAGCATCCGGTGAACCGGGGCAAGGGAGCCGCGGTTCAAACAGGGGCTTTGGCAGCCGCCGGCAAAACGGTCCTCTACATGGACGCGGACAACGCGACGCCCCTGGAGGAATTCGAGGGTTTCCGCCAAGAACTGAAAAAGGGGACGGAAGTGCTGTTGGGCAGCAGGGCCGTGGACCGCAAAAAAGTGAAGGTGCACCAGCCGATCCATCGGGAAGCCATGGGCCGGATCTTCAATCTGCTGGTGCAGCTGTTGGCGACCCCCGGACTCTGGGATACCCAATGCGGCTTCAAGGCTTTCAGCCAAAGGGCCGCCAAGGCGATTTTCCCCCTTCAAACCATCGAACGCTTCGGGTTTGACGTGGAGCTTCTTTACATCGCCCGCAAGCAAGGGTTCGCCATCAAGGAAATGCCGGTCCATTGGTATGACTCGCCTGATTCGAGGGTAAGCGTGTTCCGCGATTCCGCCAGGATGTTCACGGATCTGTTGGTGATCCGCTGGAACGACTTAAGGGGCCGTTATGACAAACGGAAAGGCAATTAGCCACGGATGAACACGGATAAACACGGATACGAATTTGGGAAATGTGGAATCAATAAATTTTATTTTTTTATCTGTGTTCATCCTTGTTCATCCGTGGCGAATAAATGTTTTTGTTTTTCCTCCGTGGCTGAATGGTCTCTGTGAAACCCGCCGAAAACCGCGCTAGACGGATTACCCAGAACACCTTTTTTCTCGGATTGAGCGAACTCGGGGCGCGGCTATCCACCTGGGCCCTCATCGCTTTTCTTGGCCGGGCTTGGGCCGTATCCCTTTACGGCCAATACGCCGTGGCGATCAATTGGGTCGCCATCTTCGCGGTGGCGGGCGAACTGGGCTTGAACGCCTTGACGGTCCGGGAAGTGGCCCACCGGAAAAACAAATCCTCTTTTTTCCTCCGGCATGTGTTGGTGATCCGCTCCGCCTTCTCCTTTCTCTTTTGGGGCCTTTTGATCGGCATTTCCTTTGTCCTCCACTATGAGCCGTTATTGTGCCTGGCCATGGGGGTGATGGGTTTGAGGCTTATCCTGGACTCCATGGAAGGGGGCTACATCTACCTTTTCCAGGCCCACCAGGAAATGGGCCCCTATGCCCTGGTCAATATCCTTTGCGCGGCCATCCGGCTCATCGGGATTATCCTCGTGGTTTCGGCGGGGGCCCAGTTGATCGGCGCCAGTTCCATTTGGGTCGTTGCGAGCGCGGCGGGCTTCCTCTTAATGATGGGGCTGGGTTACCGGCGGGGATGGAAGCCGGGGTTTTCCGAATACCGTCCGGCTGATTCCTGGAAAGTCCTGAGAATGGCCTTTCCTTTGGCCACCTTCGGCGCCCTGCAGACCCTCTATTACCGGGTGGATCTGGTTATCCTCAAGAGCCTTTCCGGCAACGAGGCGGTCGGGTTCTACGACATGGCGACGAGGATTTTATTGGTGGCCATTTCCGTTTCCCAGCTCTACTCCCAGGCGATTTATCCCGTATTCGCCTCGCTTCGGGATAAGCCCCGTGAATTCGGGCGTTTGGCATTCAAGTGCGGCAAGGTTCTTTTTTTCCTGGGCCTGCCCATAACGGTCGGGGGCTTTTTCCTGGCCGGCCCTCTCTTGGTCTTGGTCGCTGGCCCGCAATATTTTCCCTCGGGGCCGGCCTTCGCGGTTCTTTCCCTTTCCATCCTTCCGTTTTTTATCCACAATATTTACGTGGATGTTCTCGCGGTGAAGAATAACGCGAGGCTTAACTTCCAGTTTGTCCTTTTGCTCCTGCTGAATGTGGTTTTGAACTTTCTTTTCATCCCCCGCTGGCAATTCATGGGGGCGGCTTGGGCCACGGTCATAAGCGACTATGTGGGTGTTTTCACGGGTTTTACCCTGGCGGCGCCCTACCTGGGGGGAGTTGGCAAGGTTTCCTGGGCCCGGCCCTTAACGGCCTCCTTGGGGGCTTGCGCGGTGATGGGTTTAGGGGTTTATTTTTCGCCCCATCTTTATTGGCTCCTCCTGGGTCCAATTGTTTATTCTATAGGTCTTTACCTCTTCAAGGCCTTGGATCGGGATGATTGGGCGAGCTTGAAATCGATCCTTCGGATATCAAATTAAGGGAAGCGAATGAAATTGAAAGTTTTATCGGTGTTTGGCACCCGCCCTGAGGCCATCAAGATGGCGCCCGTGGTGGAGCGGCTCAAGAAGACTCCCGGAATCCAGTCCATCGTCTGCGTGACCGCCCAGCACCGCCGTATGCTGGACCAGGTGCTGGAACTCTTTAAGATCAAGCCCGACTACGACCTCAACCTGATGAAGCCGGGACAGGACCTGACCGACATCACGACGGGCGTGTTATTGGGCCTTCGGCCGATCCTCAAAAAAATAAAGCCCGACCTGATCCTGGCCCAGGGCGACACGACGACCGTTTTCGCGGCGGCCCTGGCGGCCTTTTACGAGAAGGTGCCCATGGGCCATGTGGAAGCGGGCCTCAGGACCGGCAATATCTTCGCGCCCTGGCCTGAGGAGATGAACCGGATGCTGGCGGGAACCATCGCCGACCTCCATTTCGCGCCAACCCCAAAGGCCAAGGCCAATCTTCTTCGCGAGGGGATTTCCTCGAAAAAAATATTCGTGACCGGCAACACGGTCATCGACGCGCTTTTGGAAATAACGGCCAGGTTCAAGAAAAATCCCAAGCTGTCCCTGGAAATGGAAAAGAAGTTCCGCTTCCTGGATCCTTTCAAAAAAACCATCCTGGTGACAGGCCACCGCCGGGAGAATTTTGGGAAGGGTTTCGAGGCTATCTGCCGCGCCCTAGGCCGGCTCTCCGAAAGGGAGGATGTCCAGATCGTTTATCCGGTCCACTTAAATCCCAATGTGCAGGAGCCGGTGAAAAGAATCCTCGGAAACCGTAAAAGGGTTCATTTAATCGAGCCCTTGGACTATTTACCTTTTGTGTTTTTAATGGGCCGGTCTTATCTTATTTTGACCGATTCAGGCGGGGTGCAGGAAGAGGCTCCTTCCCTCGGCAAGCCGGTCCTTGTCATGAGGGACACCACGGAAAGGCCGGAAGCAGTCGAGGCTGGAACGGTCATTCTGGTGGGGACGAACGAGCGAAAAATCGTGAAAGAAACCCTGAAGCTTTTGGATGATCCGAAGCATTACCTCAAGATGACCAGGGCCCACAACCCCTACGGCGATGGACGAGCCGCGGAGAGAATCGCGGAGATCGTCATAAAATTCAAAGGCGCAAGATGAATTTACCCTTCAACAAAATTTCAGTGATAGGGTTGGGCTACATCGGCCTGCCCACGGCGGCGACCTTGGCCAGCCGGGGTGTGGAAGTCATCGGTGTGGACGTTTCCCCCCGCGCGGTGGAGTCCATCAGCCGGGGAGAGATCCATATCGTGGAACCGGACCTGGACGCGGTCGTCCGCCAGGTCGTGGAGAAGGGGAAGCTCAAGGCCGTTAGTGAGCCCCAGCCCGCGGAAGTTTTCATCCTGGCCGTCCCGACGCCATTCCATGGCCAACATAAACCCGACCTTTCTTATATCAAGGCCGCGGCCAAATCCATCGCGCCGGTCCTGAAAAAAGGGAACCTGGTGATCCTGGAATCCACCTCGCCCGTCGGCACCACCGAAAAATTGTCCCAATGGCTCGCGGAGTCCCGCAAGGATTTGACTTTCCCCCACCGCAAGGGCGAAAAAGCGGATATTCAATTGGCCTATTGCCCCGAGAGGGTTTTGCCCGGGAAGGTGCTTCAGGAGTTGGTTCAAAACGACCGCATCATTGGCGGATTAACCCAGAAGGCAACCCGAATGGCCAAGGCGGTCTACCAAATTTTCGTGACGGGCCAGTGCCTGGAATCGGACGCCCGCACCGCTGAAATGGCTAAATTGACCGAGAATTCCTTCCGGGACGTCAATATCGCCTTCGCCAATGAGCTTTCCCTGATCTGCGAGAAGCTCCATATCAATGTCTGGGAATTGATTGAATTAGCTAATCACCACCCTCGGGTCAAGATTCTCCAGCCAGGCCCAGGGGTCGGAGGCCATTGCATCGCGGTGGATCCCTGGTTCATCGTGGATTCGGCGCCGAAGGAATCCCGGATGATCCGGACGGCGAGGGAAGTCAATGACGGCAAGCCCCACCATGTGGTGTCCATGGTCCGCGCCGCGGCGAAAAAATCCAAAAAACCGGTGGTGGCTTGTTTGGGTTTGGCCTTCAAGGCCGACATTGACGATTTACGCGAGTCGCCAGCGGTTGAAATCGTGAGGGAGTTGGCGAAGGATAAAAAAATAAAAATTCTCGCGGTGGAACCCCATGTCCAAGAGCTGCCCAGGGAATTGGCCGGAATTAAAAACATCGAATTGTGCGATACGGAGGAGGCGCTCAGGCGTTCTTCCGTGGCGGTGCTTCTGGTCAATCACAGGGTTTTCCTGAACCTGAATCAAAAATTATTGAAAGGTAAGACCATTATCGACACGCGGGGAGGCTGGCGTTGAAGCAAGTCCTCATCCGTCAAGGCAAGGTAGTCGTGGAGGAGGTCCCGGCCCCCACCGTGGAACAGGACCGGGTCCTGGTTCAATTGTCCCATTCCTGCATCTCCGCCGGCACCGAGCTCAGCGGCGTGAAAAGCGGCGCCGATCCCCTTTGGAAAAAAGCCCTGAAGAATCCCGAGAAGGTCAAAAAAGCCCTTCGCATGGCAGCCGCCCAGGGATTTTCCAAAACCAAAAGCGTCATTGAGGGAAAAATGGCCTCCGGCGACCCCAGCGGTTATTCGGCGGCGGGAGTGGTGCTGGAGGTCGGCAAGGGAATCAGGGACTTGTCCAAGGGCGAGAGGGTCGCTTGCGCGGGAGCCCAATTCGCCAACCACGCCGAGATCATCCAAGTCCCCCGGAATTTACTCGTGCCTGTCCCCAAGACACTCGATTTTTCCCAAGCCAGTACCGTGACGCTGGGGGCCATCGCCCTTCAGGGAGTCCGGCGGGCACAACCAACCCTCGGAGAAACCTTTGTAGTGGTCGGTTTGGGAATCCTGGGCCAATTAACCGCCCAAATGTTAAGGGCCAACGGCTGCCGGGTGATCGGGATAGATTTGGACAAGGCGCGTTTGGATTTGGCCAAGAGGCTGGGGATGGAAGCCTCGGTGGATTCGGGGGCAAGCGACGCCATTGACAGGGTCTTTCGTTTGACGGATGGCATTGGGGCCGATGGCGTCATTATTACCGCCGCCACCGCCTCCCATGAAGTCGTCGCCCAGGCCTTTCGGCTCTGCCGCAAGAAGGGCCGGGTGGTCCTGGTGGGGGATGTGGGGTTGAATTTAAACCGGGCCGATTTTTATTCCAAAGAGTTGGATTTTTTCATTTCCACTTCCTATGGTCCCGGACGCTATGACGAAAGATACGAGGAAAAGGGGATGGATTATCCCGTTTCCTACGTTCGCTGGACCGAGAACCGCAATATGTCCGAGTACTTGAAATTGCTGGTGGAAAAAAAGGTCCGAATCGATTCGCTGATCCAGGAAACCTTTCCCGTGGAAAAGGCGGATTTAGCCTTCCGGGCCCTGGCCAAGGGCAAACCCAGGCCTTTGATGGTGCTTCTTTCCTACGCCTCCCTCTCGAAAGTGAAGGCCGTTCAAAAGGCCGTCCCCAACCCGAGGGCCCAGGCCGTCTCGGGAAAGAAAATCCGGATCGCGGTGGTGGGGGCGGGCGGGTTCGCCAAGGGGATGCATTTGCCCAATCTCAAAGCCCTCGCCTCCCAATATCATTTAAGGGCCGTGGTGAGCCGGACAGGCCATAACGCGGCGGCGGCGGCCAAACAGTTCGGCGCCGATTTCGCCACCACCGATTTCAAGGAAGTCCTGAGCGACAAGGATACGGACGCTGTATTGATCGCCACCCGCCATCACTTGCACGGGGCCATGGTCTTGGAGGCTTTGAGGGCGGGGAAACATGTGCTGGTGGAAAAGCCCCTCGCCTTGAATGAAAAAGAGCTTGGCGAAATCGAGAAGTTTTACGCGGAGAACCAGTCGAAAAGCGTCCCGCAATTGCTGACGGGGTTCAACCGCCGTTTTTCAAAGTACGCCGCGGCGATCCGGGATGCGGTCGCCAAGCGGTCCAATCCCATGATCCTCAATTACCGGATGAACGCCGGGTATCTCACCCAGGACCATTGGGTCCATGGCGGGGAGGGCGGCGGGAGGAACCTGGGGGAAGCCTGCCACATCTATGACCTCTTCACATTTTTAACAGGGTCTAAAATCGTCAAGGTGGAGGCCCAAGCCATCAAGCCCGCCACCGGTTACTACAGCGCGGACGATAATTTCACCGCGACCCTATCCTTCGCCGAGGGTTCGGTGGCCTCCCTGACCTATACGGCCCTGGGGTCCAAGGATTATCCCAAAGAGCAAATGGAAGTCTTCGTGGATGGGCAAGTGATCGTCTTGAACGATTACCGGGAGTTGGCCGGGTCGGGAATCCGGGTTCCCTCGTTGAAGGGCAAGGTCCCGGACAAGGGCCAAAGGGAAGAATTAGAAGCCTTCGCGCGGTCCCTTCAAAAGGGCGGGGATTGGCCCATTCCCCTCTGGCAGCAGCTCCAGGCCAGCCGGATCGCCCTTTCGGTCGAGGAATTTTTAAGGTCTTAATCCAAAGTCGGGGTTGAAGGAACTCGGTGAACCAGAAAAAAAACATAGACCCCCACTCCCAAAAGTACCTGCCCCGGATCAATTTCGAGCATTACAAAGATAGGTACCAAACTGAAATCCAGAAATCCATTTCCTTCATCAAACAGAGCCATGATTTTTTTACCCTCGTCAAGGTCCGCTATTTATTGAAGACGATTGAGCGGCATTTGGGCGCCACCGCAGGGCTCAAGGTTTTAGATCTGGGTTGTGGCGTTGGAATCACGGACCAGCATCTCAAAGGAAAATTCGCCAAACTGCACGGGGTTGATATCGGTAAAGGTATTGTCCAAAAGGCCGCCAAGTTGAACCCTGAAGTTTCCTATAAGTTTTATGACGGAAAAAAACTGCCCTTCAAGGACGAAACCATGGATGTGACTTTCGCCATTTGCGTCCTTCACCATGTTCCCCTGGAAAACCTGAAGGCCTTTACCGCGGAGATGAAAAGGGTGACGAAAAAGGGCGGGATCATCGTTATCTTTGAGCACAATCCCCTGAATCCCCTGACCTTGCGGGCGGTAAACCAATGCGACTTGGATGAGGATGCCATCCTGCTTTCGTCGGGAAAAACCAAGCGATTGCTTGGGGAGCAAGGAATGGACCTGGTGGAGGGCAGGTATATTTTATTCACTCCTTGGGGAGGATTCTTTTTCGAGTGGTTAGACCGGTTCCTGGGTTGGCTGCCTTTGGGGGCCCAATATTACGTGGTGGGGCGAAAGTAGAATAGCCGCCAACCCTCTTTTTCAAAGGGGGGAGATAATTTATAAATTTTCGGTCCCATCGTTTAAGATAAGCCGGATTTGACTCGTTGAGGGAATTCCTCCGATATCCAATAGGAGCCGCCGTGAAGAATAAACTGAAGATGGTCCACCGCGCTTGTCCCGTTTGCGCCTCCAAGGATGAGTCCCAGGTTTTCGCGGAGGAAAACATCGACCTGAAGCAGCTGGACTCTTTCGCCTTCGCGTCCCGGAAAATGCCCGAGTATATGCATCACAGGCTGGTGGTTTGTCCCGGCTGCGACCTTCTTTACGCCAATCCCATACCTACTTTGGGCCATATATCGGAAGCCTACCATGAGGCTGCCTTTGACAGTGCCGAAGAGGCCGGCTACGCCGCCCGGACCTACGGATCCTTCTTGAATGGAATTATGTCAAAACTTCCTGACGGCGCGGGAGCCCTGGATATCGGCACCGGCGACGGGGCTTTCCTGGCCGAATTGCTTCGCCATGGCTTCTCAAAGGTTGTGGGAGTGGAACCTTCCAAGGCGCCGATCCAGGCCAGCGCGAAAGACATAAAACCTCTCATTGTCCACGGGCTCTTCCGGCCAAAGTCCTTCAAGAAAAACAGCATGAGCCTGGTGACCTGTTTCCAGACCCTGGAGCACTTGTATGACCCGGGAGACATGTGCCGGGGAGCTTTTCAGATATTGAAACCCGGCGGCGCTTTTTTCGTGGTCTCCCATAACCGCCGGTCCCTCTCCGCCACGATCCTCGGGATGAAATCCCCGATTTTCGACATTGAGCATCTCCAGCTTTTTTCGCGCCAAAGCGCCAAGAGGATGTTCGAGGAGGCCGGCTTTAAAAGGGTGGAAGTGAAGAGCCTTTTTAACCTCTATCCGCTTCATTATTGGTTGAAACTCCTGCCTTTTCCGACCGCCTTGAAAAAAATCTTAGTCCCGTTTTTTAAAAAAATAGGAATCGGTTACCTTCCAATTCCGCTGCCGGCAGGGAACATGGCGGTCATCGGCTACAAATGAACCCATTCAACATCGCCTTCCGGGATGACAGGGAAAAGTTCGAGTACTTTTTTTTAAGCGCATTGTTGGGGCTCGTATTTTTCAATTTTTTCGTCCT
>CAZUXW010000066.1:0-17043 GCA_964624625.1 uncultured bacterium
AGGAATATTCCTTGAACATCTCGGAAATGGAATTCATGGGAGGCATTATAGCGAAACAGGATGCGACTTATGAAAAAGTGTTTAAAAGGAAAGTGAATTAGTTTCAGAATCTTATCTGTCATTGCGAGGTCCAGCCCCAATCGGAGTGGTTTGGACCGTGGCAATCTTTGTTCAGGTATTTAGACTAGGCGAAAACCTGAGATTCCCACGTCGCAAATCGAGCCTATCGGCTCAGCTCCTCGGAATGACAGAAAACTAAGACAATCGTTTGGGATTACAAATGAAAGAAATAAAACCAAGGACCTATCGGTTGGCAAATGACAAACGGTCCGCTAGCTTGATCGCTTCGATCATGCTGGAAGGATTGGCAATACCTTTGCCGGCGATATCAAAAGCGGTTCCATGGTCGGGAGAGGTTCGGACGAAAGGCAACCCCAAAGTCAGGTTGACACCACTGTCGAAAGCCAACAGTTTGAAAGGTATCAAACCCTGGTCGTGATACATGCAAAGGACCGCGTCGTACTTTCCCTTGGAGGCCCAATAGTAAAGGGTGTCGGGTGGATGGGGGCCCGTCACGTCCCATCCCCTTTTCCGCGCCTTGGCGATAACCGGCTTCAAAACACGGATTTCTTCCTTTCCAAAAGCGCCGTTTTCACCGGCATGGGGATTCACTCCCGCGACAGCGATGCGGGGTCTCAAGATTCCGAACCGATCGCGAAGGGTTTTCTCCGTCAATTCCAACTTCTCCCAAACCAACACCTGTGTGACCTTGGAAAGAGAATCTTTCAACGAAAGGTGGATGGATTGAAGCACGATCTTGAAAGGCCCCCCTGCCATCATCATGGCGAAGGACTTGGTTCCGGAAAGATGGGCCAACAACTCGGTATGACCCGGAAATTTACACCCGGCTTTATGGATGGATTCCTTGCAAATGGGAGCGGTAACTAGGGCATCGGCTTGACCCGTGAGGGCAAGCTTGGCCCCCTGCAGGATATAGCGAACGGCCGCGGCTCCATTCGCAGCGGTGATTTTGCCCCATTGGATTTTATTAACGCCGCCCAGGTCCGACACGCCCACTTGATTTTTAAAACCCCTCGCCAACTCCGGTTCATTCACCCAGACCAATGGAAGACGAATTTTAAATTTCCGGGTCAGGTGAACCAAATGGCGATAATCACCCAAGAGAAGGAAATTGGATTTGGAGGATTTAACCAACTTAGCCAATGCCTTTAATGCAACTTCCGGCCCAATTCCGGCCGGGTCTCCCGCGGTAATCGTGATTAAAGGATGATTTTTACTTTCGGGCATAGACTCTCTTTATTGCCTAAAGGGCTTTCGCCGCCAAGGCGGCCAATGGCGACCTTTCGCTCTTGGACAGGGTGATATGCCCGAACATCTCGTTGCCCTTGAAGCGCTCGGCCAGGTACACGATGCCGTTGGAGGAGGCGTCCAGGTAGGGGTTGTCGATCTGGTAGGGGTCGCCGGTGAGGATGATCTTGGTGCCGACCCCCGCGCGGGAAACGATGGTCTTGATCTCGTGGGGCGTCAGGTTTTGCGCCTCGTCCACGATCATGAATTGCTTGGGGATGGAACGGCCCCGGATGTAGGTGAGGGCTTCCATTTCCAGCTTGTGGGAATCCAATAGGTATTGGACCTTGTCGTCCACTTCCTCGGTGTCGCTTTGAAGGTGGCCTTTATCCAGGATAAATTCCAGGTTGTCGAAGATGGGCTGCATCCAGTTCATGAGCTTCTCGTCCTTGGTGCCTGGCAGGTAGCCGATATCTTTTCCAAGGGGCACAATGGGGCGGGAAACCAGCACCCTGCGGTATTTCTTTTCATCCAAGGTTTTCAAAAGCCCCGCCGCCAAGGCCAAGAGGGTTTTTCCCGTGCCCGCCGACCCTACCAGGGTCACCATGGGGATCCGGTCGTTCAAGAGAAGGTTCAGCGCGAAATGCTGCTCGCGGTTCAAGGCCTTGATGCCCCAGGCTTCCGGGTCCTTGAACCAAAGGGATTGGGCTTCCTTCAAGCTGTCCTTGTAGATTCCCAGGGCCGTTTTGGCCTCGTGGATATCGCTCTTTAACAGCAGAAACTCGTTTTCGTAAAGTTTTTGTTCAGTCTGGGCCTTGAGGGAAATTTTTCCCAACTTGTAAAACTCGTCAATTTCAGCGTCCTTAACCGTGATGGTCGCCCATCCGGAGTAAAGCTCATCCATATTGACTTTGTTGGTCTCAAAATCCTCCGACACCACACCCAAGGCGTCGGCCTTGATGCGCACATTGATGTCCTTGGTGATGAACTTGACGTTCTCACCCTTCTGCTTCAAGGATAGGGCGATGCCGATGATGTTGTTGTCGATCTTCATGTGGGACAAGGCGGTCGGCAAAACCCCCGTGGGCGTGCTGATGTCCACCCGGACCATGCCCCCATTCGCCAAGGGTACGCCCTCCTGCAGGTTGCCCTTGTGCCTGAGGGTGTCCAGCATCCTGGCCACTTCGCGGGCGTTGCGGCCCCTTTCGTCCTCGTACTTCTTGAAGGTGTCCAGCTCCTCGATCACGCCCAAGGGAATCACCACGGTATTTTCCTCGAAGGATTCCAAGGCGTGGGGATTATGGATCAGGACGTTGGTGTCCAGGACGAATGTTTTTTTCACGTTGGGGAGCCCTCCGGATGGGATAGATGGGACTTCAAAAGATGAAACAAGGATTGCGCTAATGACAAGGCCCGGTGAAACGTCTCAGAAAAGGCTTCCGGCAGCGACAAGGTTTGAGGCCAGAGGATGGTGAACAAAAGCATTAGGACAATCATATTTCCGGCAAAAATGAAAATCAAGGAGAACACCACGCCCCCCTCTTTTAAGTCCGGCTGGTGGTGCGAAAGGGAATAAACCGTCAAGGCCAGGTGGAAAGCGTAGGTGAAGCCGATCAATCCCACCAGGTAAATCCGGAAGGGCTGGGCGGCGATGGCGTAAAGGCCCAGGCTCAGGGCGGTGTAAAGGGGGAAAATATATGGAGCCAGGCTGATGAAAAGATGGGATTTGTTCACGACCGTGGTGCCGCCGGTGGTGGAGGCGTGAATGGAGGTTACCTTGCCTCCCATCAAAACCGCCGCCAAGGCGTGGGTCAACTCATGGGCCATCACATGGCTCAAGATCGGCTTATATAGGGCGAAATGAACGAAAAAGTAAACGACGAAACAGGCGGTGAAAACGAGAATGGTCTTGTCGCCCCAATGGACCCTGAGTAGAGCCTGGCCCATGACCCAGCCTATGGAAAGGCCCAGCCATACCAGCAGCGACCCGAAAAACATTTTAGAAAGGAAACTTAAAAGATGATGTTTAATTTTCAATATTTAACATTCCGTTAACTTCGAGAATTTCAAGAAACTGGTTTTTTCACCACGACGACACAAAGACACCAAGTCAACCTTTCGGTTGATGCCAAAATTCCTTTTTTGTCTTTCTTGGTGCCTGGGTGGTAATAGGTTTTTCTGCCGTTTTTTCAATCCAACCCCTCATCTTTGTCCATGGATCCGCCGGGAGCGCCCTTGATTTCCATGGCGATCTGGTACACCACTTCCCTGGGCAAATCCCTCATTTTACAAACGGCCTTCACCGCCTCGGTTTTGGAGAGCTTCTGCTCCTTCATCAACTGCAACAGCTGGTCGGCGATGGAAACCCCCACCCATTTTTCCTGGGCCGAGTGGTCCACCCTTTCCCCGCCTTCCACCACAATGACGAACTCGCCCTTGGGCGCCTGGGCCTTAAAATGCCTCCCCACTTCCTCCAGGTTTCCCCGTATGAATTCCTCGTGTAATTTCGTCAATTCGCGGCCCACCACCGCTTGCCGGTTTCCAAATGCGCCCAACATGTCTTTCAGGCTGGCGCGGAGCCGGTGAGGCGACTCGAAAAAAACCAAGGTATGTTCATGGGACCTAAGCCGGTTGAGCTCGGTCTGGCGGTCGCCGGCCTTGGCCGGCAAGAACCCGGCGAAAGTAAAGGGCGTCGCGGGAAAACCCGAGGCCGGCAAGGCGGCCAAAAGGGCCGAGGCGCCGGGAATGGGAACCACGGAAAATCCCTTTTCCACCACGGCCTTGACCACCTGAAACCCAGGGTCGGAAATGCCCGGCATACCGGCGTCGGTGATGAGGGCCACGCTTCCCCCAGCCTCCAGGGTTTTAAGTATCTCGTCCACCCGCTTCATCTCGTTATGCTCAAAGCAGGAAACCATACGGTTGGCTTTGATCCCAAAGTGGGTCAAGAGCTTTAAGCTATTGCGGGTATCCTCGGCGGCGACGAGGGTGGCTTCTTTCAAAACCTTGATGGCGCGAAAAGTCATATCCTCTAAATTACCGATGGGGGTTCCGACGAGATAAAGGGTGGAAGGCTGGATGGCGTTTTTTTCTGTCATTTCATTTCCTATTCAAGGCTTTTGAACCACCAAGGCGCCAAGGGCGCCAAGAACTTCAAAATTTAAATCTTTTTATTCTTCACCCTTTTCTGGGTGTCTTGGCGGGGAAATCCAAACGCTTGTTTTAGCTTTTCCGCTCCCCGCCAAACCAAAAAACCAAAGATGATTCCCAGGAGGAAGCCGCCCAATACGTCCGAAGGATAGTGAAGCCCCAAATAGATCCGGGACGATCCCACGAGGAGGGCGATCAGGATAAAGGCCCAAGTCCAACTCCGGAAATAAACGGACAAGAGAAACATGGAGGCCCCCATGTTCGCCGCGTGGCTGGAGGGAAAGGAATAGGCGGAGCTTTTTCCCGCCGGCGTTAAAACCCCGTCCAGGGCGTTACAGGGCCTCGCCCTTTCCACCAGGTCTTTCAACAGGTGGCTGGAAGTTTGATCCGCCAGGAGAATCGACAAACCCAAACTCAAGACCAGCCAACGGCCGGAAGAGCCGCCTTTCCACAGCCAGTAAGCGAAAAGAAAGGCTAAAGGGATATAAAAATTCCGGAAATTGGTAATAAAAGAGAAAAAAGAATCCAGGAAAGGACAGGACCAGCCATGGTTGATCCAAAAAAATAACGCCACGTCCCATTGGGAAAGGGCCTGGGCCAAGGATCAGGCCACCGGCAGGACGGTAGCCCCGTCGGACATGGATTCATAAATCTCGCCCAGGGTCTTGACCACCCAGTCCGTGTCATCGGTGGTTAAAAGCCTCTGGCGCATTTCCCTGGCCCCATCGAAGCCCTTGAGATAATGGGTCAGGTGTTTGCGCATTTCCAACAGCCCCATCCGGGGCCCCTTCACCTCAATGGAGCATTTCAACTGCTCCAGGGCGATGCCGATCTTGAATTTGAGCGGGGGCGGGCCCAGGGGTTTGCCCGTCTCCAGGTAGTGGTTGATCTCCTCAAAAACCCAGGGGGCTCCCATGCTGCCCCGGCCGATCATGATGCCGTCACAGCCGGTCTCGTTGAAAAGTTTGTAGGCGTCCTCGGCGTTCTTGACGTCGCCGTTGCCGATAATGGGAATCTTGGCTTTCAATTTTAATTTCTTGATCACGTCCCAATTGGCTTTTCCCTCGAACATCTGGCTGCGGGTCCTGGCATGGATGGCCAGGGCCGAGGCTCCCGCCTCCTGGACCGCTTCCAAAACCTCGAACACGGCGTTGTCCATGGCGTCGTAGCCGGCGCGGGTCTTCACCGTGATGGGAACCTTGCCGCCGGTGGCTTCCACCATGGCCTTCACGATCCAGCCGGCCCTTTGGGGCTCCTTCAGGATCGCGGAGCCCGCGTCGCATTTCAGGATCTTGCCGACGGGGCAGCCGAAATTAATATCAATCACGTCCGGATGGACTTCCTCCATGACCTTGACCGCCGCTTCCCCCATGATGCCGGGGTCCCCCCCGAACAATTGGACCCCCACCGGCCTCTCAGGCTCGGTGAATTCCATCAGCTCGCTGGATTTATCATTTCCCCTGGCCTGCAGCAGGGCCCGGGAACTTACCATTTCGGTGACCACCATGGCCGCGCCGTATCGGCGGGCCAGCCGGCGGAAGGCCGTGTCGGTGTAGCCCGCCATCGGAGCCAAAAACACCCTGCCATTCAAGTTGAGATTGCCTAATTTAAATTCGCGGGCCGGCTTTCCCATGGCCTTCAGGGGCGCGTCGGAAAGTTCCGGAGCCTGGGAGGCTTGGCGGGTCTGGTCAATACTGGCTTGGGATTCCCTGGGTAATACGCTCATTAGTCGAACACGACCTCTCGAACACCGGCAAGCTTGGAAATTTGGCGGGCGATCCTCTTGCCCTCCGCTACCGGCACAGGCTTGAAATGCACGACGATGTATTTTTCCGAAGGAGTTGGGGTTTGAACTTCCGTTCTCACGATTTTCACGTTGAATCCTCTCAGCAATTCCTTCAAGTCCTCCATCAAGTGTCCGCTCATTTTAGCGTGAACGGAGACCGAATGGTAAAGATGGCTGTCGACATAGTCATCCACCCAGTTCATGAAATAAAGCACCACCATGACAAGAGCCGTGGTTAACAGGGCGCCATTATAAAAACCGCATCCCACCGCCATGCCGATAACCGACACGACCCAAAGGCTGGCGGCAGTGGTCAGGCCCGAAACAATGCCTTCCCGGGAACGCATGATGGTTCCCGCCCCCAAAAAACCGATTCCCACCACGATGTTGGAGGCAATACGGGTGGGATCCACTTTCCCCGAGTATAAATCGGCCATAAAAACCGAGACCAACATGACCAAGGCCGAGCCCACTCCCACCAGGATATGGGTGCGGAACCCAGCCGGCTTCCGAACGCGCTCCCTTTCCCATCCCACCACACCGGACAGTAACAGGGCCAGGAAAAGCCTCAAGGCGATGACGTCTAAATGAAGGGAAAAGGAAGTCTCGGGCATTTATTTATTGTAACAGGAAGGGAGAAACGCTGGAAGGGTAGGCGGTGGCGGTGGCGGAAAAGGAGGCGATTTTACCCAGGGAAAGCTGGTAAGCTCCCAATCCCGCGATCATAGCGGCGTTATCCGAGCAATATTTCGGGGGAGGCACGCGTAAAGCCACCCCGAAGGACTCAATTTCTTTTCTCAAGGCTTCCCTCAGGGCCATGTTGCAGGCCACCCCTCCGCCCACCACCAAACTCTTGACGGGAAAATTCCCCAGCCCCGCCAGGACATGCTCGGTAATTTCCATCAACACGGTATTTTGGAATTTCGCCGCCAGTCTTTCCCGGTCCCTCTCGTTTTGCGGCGGGTTCTTTTTGATCTCCAGCGACACGGCGGTCTTGACGCCGCTAAAGGAGAAATCCTGGCTCTTGTCTTTCATCCTGGCCCTGGAGAATTTTTCCGTGACCTCGCCCGCCGATTTCGCCAGCTTTTCGAGGATCGGTCCCCCCGGATATCCCAATCCCATCAATTTCGCGACCTTGTCATAAGCCTCTCCCGCGGCGTCGTCCCGGGTGGAGCCCAAAAGCTGGTATTGTCCCCACCCTTCCATGTGGTAAAGCTCCGTATGTCCCCCGGAAACGACCAATCCCAAGGCGGGGAACAGGACGGAATGGGCATCCAGCTCGGCGGCGTAAAGGTGGGCCTCGATATGGTGGACCGTGGTGAAGGGGATTCCCAGGCGGAAAGCCATGGCCTTGGCGGCGGAAACACCGACTAAAAGCGCTCCGATGAGGCCCGGGGCCGCGGTCACCGCGATGCCGGTCAGGTCCTTAAAGTTGACCTGGGATTGCTTTAAAACCTCCCGGACCAAAACGGGAAGGCTTTCTAAATGCTGGCGCGAGGCCACTTCCGGGACGACGCCGCCATAGCGGCTGTGGAGGTCCATTTGGGACGCTGTCTCGTTGGCCAATACCCGCCGGCCGCCTTCCACGACCGCGACCGAGGTCTCGTCGCAGGAGGATTCGATTCCTAAAACCAATGTGGACACTTAAAATCCCTTTAACCACAGAGTGAACAAAGTTACAGAGAGTTAGACAAAAAGGAAAAAACCATCGAAATGCCTGGGAAAGAAATTCACAAGGAAATTCGGTTTATTTTAAATTCTTACTCCGGGTCACTCCGCGCAACTCGGTGGTTCAATAATCTTTTACAACTTCCGAGGCGTAAACGAATTGGATGCCCTGCTCCTTGAAACGGCCGACAGCCTCTTCCAAGGTTTTCAAGGTCTTGGTTTTGAAATGGCCGATTCCCACCGCTACGCCCCGCCTCCTGGCCCGCCGCACCAGCTGGTCCATTTGTTTTAAAATAGCCTCGGGGGTTTCCACGTTATCCAAAAAGACATCCCGGTGGGCCACCGGAACGCCGGCTTTCCTCGCCACAGGCTCGACAAGGGATTCCGCCGTTGTCCTGGAATCGATGATGAAAAAATCCTTTTCCTTTAACACTTGGCACACGTCCCACATTAATTCAGGGTCGGTGGTGGCCACGCTTCCCATGTGGTTATTCAGCCCCCTGCAGTTGGGTAAATCCTCCAGGGCCTTCTCAACCTTGGTCCTGGCCAAGGCGCTCCCCATGCCCTTTTTCAGAAGCTCCTGGTAATCCCCCCCCACCGCGCCCTTTTCATGGCCTTCCATGGGCATATGGCACATCACCTCCACTCCATGGGCCGGAAATTCCTCGGCGAGGCTCCTGGAAAATTCCACGCCGGGGATGATCGCCACGGTCACGGGGACTTTAAAGGCGTAAAGGTGCTCCAAGGCCTCGCCCCTCTGGTACCCGCCATCGTCGATGATGAGGCAAACTTGGGGCTTGGACGACCTCTCAAACACCATCTCCACCGGCGTCCATTCAGCGGTAAAACCAAAGGAAAGCAAACCCTTTTTATTGGAGGTCACCCCCGCGCCCAGGGCCTTGGCGGCCCCGTTCAGTTGTTCGGCGATTTGGGACAAACTGTAGCGCAGGGGCAGCCGAAATTCTTCGTGATAGGTCGAGATAATCCTCCCCTGGACCGTGGCGGGGCGGGAACTGACTTCCCGGGTGATGAGTTTTAAAAGATTCAAACTCTCGAGCTTTTGATTGAGGTTTTTTAAAAGGTCTTCGGTCCGCGCCGAAGGGTCGCCCTTGAAAGAACCGGACTGGGCCGGAGTCGGCTGGGCCGTCGGATTTCCCGGGGAACGGGAAGGAGCCCCCAGGAACCGCCACAAGAGCCAAGATACCAAACCGACGGCCAACAAAACCGCCAAGGCGGAAACGAGAAAGGTTGTGACGCTTCCCTTTTCACGGCCCTGGATGAACCTCAAGGGTTGTCTTGGTCCGCGTCTTTGTCTTTTTCGTCCTTATCCTCGTCCATCGACTTTCCGTTTTTCTTGGCGCGCTCTTCCTCTAATTTTCTTTCGCCCGCCTTCTCGTTCTTGTCCTTCTTCTTGGGATAAAGGGCGAGCAACTGGGGGCTGATTTTGCCGGCGTTTTTAATGATTTGCTCGGCCACTTCCACCTGGGTGTCTTTCAACACTGCCAGTTCCCTGGCGTCCTTCTCGCCCAGTTTTTCCCGGATCAATTCCACATAGAGGCTGTTTTTGAGGTAGTCCGCGTCCTTTTTCAGCTCATCCTTGTCTATTTTTTTCACGTTTTTCACGCAATAGCCGAAGAAACGCTCCAAAATCTCCGGCGTCACTTCCGTATCCCTTGTGACGGCCATTCCCTCTTTCACAAGCACCTTGGCGAACTTGCCCGGCATTTGCTTGCTGTAGACCTTGATGGTGGATTCGGAAATCTCATGGTTTCTCAAGTCCAAGTCCGGGTCGATCCCGATGCCGTGGATGCAGATTCCCGAGGGCGTGTAATACTTGGCCATCGTCAACCGCAAGGCGGCGCCATCGCTGTTTTCCAGGGGCAGAATGGTTTGGACCGATCCCTTGCCGAAGGTTTTGGCGCCGATTAAGACCCCTCTTTTCCAATCCTTAAGGGCCCCCGCCACGATTTCAGCTCCCGAGGCGCTTCCCTCGTTGACCATCACCACGACCGGTTTTTTCATGTCGAACTTCTCGCTGTCCGTCGCCTTGAATTCCTGGGTTTGGTTGGCGCTGCGCCCCTTAGTGGAGACCAGCATCTTTCCCTTCTCGGTGAAATAATCGGAGACGCCCACCGCCTCGTTCAGGAGACCGCCCGGATCATTGCGCAGATCCACGACCAGGCCCTTGAGCGGCGATTTTTTCTCCAGGGTTTCCACCGCCTTGACGAAATCGTCCGTGGTGTTTTCGATGAACTCGGAAATCCTCACGTAGCCGATTTGGTTGGGAAGCATATAGGAACGGATGCTCTCGATCTTGATGGAATCGCGGACAAGAGTCACGTCCAAAGGCTCCCCCAGCCCCTCCCGGGCGATGGTAATGGTCACCTTCGTCCCGATTTTTCCCCGGAGCCGCTTCACGGCGTCGTTGATGGTCATGCTGTCGGTCCGCTCATCCCCGATCTTGGTGATCTTGTCTCCCGCCTTGAGGCCGGCCCGGTCCGCCGGGGTTCCCTCAATCGGGGAGATGACGGTCAAATGATCATCCTTGATTCCGATTTCAATTCCCAGCCCCCCGAACTTGCCGGAGGTTTCGGTTTGCATGTCCTTGTAGTCGTCCGGGGGCATGAATTGGCTGAAGGGATCCAAGGTACCCACCATCCCCTGGAGGGCGCCGTAAATCAGGTCTTTCGGATTGGTCTTGTCGATATCCACGTATTTTTCCCGGATGATGGCCAGGGCGTCCACGAAAGGATTCAGGTATTTATAGACGTCCTCGGAATTTTCCTTGGGACGGGCGGCGGACTGGGTCGCAGCGCCGGCGGCAAAGCTAACCCCGCAAAGGGCCAGCATTAAAAAAGCGGTGGTGATTAAAGATGGGCGGCGGTCCATAAACTTCCTCCAATGAAAAATTTAACGATTCGAAACCCCTGAAATAATCCCGTTTAAATTAGACGTCGCAAGGGCATGGAATGGCTTTCCCTACCCCCCACAATTTGAATATCGCTACCCCCCCCAGGGTTGTAAAACAGGGGCCCCAACCATTTTTCAGGGGGAACTTTTCTACTCCTGCCGGCGTTTTAACCAGCGAAGGGGATCCTGGGGCACTCCGTTTTTGCGAATCTCAAAGTAGAGGCTGCTTCCCACCAGCGATCCCGTGTCGCCGACGCTCCCAATGACTTGGCCTGGGGCCACATCCTGTCCTTCGGCCACATTCAATTCGGCGGCTTGGGCGTAGAGAGAATAATACCCTTCACCATGGTCTAAAATCACTAGTTTTCCATAACCCTTGAACCAATCGGCGAAGCGTACTTTCCCGCCCGCTACGGCCCGAATCGGGGTTCCCTGGGCCGCTTTAATCTGGATTCCCGAATTGTCCACTACCGCGTTAAACTCCCGATTCTTGGTCCTGCCGAATTGGTATCCGGGAATAATCTCCCCCGAGACAGGCCAGGGAATTTTTCCCCGCTTGACCATCAACCCGGTTCCCACCGAAACGTAAGCCGGCTTTTTCCGGGATTCCTCCGCCTGTTTGAGGAAAAGAACAACCTTGGATTGAAGTTCCTGGGCCTGATCGCTTAACTCGGCGATGGTTTGCTCCCGGGAGGCCTGGTTCTCCCGGATTGAACTTAAGAAAACGGTCCGATTCCGCCTTTCCCGGGAGTAGTTCCGCTCCTGGTTCCCCAGAACCCCTACAATCCTTTTTTTTCGGTGCTCTTCCGCTCCCCACAATTTCGAATCCCCCTCCAGTTTCCGCTCATGAAGAAGGGTTTGGGAGAGTAGCTTCTCGTTGCTCCTGGCCAGGGTCAGCTCAAACTTCAACTTCCGGGTGAAATCAGCGAAGCTTTCCGAATCCAAAAGCCCTCCCAGCAGGGGCTTACGGGCGGACATACGGTAAAGGGCCCGTAAGCGCTGTTGGAGCAGGGAACGGCTTTGGGACAACTGTTCCTGGTTGCCTTTCATCTCGACCTGGAGCCGGCTGAGGCGCTCGCGGGTCTCGCCCAAAGCCTGCTCGTTGGCTTCCTTTTCCCTGCGCAGGCTTCCCAATTTTTGATCCACCTTTTGCAGGCGGCTCAATACGTTTTTTTCCTTCAGCCGGGCCAAGCGTTGTTTTTTTTGTTCTTCCAGCAGTTTTTTCTTAACCGCCGCTAGGTCTTTCTTATTTTTTTGGATGTTTTTTTTGATCAGGGTCCCGCCCGTGACTGGCGCGGAATCCGGACCGGTGGTTTCTTGGGCCCAAACAGGAACCACGGAGAGAGAAAGCAGAAGAAGGTGACGGCAAAATCGGCTTGAACCACCAAGTCCGCCAAATAAAGAAAAAACGAAGGATGGTTTTTTCCAGTTTTTCAATTTTATTTCTTTCGCCTTACTTGGTGTACTTGGTGCCCTTGGTGGTGAAATGGGTTTAAGTTTGGATTTTTAAATTCAAATGATGTTTATTGCAGTTCTTTCACCCATTTTTTTTGAAGGGCCAAAAAGGCGCCCAAGGCGCCCAGGATCATTCCCAAAAGCACCAAGGTGAAGAACAGCCTCCACCACTCGGCGGCGGGGAGGGTTAATAAGACGTCAAATCCCCCGTACTTCTGCAGGGCCACCGCGGCGCCGCGGCGGACCGCCACTAAAAAAGCCACCACGATCAGGGACCCCAGCAATCCCTGGAAAATCCCCTCCCAAAGGTAGGGGCCCCATCGCATCCAGGTCGGCGCCCCCATGCGGGACAAAAGGACCATATCCTCCCGCCTGGCCCAAAGGGCGATGGATAGCGTATTGGAAACAATGAAGAGGGCGGTTAAAAACACAAAACCGCCCAGCAGGAAGCCAACCCACCGCACCACCCTGGTTAAGTTCGATACCGTTTCCCACTCGTTCTTGCCGTAATTAACGTCCTCCACCTTCGGATCCATTTTCAGCTTATCCACCAGGCTGTCCAGGTTTTCCGTGGCGTCATTGCGTAAAACCACGCTTAAGGAATCCGTCAAGGGGTTTTCCCCCAAGGCCTGGAGCATGCGGTCTATCTCCGGGTCCTTCCGGAATTCATCCAGCGCCTCTTCCTTGGTGATGATTTTGACCGAGGCGACCCTGGCGTCGGAACTTAAAATTCCCAAAACCCTCTTGCGGTCTGTCGCGTCCGCCAAGGGGGTGAAAAAAACGGCCATCTCAAATTTTTCCCTGGCCGTTCCCAAGGCCCGGTCCAATACCCTGGAAATTCCAAGAAAGAGTGAGATTTGGAGAAGGGTCGCCGCCACGATCACGATCACCGCCATCGACAATCCGCGGGTCCGGAATAATTGCAGGACCCCTTCCTTCAAGACGAAAAAAAACCGGGAAATGAAGTTCATTCGGTTTTGACCTCAAGCGGGATAAATTTTCCCTGGTCCAACTTCACCCATTGAATCGGGGACTCCCCGGCCATCCGCTTCGCCTCGCCCCAAAAGGACATCTGCTGGGTGGTCAGAATGATCGTGCTTCCGGACTTATTCAACTCGAATAAAAGCTTGAACAAAACCGAGGAAGTTTTCTCATCCAACCCCTGGAAGGGATCGTCCGCCAGCAACAGCCTGGGCCTGAAGATCATGGCCCTTAAGGCCAAAACCATCCGTTGTTCACCGGACGACAGGTCCGCTGGTTTGGACTTGGTTTTCGCGCCCAACCCGGCCTTAACGAGGAGTTTTTCAATGGCTTGATCCTGGCCCTCGCCGGCAGCGCCCTTCACCTGAAGGATAAAGGCGATATTTTCCTGGATGGTTTTATCGGGGAATAAATTCAAGTCGGAAAAAATCATTCCGACTTCCGAGAGCCAACGATTTTTTTCGATGGATGAAAGGGAGGCGATCTCCAGGTGATCCACCCGTAAAACACCGGAAGTGGGTTTCTCTTCCCCGCCCAGCATCCTCAGAAAAGTGCTTTTGCCGGTGCGGCTTTCCCCGAGAACCGCCACAAAAGAGCCGGCGGGGGCGGAAAAATAAGCGTCGTCCAGGACCTTGACTCCGGAGGAATGAATTTTGGTGAGATGAAAAGCCTGAATCATCATGTGCCGATTCTCCATAACCCCAAAAATGATATCGGTACTCTACCGACATTGTTTAAATGCTTAGGGGAAGTCGGCATGATTGTAAATTAAGGCAGGAACGGGCTTATCGCAAGGGAAATGAGGCTCGCTGACCGAAAGCTCCCGGAGTGGCGCCGCAACTGCCCCGGGGGTTGTTCCGTTGCTAGTGCGGGCCTGAGCCAGTCCCTATGAAACTGCTGGTTTGATGGAAATCCCTTGCGCCTCGGATGAAAGAAACGGCGCGTCAAAGCTGAATCAAATTTCCCTTCACGGCTGTTGACCCGCGGCTTTTTGAAGCCGTTTGGCCCTGAGGATTTTTTTCGCCTGCCGGACATTCCTCATGTGTTCTTGGAAGGTCTGGGCGAATAAATTGGTGCCGTCGCCTTGGGCCACGTAATAAAGGTAGGACACATCCGCCGGTTCCAGGACCGCCTGCAGCGACGCTAAACCAGGATTGCAGATCGGAGTCGGGGGCAGCCCCCGGTGCAGGTAGGTATTGTAAGGGGATTGGATCCCGATTTGGGCGTTGGTGAACCAGGGATTCTTGGTATTCAAGACGTAATTCAAGGTGGCGTTAACTTCCAGGCGCATTTTCTGCCGGAGGCGGTTGTAGAGGACTCCGGCCACCATCGGCCTCTCGCCGTCAATTTTGCTCTCCTTTTCCACGATGGAGGCCATGATCACGGCCTGATAGGGAGTGAGGTTTCTAGCCATGCAACGGCGGTTGAAATCGCCTCCAGCCGAATCCATAAACTGCCGGACCATCAGCTCGATCAATTCGTTGGCTCCCGCCCCCAAGGGCACCCGGTAGGTCTCGGGAAAAAGAAATCCCTCGGCGACGGCGCCGCTGATCCCCAGGCTTTTCAACAGGGCTGGATCCTCGGCGGTTTTTAAAAACTCCGCGGCGGAGACGACCTTCATCCCCTCCAATTCCAGGGCGACCTGCTCCATCGTGTAGCCCTCAGGGACTTTCAGTGTCAAGAGCTCGCTCTTTCCCTCGGAAAGGGTCGTCACAACCTGCCACAGGCTCATCCCGGCGTTCAGCCGATATAAACCGGCCTTTAATTTTCGGTCCGCGTGGGTCAATTTCGTGATGATACGGAAAGGGAGCGCGAAATGAATGACTCCTTTTTCCTTGAGTTTTCGCGCGATTTCCCTGGCGCTGCTTTTGGAGTAAACGGGAACATCCACGTCCTGGCCCATGCGGAGGAAGTTGGGAACGAAGACATAGGCGAAAACCAGGAAAAAGGCGGAAAAAAAGATTCCATACCACTTTAGAATTTTCATGGTTCCTTCACCGGGATCAGCGCGGTTCCTTCCAAGGCCGCCTGAAGCAGCAGGGCCGCCGCGACCTTGTCGATTTTCCCTTTTCGGTTTTCCCGCCGGACATTCCCCTCGATCAAGGCCCGCTCCGCCTGCTTGCTGGTCAAACGCTCATCGACAAAATAAACGGGGATGTTGAGTTTTCCGGAAAGCTTTTGGGTGAATTCCCTGACCTTTTTGGTCGTGGCGCTTTCCGTCCCATCCATGTTCAAGGGGAGCCCCACGATCACCTGGGTCACCTCATATTGGTTCACTAATTCACCGATGGCGATCATGTCCTTCTGGGTGCCGGCCGCTTCCAACACGGTCAAGGGCTGGGCCGTCAATCCCAAGGGATCCGACAAGGCAACGCCAATTCGGACATGGCCGAGGTCTAACGAGAGCCAACGCTTCAATGAATGGCCTTTTCAAGGATCGATGAAACCTGTTGAAGGGCTTCATCCACTTTGGAAGCGTCCTTGCCTCCGGCCTGGGCCAGGTCGGGCCTGCCGCCCCCGCCCCCGCCGGTGATCTTAGCCACTTCCTTGACGATATCCCCCGCCTTCACCTTGGCGGTCAAGTCCTTGGTCACCCCTGCGATAAAGGCGATCTGGTCGGGTTTCCCGCTCCCCAAAACAATGACCCCGCTTCCCATTTTGGCTTTCAAGGCGTCGATCAATTGGCGCATTCCCTCCGGATCCAACTCATCGGTGCGGGCCACCACAAAGGGGACGCCCTTCACTTCTTTCCTGGTTCCCAAAACCTGTTCCACCAGGCTTCCGGCCAATTTGGATTTCAGGGATGACAATTCCCGCTCTTTCACTTTCATTTCTTCCAGCAGCCCATGGACCTTGGCGGCCAATTCGGATTCGGAACTCTTCAGGAGGTGGGACAGCTCCTTGAGCGTTTCCTCTTTTTGCTTCACCTGCGCCAGGGAACCTTCGCCCGTCACAGCCTCAATGCGCCGCACTCCCGCTGCCACGGAGGCTTCGCTGATGATTTTGAAAAGTCCGATATCGCCCGTGCGGTTCACGTGGGTGCCCCCGCAAAGCTCAATGGAAAACCCCGGAACATCGATGACCCGGACCCGGTCGCCGTACTTCTCGCTGAAGAAGGCCATGGCCCCCTTCTTTTTGGCCTCATCAAAGGACATTTCCTGCTTGGACACGTCGATATTTTCCAGGATCTTTTGGTTCACGCTGTTCTCAATTTGGCGAAGCTGCTCCGGCTTGACTCCCTCAAAATGGGTGAAGTCAAAACGCAGACGGTCAGGTCCCACATAACTGCCCGCCTGGCCCACATGGGTCCCCAGGACGTTTCTTAAAGCCGCGTGGAGCAGGTGGGTTCCCGTGTGGTTTCGCATGGTGGCCCGGCGTTCACTTTCTTCCACCGTGGCTTCCACCTTCTGGCCCGCCGATAGGCTTCCCCGCTTCACGAAGGCCCAATGGCCCACCAGGGTGTCGCTGACCATTTGGGTGTCCAACACATCCACCCAGGAAACCTCGGCGGAATTAAATCCCTGGAGCACGCCCTTGTCGCCGACCTGGCCGCCCTTTTCGGCGTAAAAAGGAGTTTGGTTCAAAAGAACAAATCCATATTCCCCCTCATTCAACTTCTCAACAGGCTCATGCTTCTTGTCCCTCACCCGGACCAGTTGGACGACTTGGCCCAGATCCTTCATTTTTTCGTAACCCTTGAACAGGGTGGCCGGAATCTTGGCGGCCAGTTCCTTGTAAAAAGGAGGAAGCATCGAGTCGCCGCTTCCTTTCCAAGCCGACCTGGC
>CAZUXW010000067.1:0-16820 GCA_964624625.1 uncultured bacterium
GGTGACCTGCCGCTTACAAGGCGGCTGCTCTACCAACTGAGCTACGCCAGCCCTACCTAATCGTCCAGTTTTTCCACAAGGGAGAAGGGATTATAGAAGTGACCTTCGGAAGCGTCAAGCAAAGCGGGAGGGTATTTGAAGTTTAAAGACGACATTCGGAACCCGCTTTTCCGGTGAAGAATCTCTGTTTTTCTCATAAAGCACAACCTAGATCCCTTGTTCCATTCGGGAATTCAGGATGGCAATTGAAATAGCATTAAATCGGGGGATGCCTTTACCACTTAAACCCGCCGCCGGGGGGGGCTTGGGGCGGCTCGGGGGGACCTTCCTCAAGGTTATCTGATGGGCTTACATCGATCGTTTGATCAAGGCCCTCATCCGGCGCTTCAGCAGCCGAATCAGGGCCTGGCCGAAAAAAGTCCCTTTCCGGGGAAAGACCCACCCCATAGGAGGATAAAGGCGGCTCCACCCTGGGGGAAACCACCCCCCACTTCCGTTGCCGGGCTACCTCAAAAAGGAGTATGGCGGAGGCCACGGAGGCGTTCAGCGAGGACATCTTTCCGGCCATGGGTATCTTCACCAATTCATCGCAATTTTCCTTCACCAAACGCCGGATGCCCTTGCCCTCGTTCCCAATCACCAGTGCCACAGGCTGGCGGAAATCGTATTCGAAGAAATTCTTCTCGGCGTTGCCGTCCGCCCCCACCACCCAGACATTCATTTCCTTCAGCTTCCGGATCGTGTCGTTCATGTTGGTCACCTTGACGGTGGTGACATGTTCGGCGGCGCCGGCGGAGGACTTGATGACGGTGGAATTGACCTCCACCGCTCGGTTCTTGGGGATGACGACGCCGTGGACCCCCGCCGCGTCGGCGGACCGGATGATGGCGCCTAAATTATGGGGATCCTCGATCTCATCGAGGAGAATCATGAAAGGAGGCTCGTTTTTTTCCCTTGCCGTGTCGAGAATGTCCTGAAGATCGGAGTAATGGTAGTCCTCGGCGACCGCGATGGCCCCCTGGTGCTTGTCGTTGCCCGCCATGGTATCCATGCGGTGGCGGGTTTCCAGGGTGATGGCGATGCCCTTGGCCTTGGCGTGGGCCTCGATCTGGTTGAGGATGCCGTCCCGGGACCCCTGCATCAGATAGATCCGGCTGACGGACCGGTTGCCGGACCGAAGGGCTTCCAAAACCGGCTTGCGGCCGTAGATTTTTTCAGACATACAGCACCCTATTCACCACAGAGTTAACGGAGTTACACAGAGTAAGCCAAAGAATGATTCTATTTTCTAAAAAACCAAAGTCCCGGTGAAGGTTTCATTAATTCTAGATTAAAAAAATGACTAAGATTTACTCCATGTAACTCTGTGGTTCATTATTTCTTCGGCAAAATCCGGAACTGTCCTCCCTGCACGTCTTCAATGATGAACCCCATTTCAATAACCTTAGCGCGGATTTCATCGGCTTCCTTAAATTTCTTTTCTTTTTTCAGTTCAACCCGGGCCAGGGCCAATTCCTCAACCTCTTTGGGAACCTCGGCCCTTTCCGCGGTCACAATCCCCAGCAACCCGCCCAGCAGGTTCAATTTTTCCAAGGCTTCCGCCAGGAGAGATTTCCCGCCCTTGGTGACGCGGGCCGCCTGGCTCAGGACCCGCCTGGCCTCGCGGGCCAGGTCAAACAAGGCCGCCATGGCCTTGGGGGTGTTGAAATCATCGTCCATGGCTTCCTTGAATTTGGTTTCCACCTCATCAATGGCCAAGCGAAGCTCCAAAAGATCCATCACTTCGGCTGTGGAATCGGGGCCCGTAATGGCTTCCTCAATCCGCTGGAAGGTCTGGTTAAATTCTTCCCAGCCCCTTTTATTCGCTTCCAGGGTTTCCATATCGTAATTCAAGCCGCTGCGGTAATGGGCGCTCAAGAAAAAGTAGCGCAAAACCTCGGGGCGGAAATCAGCCAAGGCCGCCTTGGCCTTCCAGATATTGCCCAGGGACTTGCTCATCTTCTGGCCGGAGATTTCGATGAATCCATTGTGGAGCCAATATTTCACGTAAGGCTTTTCGGTAAACGCCTCGCACTGGGCGATCTCATTCTCATGGTGGGGGAAGATCAGGTCCACGCCGCCGCCATGGATGTCGATGGAATCCCCTAAAAGCTTGCGGACCATGGTGGAGCACTCGATGTGCCATCCGGGGCGGCCCTTGCCCCAGGGCGAGTCCCACTGAGGTTCCCCCGGTTTGGAGGCTTTCCACAGAACAAAGTCGGTCGGATTTTTTTTCGTCTCGTTTTTCTCGACCCTGGCTCCCTCCTGGAGTTCCTCAAGGTTCTTGCCGGACAACTTTCCATAGTTCTTGAACGTGCAAGAATCAAAATTGACGTCTTTTCCCAATTCCGTCGAAGGCACCACGTAAGCGCATCCCTTGTCAATGAGCCCCGAGACCAGCTCGATCATTTCCTGGATGAAATCGGTGGCCTTGGGATGAAGGTCGGCTTTTTCGACCCCTAATTTTTCCATCACCTTGAAAAAGGCCTTGGTATAGGTTTCAGCGACTTCTTTCGCGTCCTTTTTTTCCTCAATAGCCTTCTTGATGATCTTGTCGTCGATATCCGTGATATTCACGGCGTAGATGACTTGATAGCCGGAATAAACCAGGTACTTGCGGATGACGTCGAAATTGACTTGGGAGCGGGCGTTGCCGATATGGATATCGCCGTAAACGGTGGGTCCGCAGACGTACATTTTCACCACGGGAGGATTGATCGGGGTGAAAACCTCTTTAACGCCGGTAAGAGTATTAGTGACTTTTAACACGGAAAACCTCGGAAATTTTGCCACAGATTAACACAGATAAACACGGATAAAAACAAAAGGGTTTATCCCATCTGTGTTCATCCCTGTTCATCCGTGGCAATTACTTGTTTTTCTTTTTTGTCCGAGGAGCGTAGGAGCCGGCGTGGCGGGCTAAATCCCGTTCCAAATGCTCCAACCGGCGCAGGAGGGGATCCGGCAGTTTATTGTGGTCGAGTTCATGGCCTTCCAACTTTTGACCCCTCACACTCACCACCCGGCCAGGCACTCCCACGACCGTCGAGTGGGGCGGAACATTGGTTACCACCACGGCATTGGCGCCGACTTTTGAATATTCGCCCAACTCGATATTGCCCAGGACTTTCGCCCCAGCCGCCACGACCACATGGTCGCGTAAGGTAGGATGGCGCTTCCCCTTTTCCTTGCCTGTCCCCCCGAGGGTGACTTGCTGGAACAAGGTGACGTAATCGCCGATTTCGGTCGTTTCCCCAATGACAGTTCCGTCACCATGATCCACGAAAAAGCACTTTCCGATTTTAGCGCCGGGATGGATTTCAATGCCGGTGAGGAACCGGGAGATTTGGGAAATAAGGCGCGGGAAAAAGGGAAGCCAGATCAGGAAATGGGCCAGACGATGCAGCAGCAGGGCGTAAACGCTGGGATACAAAGGAAGCTCCCACCATTTCGCCGCAGGATCCCGGTCCAGGATAGATTTAATATATTCAAACATTTTTTATACCCGTTTATTTATTTGATTTCACTCACTACTTCCACCGTCCAAGTCGTCAACCGCTCCATCACCCGGTCCTTACCCAACAATGGCGCGACCTTGACCAGTTCCGGACCGTCTTCCCGGCCCGTCATGGCCAAGCGCAGGGGATGATAGAGTCCCTTCCCCTTCGCGTTCATTTGCTTGCCCACTTCCTTGACCGCCCTGAGGAAGTTGTCGCCGTTAAAATCGGCAAGGTCGCCGAAAGCCTTGTGGAAGGCTTCCAGGAGCGGTTTCTGGGCTTTCATTTCCTCGGTTTGTTCATGGGTGAAGCTCAATTCATCCGAAAAGAAATAAAAGGTTTCTTTGGTGACGTCGGAAAAACATCCCAGGCTGGTGCGGACCGTGTCCACCACGCCCTTCAGCCAATCAAACTTAACGCGGGCCTGCTCCCGGGAAAACAACTGCGCGTCGGCCAAATAGGGCAGGACCGCCCTGGTTAAATCGTCCAGCGTCATCTTGGCGATATACTGGCTTCCCATCCAATGGAGTTTCACGGGATCAAAAATCGCCCCGCTCTTCCCCACGTGGGAAAGGTCGAATTCCTCCGCCATTTGGTCCAGCGAAAGGATTTCCCCGCTCTTGGGCGCCCAGCCCAAGAGGGCCAGATAATTCAAGAAGGGCTCGGCCATGTAGCCCTTGGCCTTATAGCTTTCCACGCTGGTTTCACCGTGGCGTTTGGAGAGTTTCTGCCCGTCCGCGCCCTTGATGATGGAAAGATGCGCGAACTTGGGCGGCTTATATCCCATCGCGTTGTAGAGGAGGATTTGTTTTGGGGTGTTGGATAAATGGTCTTCACCCCGGACCACATGGGTGACCTTCATCAAGGCGTCATCCACCACGACGGTGAAGTTATAGGTGGGGCTCCCATCGGAACGGGTCAGGACAAAATCGCCCAACTGGTCGTCGGGAAAGCGGACCTCCCCCCGAACCTCGTCGTTCACCAAAATCTCGCCAGGGGGAACGATGAACCGAAGAACCGAGGATTTTCCCTCCGCGTCCAATTTCTTCCGTTCTTCTGCCGTCAGCTTTTTGCACTTGCCGCCGTATTTTGGCATTTGGCCCCGGCCCAATTGGCGTTTTCGTTCCAGCTCCAGTTCTTCCTCGGTGCAATAGCATTGGTAGACGGAGTGGGAGGACCGCAGCTTGGCCAAATGCTCCTCGTAAATCGAGGTGCGTTCGGATTGTTTATATGGCGCGTAGGGGCCGCCGACCCTGGGGCCCTCGTCCCACTTGAGCCCCAGCCACGTCATGATGTCCATCAGGTTCTCACAGGCCTCGTCCGTGGAACGGACCTTGTCCGTATCCTCAATCCGCAGGATCAGGACGCCCTTGGTATGCCTGGCATAGAGCCAGTTATAGAGGGCCGTCCGGACGTTGCCGAGATGCAGGTCGCCGGTCGGGCTAGGGGCGAATCTTACTCGTACTTGTTCCAATGCTTTTCTTTCCTTTGAAACGTTTATTAGAAATCAACCCCGGCGGCCCGCAATTAGGAATTAGGAATGGGGAATTAGGAATTTACAGCCTTTTAGACTTAAATCCTAAAATTCCTTACTCCTCATTCCTAATTCTTCGTTAGAAGTACCACCGCTTGCGCTGAAATTCCCTCTTCCCTTCCTTCAAACCCCATGCCTTCGGTGGTTTTGGCTTTCACGCTCACTTTTTCAACGTCGACTCCCAGTGTTTTCGCCAGCTTCTGCGCCATGGAGGGAAGAAAGGATGCCAGCTTGGGATTTTGACAAACAAGGGTTGCGTCCAAATTTCCGACCTTCCAACCCTTGGAGGAGGCCAACCGGACACATTCCTTCAACATTTCCAGGCTGTCCGCGCCTTTCCACTTGGGATCCTTGTCGGGAAAATAATGCCCCATATCCCCTAAAGCCGCGGCGCCCAGGACCGCGTCCGAGACGGCGTGGCAAAGGGCGTCGGCATCGGAGTGGCCCAGGAGTCCCTTGGAATGGGGGATGGTGATCCCGCCCAAGATGAGCGGCCTTCCCTCGGCGAAGCGATGGGCGTCAAATCCCGTTCCGACTCTAAAATCCATAAAACCCCCAAACATTTTTACCGAAGAGACGCAGAAAACGCAGAAAGCATCGACACAATTATTCGCCACAGATGAACAGGGATTAACACAGATGAATCATTTTTTTCAGACAAGCCTAAATCTATCCGTGTTAATCCCTGTTCATCTGTGGCTAAAATGATTTTATTTCACTTATTAATGGTGGTCTTCCCGGCTTTTTTCCCACCAGACCAGGTCTTTCACGTGCCTCAAGTCATCCGGGGTGGTCACCTTGAAATTCAGCAGGTCGCCCTGAACCACCTTCACCCTCATGCCGGCGGCTTCCACCACCGCCGAGTCGTCGGTCAGGCGGGAGGCCCGCTTGCCGATTTTTTTAAAAGCTTTTTTCAAGAGCCCCAGCTTGAATCCCTGGGGAGTCTGGACGGCCCCGATTTTGGTCCGGTCCAAGGTCTTGATGACTTTGCCGCCGGAAATGATTTTCAAGGTGTCTTTCACCGGGATGACCGGGATCGCCGCGCCGGATTTGGTGGCGGCTTCCAGCACCCGATGGATGACGCCGGGACTTACCAGAGGCCTGGCCGCGTCATGGATGAGCACGTGCTTGACGCCCGGGGGCACCACTTCCAAACCCAACCGCACCGAATCTTCCCTCTCCGGCCCGCCCTTGGTCACGATCCCCGCGAGCTTCCAACGGTAAATGGCCTGGATGGCCTGTTCCATATACTCGTCTTGAGTGACGATAATCACGTAGGAAAGCCCCGGCACTTGGCGGAAGGATTCCAGGCACATGTCCAGCAAGGTCCGGCGATGGTCAATATAAAGGAAGGGCTTGGGAACGGCGCTCTTCAAGCGCTTGGATTGTCCCGCGGCCACGATAATCGCGGCCCAGGGTTGAATGGATTTGATCCTGGTCTTTTTCATAGGGGGGTCAGTCTAACAAAACACGGCCTTTTAAACCACCCAGTACGCCAAGGATCCCCAGGAAAGTAAAATGATTTTAAATAACCACAATTCTTTTAGGCATTTCCGGGTGACCTTGGGGGTTAAACGATTTTTTACCTTGGCACCAATATTCCGATGGCCTCCGCCAGTGTCTTGACCCCCAAAATTTCCAAGGGAGCGTCCGGTAAAAGTGAAATCGCTTTCAAGTTTCCGTGTGGGACGACCGCTTGCTTGAATCCCAGCCTCGCGGCTTCCGCCAGGCGTGGGCCGATTTGGGAAACAGCCCGAACTTCCCCCGACAGGCCCAATTCCCCCAACACCAAGGCGTCGGCTCCGACCGGCACCTCGCGGAAGGAGGAAGCCACCGCCACCGCCACGCTCAAATCGATGGAGGGTTCGGCCACCTTGATGCCTCCCGCGATATTCAGGAAAACATCCTGGGAGGAGATCGCCATACCGAGGCGTTTTTCCAAGATCGCCAGGATCAAGGCCAATCGATTCGGATCAATCCCGGAACAACGCCTCTGGGGCATTCCAAAATTCGCGGGACTCACCAAGGATTGTACTTCCAACAAAAGCGGCCTCGTTCCCTCCAAACTGGCGGTAATGACCGAACCCGAACTATGGACAAAGTGGTCGTCCAGGAAAGCCTTGGAAGCGTCGGCGACTTCCTGGAGCCCGTCTTCCCTCATCTCAAAGATGCCGATTTCCTGGGTGCTGCCGAAACGGTTCTTGACGGCCCGCAAAAGACGGTAATGGCGCTGGATGTCCCCCTCAAAATACAACACCGCGTCCACCATATGCTCCAAGGTCATGGGCCCGGCGATGCTTCCTTCCTTCGTCACATGGCCGATAAAAAACATCGGCAATTTTTCCCGCTTGGCTAAATAAGTCAACCGCGCCGCCGATTCCCTCACTTGGGAGACGCTTCCCGGAGCCGAGGTAATGTCCGCCAAAAAAAGCGTTTGGATGGAATCAATCACGGTCAGAACGGGCTTGGTCTTCTCGATCTGGTCCAGGATGGCCAGGACATCGGTTTCGGGGAATATATAGAGGTTGTTGGAACGGATGCCGAGCCTCTCCGCCCTCAGCTTGATCTGCTGGGCCGACTCCTCCCCCGTCACGTAGAGGCATTTGCCCTGGCCGTCCTTTTGCAATTTGGAAAGACGGTCCACCACTTGTAAAAGCAAGGTTGATTTTCCGATGCCAGGATCCCCGCCGATCATGACGGTTTCGCCCGGCACGATCCCGCCGCCCAACACCCGGTCGAACTCGTTGATATGGGTCTTCAGGCGGAATCCCTCGTCCACCTCGATGTCGGCGATGGAAACGGGCGAGGTGGTTTCCGTAGGTTTGGAGAGCCTGCGGCCCCTCTCTTCCGAGCGCCCCGAATCGATCATTTCCTCCACCAGGGTATTCCATTGGCTGCAGGAGTTGCATTTCCCGAGCCACTTGAAGGATTTCGCCCCGCAATTTTGGCAGATGAATTGTGTTTTAACTTTCGCCATAAATCCTCAATTGAACCTGTGCACGTATCCGATTTGAAAAGGAAAAGCGACCTGGTTTGGAAAATCCCCTGCCACGCAGTCCAGCTCCACCGCCAAACCGCCCCAGTTCAGGTCAAAACCTACGCCGCCGTAGAAAAAATTATGGGTCACGGCATAGGGTATGCCCCAAGTCGAGAAATTATCGGAGACCTTGTTGATCCCGACATAACCGCCTACCAGGGAAAGGGATCCCAAGAAGGTTTTGTTATCCACCAGTTTCTTGGATAAATCGAGCTGCCCTCCCCAAAAGTTGGACCAGTCGCCGCCGCAAAATTTAGCCCCCAGATCGCCAAGGTAATAACCGGCCACCAGGTTAAATATGGCGGGGGTTCCGTAAGTCACTCCCAAGACGGGGTAATCCTGCCGGGACTTTTCCGGGTCCTCCTCGCGCTGGACATAAACAATTTGAGCGCGGTCGATCCTGACCTGGACCCCATCCTCCATTTGAACTTCCACAAAGGCGTCCTCTTCCTCGATGATTTTCCCGCTAAAGGTTTGTCCGTCGGTGGTATGGACTTCGGCGGCGATAGCCCCCAGCGGGGGAAAAAACAGCAGAACCGCCAAAACGGTTTTTCCAAAACTGACCGCGTTTTTGATTCGAAAATTCATTATATTTCCTTAGCCATGGCCAATGCCGGAATTATACACTTGTATACCTTTTGATTCCAAACAAAAAAAGGCTCCCGAATCCGGGAGCCTTTATCAAGTCTTCCATTACTATCAGAAAGGAAGTTTCGGCTTCATGCTTTTCAACATATCCTCGCCGCTGGGGCTCTTCTGCCCCTTCATCATGTCCCCGTAATCGGGCATTTTCTTATAACCGGGGGGAACCTCGAAATGGCTGTCGGACAAGGACTGCCTTTCCAGCTTGGTGGCCTGCATGGTCATTGTTTTTCCGTTTTTTCCGGTGCTGTCAATTTCCATGGGGAAATAACCCTTTCCCTTAATCGCCTTCACCCATTCATCCCCGCTTCCGGAAGCGCTTCCGCCTCCCATTCCCATGAAAGTCCCGATCCCCGAGGCCAGCCACATATCGGTCGTCCCAGCCGTTCCCTCATATACCCAATGCTCGCAGGAATAACCTAAAACTTCCTTGGAGCCGGATGCCTTATGGAATTTTCCCTTCACTGGGTGTTTCGCGGTCTCGGTCAGGGCTTTATCCAGGCTGTGAACCATGTACATTTTTTGTTTGTGCATCAGAGTCGTGGCCTTTTTCGAGCCCATATCCATAATCGTGGAAACTTCCATTCCATCGTGGCTCATATTGGTCCGGAACTTTTTTCCCTTCATCATGTATTCCATGTTCATGGGCTTACCATTGGTCGTGATCTGGTAATTGACCACTCCCTCAAAGGAACCCAGAGCGAAAAGGGAGCCACTTCCCATCACCAGCGCCAAAACAATGACTGTTAATAGTTTCTTCATGTCCGCTCCTTAAAAGTATGAGTGTCCGGCACCCCGACAATTTATCGGATTCGCAACTTTCGTACAACGCAAAAAGCCCCGCCAAGGCGAGGCTTTTAACGGTACTTTAAAATGAAACAGCCTTTTACTTGGCTTTCTCCTTGTCGTCCATCATCCCGCCCGGCATACCGCCTTTTTCCATGGGGCAATGGGACATCATGCTGCATTGGTCCGGGCTGCTGGAACACTTCAGGTGGCAGGCGGCCAGGCATAAGGGACCGAAGAATGAAACAACGATAATGATCCAGCCGACCACTTGGCCGATCTTCTGGGTGTTTCCCTTTTCTTTTCCCGCCAAGGTCAAGACCCAATAGCCAACCGCCAGGCTGATTAAATAACCAACGATTTGATGCGTCATTTTATTGCCTCCAAGTCCCCGAAGGGTATTTCTAGCCTTAATTGTAGGGAGAGCGGGCCTAAAAAGAAAGAACACACCCAAAAAATCAAACTCAACCGCCTTTCCCCCCCCTCATGGAGCGGGGGGATAATGTTCCTGCACTTTCGAGGGAAGGAGGCTGGGTTGAGGGTGAATTTCGCTTCGCGTTTCGGTTTTAAATCCAAAACATAAAATTACAGGTTGCTCATGCTCATTCCGCCCAATTGGAAAAAGAACTTATAGGTTAGAGGATTGCCAGCGTAGGCGTCGGAAAAGTCAGCCGGGGATTGGTCATTCGTCACCATGGCGCCGCAATTTAACTCCCACCCGTCCCAAGCGGCCAATTGCCGGCTGTAGCCCAATGAAAGAGCGGTGACCCAACGGCCCGAATCCGGATCGGGAAGTCCCGAGATACCCAGCTGGTTGGGAGTGCGCTGTAATACCTCAACCCGGCCGAAAAAATGCGTCTTCGCGTCGCCGATTAAAAATTCCTCCAGCGCCGAGGACAAACTCGCGGCGTTGTCGATATGGGTTACCAGCCCGAAAATCAGGGTATTTCGGAGGGACCAATCATCCCCGAAGGGCAGCCGGGCATAGAGGGAAGCGGAGAATCGCTCGGCATTGTCAATTCCAGGCTCCGGGTTCTGAAGGTAGGCGTATGAAACCATCGCGGTGAAGTTGGCTGAAAATTCCTCCATCAGCCGGAATCCACAGGAATCGGGGGATCCCAAAGGAAGGTCCACCTGGGTCGGATTCGGCTCCATGCCGTGAAAAAGACTGGCCTCCAAGTGCAGCCCCCCCAACTTGAGGGATTCCCCCAACACGGAACTGGAAACATGGCCCACATCCTGCCCAATGTGGTGGCCGAGGGGAGCGTCCGGATTAAACATCCCGGTAGCTCGGTGCATGAAGGCGGCGGGGCCGTCGGTACTTTCGCCCCTGGGAGCGGCGAAAAGTTTAAGACAGCTTTTGTCCCCGTCATTCAGGGCGATGGTATCGCTCAAGGTAAGGCCCATCAGGGGCGAGCTATGGGGATGTTGGGCGTCGATAAAGGGAGTTCCATCCGCCTGGGTCTCGCCGATTTGGTAAAGCTCCGGGTAACCGCTTTTAGGGAGGGTCCAAAGTTCCGCCGTCAGCATCACATCGAGGTTGAAATAGTGGCCGCCGCCGGAGGTGGTTCCCAGGTCCGCCATGACCATATTCGGAGCCGCGATTTCCGAACGCCCTTTCAGCAGGCCTTCTTCCGCGATAAGGGCCAGGAAGCCGCTGCCGTGGAGCATCAGCATGGTCATGGGCATATGGGCCATAGGATAGGGCTCCAGCATTCCCGATGCCGGGTTCCAGACTTCCATGGCACCGCCATCGTCGGAGGTCAGGAGATAAAAGGGCTTGTCATGGGACATGCTCATGGAGTCATTTGACGCCCGCGCCGCGAGGGAGGGAATACTAAAAAGAACCGCCCATAATAGCCGCTTGGCTATTGCCGCCGGAGGTTTCAGCCCTATTTTTTCCAAAGCAGCTTCCAGGGATGGGACTTCAATTCCTCGATCAGGCTCTTGAGGTCGTCCGCGGCTTTTTCATCATGGAGCAACACCCCCGCCAAGCCCTTGCCGTTGTGGATGTCCGTTGTCATTTGGTTCATGTTCTTCAGGGTTTCGTTGAGGTTTTTCATGGCCGCCGCCACATCCTTTTTATCCAGGGCTCCGGTCAGGTTTTGCAGGCTGTTGGAGACCTTCTGCGCGCTCTCCACCAGCTTGCCGACATCGCCGCTGGACTTGGAAAGGTCGTTCAGGATCTTCTCAATCTTTTCCCTGCTGCGGAGCGTCAATTGGTACAGCTCATCCGTGCTCTTGTTCATGTTCTCGAAGGAATGGAGGAAGTTTTCCTTGGCCGCCGGATCCCCCATCATTTTCTCGAAGGCCTCCATGACATCCCCCAACTGGGAAAAGGTCTGGTCCAAATTGTTGGAATCCTTCCCTTCCAGCACCTCGCCGGGTTTCAATTCTTCCCCTGTCCCCAAATCGGCGCCGATCTGGACGTACCGGGATCCCAACAACCCCGCGCTATAAAGGGCGATTTTGGAATCCTTCCGCAAGACGAGCGATTTTTCAGTGATCAGCATATCCACCAGGGCTTTATTGTTTCCGATGCGGATAGCCTTTACCACCCCCACCTTGATGCCGCCGGCGTATTGCACTGGCGCGTTAACTTTCAGGTCTCCCAGAAAATTAAACTGGGCGGTGGCCACGCGCCCTCCCCCCAGGCTCAGGTTGGAAATAAACAGGATTGAAATCATCAATACCAGCAGGGCCATGATCGTCATCAATCCGACTTTAAATTCAAGGCTCGACTTCATGGAAACCCCTTCGAAAAAATAGTTCGCGGTCCGCGGTTCTCAATCAGCGGTTACGGTATTTTTCAATTGGAACCCAATTGAAAATTCAAAAGCTCAAAACTCCGGACTCAAAATTGAAACCTCCAGTCCGCCTCAACGGACCGGCATCGGCCCTTCCACACTCCCCGTGATAAATTGATGGATATAAGGGTTGGAACTGCTCTTGATCTCGTCCGGGGTTCCCACCCCGATAATTTTTCCATCATATATCATGGCAATCCGGTTAGCTACTTTGTAGGCGCTGTGCATATCGTGGGTCACCACCACGGACGTCACTTTCAGCTTCTTTTGCATCTCAAGGATAAGATCGTTGATGGCCTCGGAGGTCACCGGATCCAATCCCGAGGTAGGCTCGTCGTAAAGGATGATTTCGGGATCCACCGCGATGGCGCGGGCCAGCCCTACCCTCTTGCGCATACCGCCCGATAACTGGGCCGGTTTCAAGCCCATCAAGTCCGGCTTCAACCCCACTAATTCCAGTTTTTGCCTCACCACATCGACCGCTTTCGGAATGGGCATCTCAAAATCGCGCAATAGCCGGAAGGCGACATTCTCAAAAACCGTGAGGGAATCGAAAAGGGCCGCGTATTGGAAAACCACCCCCATTTTTTTCCGAAGGTCGTTCAAGGCCTGTTCGTTCAGGCGATTGATTTCCAGCCCCTCGACCCAAACTTCCCCCGAGTCAGGCGGAAGCAGTCCCGCGACATGCTTGAGAATCGTGCTCTTTCCCACGCCGGATCGGCCGATGATGACCAGGGTTTCCCCCTGGACCACTTCCAGGCAGACCCCGTCCAGCACCTTCCGGTCCCCGAAGCTTTTTCGGAGGTCTTTCAGTTGGATGATGACGTCGGGGGGGGGCATGGTTTTTCCTTAAAAGTTCAAGAGTGTCAAAATGGCGGTTAAAAAATAATCCGAGATCAGTATCAACATGAAGGAAAAAACCACAGCGTTGGTCGTGGCCTTCCCCACCCCTTCCGCCCCGTTGGTGGTGGCGAAACCCTGGCGGCAGGAAACCACGGCGATGATGGCGCCGAAAAAAAGCGCCTTGATGAGGCCGCCCATAATGTCGCCCGTTTCCAGGGATGTCCTGGTGCTTTCGACGTATACGGTGGAGGAGGTGAATTTCAAGGAGCTGACGAACAATCCTCCTCCCCAACCGACCATATCGGCGAAAATGGTTAAAAGCGGAAGCATGAAGGTGAAGGCCAGGAAGCGGGGCACCGCCAGGTACTTGACGGGGTTGGCCGCCAGCGTGTAAAGGGCGTCAATCTGCTCGGTCACCTGCATGGTGCCGATCTCCGCCGCTACCGCCGACCCCATGCGCCCCGCGATGACCATGGCCGTCAAGACCGGGCCCAGCTCCCGAACCAGGGACAGGGTCACGACCGAGCCTAAAAATTGGGAGACTCCCTTGATCTTCGTTTCCAAGGTATAGCCCGCCTGGAGGGCCAGGACCATCCCGGTAAAGAGGGCCGTGATAACGGCGACGGGAATGGACTCAAACCCAATCTTGACCATCTGTTGGAGGATTAATTTCGAGTCGAAAGGTTTTCGGAACAGCCATTGGTTGATGCGCAGGGACAGGATGACCATCTCTCCCATGTCATGGATGAAATAAGCCAGGGTTTTCCCGAATCGTTCAATAATGTTTTTCATTTAATGCCTTGGGCCGAAATCGGCTCGAATTTTCGCGAATGCCGGAAAAACATTTCCACCTAAAATCTTCCCCGTGAATATTTTAATTCAACGGAATTCTTCACCGCTGGGTTCCGCCGCCATATTTATTTGTATACCCTTGGAACTCTCTCACCCACCGCGCAAAGAAGCTCATAGGAAATGGTTCCCGCCGAGGACGCTTGTTCCTCGACCGGCAGGACGGCCTTGCCATCCCTGCCATAGAGCGTGGCCACATCCCCCGTTTTGACCCCGGGGACCTTCGATACATCCGCCATGGTCATGTCCATGCAGACGGTTCCTATCATGGGAACCTTTTTCCCGCGGATCAGGCAAAAACCCTTGTTGGAAAAACTCCGAAGCAACCCGTCGGCGTAGCCCATTCCCAGGGTCGCGACCTTGATTCTTTTTTTCGCCGTGTAGGTTCTTCCGTAACTGACCGACTCCCCCTTTTTGAGGGTCTTAGTATGCAGGACGCGGGTCCGAACCTGCATGACCGGCGTCAGTTTCGCCTGGTTTTTCATCTGGGAATTAGGGTAAATACCGTAAAGGGCGATGCCGGGCCTGACCCAGGTGCCCTTGGATTGGGGATAATAGGAAATGAGCGAGGCGCTGTTGGCGACATGGGTGGAGGGGGTCAACCCCGCCTCGTTGATTTTTTCCAGGGCTTGGCGGAACAGGGTGATTTGCTTCCAGGCGTATTTGGGATCGCTCCAATCGGCGGTGGCCAGGTGGGTATAAACCGCCTCCACTTGGAGCCCGGGAACGCTTTGGATCGCCGCGATTTCTTGCAAGGCCTGGGACGCGCGAACACCCACCCGGGCCATTCCCGTGTCGATCTTCACGTGCACGACCAAATTGGTGATTTTAAGTTTCCGGGCTTCCCGGGCCAAAGCCCTGGCGCCTTCGATGGAACTCACTTGGGGCGTCAAGCGATTATTCAGCAGGCTGGGAATTTCCAAGGGCAGGGTCGGGGTCAAGACCAGGATCGGACAATTGAGCCCTGAGTTCCGGAGGGCCACCCCCTCCTGGACAAAGGCCACCGCCAGGAATTTCGCCCCGGCTTGGATCAGGGCCTTGGAGACCGGCACCAGTCCATGGCCGTAGGCGTTGGCCTTGACCACCGGCAGGACTTGGGATCCCTTGGCCAGCCTTTGGAGCTCATGGAAATTGCTTTTCAAGGCGTCGAGGGAAATCTCGGCCCAGGCTGGGGTGGTGGGGATTGGTCTTTTCATAGGGATTTTATTGTAGCAAAACCAAGGTCACTTAGCCTTGCCGAAGCAAAAAAACACACAAAAAAACGGTAATTATTATTTGCCACAGATGAACACGGATGAACACCGATAAAAAATGACTTTTATTTTTCAATTAAGACATCTGAGTTCATCCTTGTTCATCTGTGGCTAAAACGGGATTTGCTTTAGACCTTTTATCGTTCTGAGACCTTCGAGGCCGACTCGAAGGAGGTGTATTGGCGGCGGAAAATCACCGGCACGTTGTCGGTGGGGCCGTTTCGCTGTTTGGCGACGACCAGCTCGTATTTGAAATTCGGGTGGCCTTCGTCATTTTGGCCCTCGCTTTCGCGGTGGATAAACATAACCACGTCCGCGTCCTGCTCGATCGCCCCGGACTCGCGAAGGTCGGACAGGACCGGCCTCTTTTCCTCCTGTCCCTTTTGGGGACGGGACAGCTGGGACAAAACCACGACGGGAATATCCAGGTCCTTGGCCAATGCTTTTAACTGGCGCGAGATGTAGGCGATTTCCTGCTCCCGATTATTCACCGAGATGCCCGGTTGAATCAGTTGAAGATAGTCGATGATCAGAAGCCCGATGCCATGCTCCCTTTTCAACCGGCGGGCCTTCGCCTTCAGGTCCAGCACCGACATGGAGGAAGTGTCATCGATGAAAAGTTTGGCCTCGTAAAATTGTCCCGTGATGTTGACCAAACGGCCGCGGTCCTGGTCGCTCAGGTAACCCGAGCGGGCTTTCTGCAGGTCGATGTGGGCCACCGAGCAAAGGAGGCGCAGGGCCAATTGTTTGGCGGTCATTTCGATCGAGAAGAAACCGACCGGAATTTTCTTTTTAAGCTGGTTCGTCCCCATGCAGGCGTGCTGGGCGATGTTCAAGGCCAGGCTGGTTTTACCCATGGAAGGCCTGGCGCCGATGACGATCATTTCCGCCGGCTGAAGTCCCGCGGTCAACTCATCCAAGTCCATGAAGCCCGTGGGAACCCCCGTGATATGCAGCTTCTGGTCCGACAGGTTGTTGACATACTCGTAGCTGTTGCCGATCAAATCCTTGATGCTGGCGAAGTCCTTGGTTTCCCGCAATTGGGTTGCCTCGAAAATGCGGTGCTCGGCGTCGTCCAGGAGCTCCTTGATGGGCATGGCGTCGCCGTAGGCGTCCGCCACGACCTGGGTGGCAGCGATGATCAATTTCCGGGCCGAGGCCTTTTCCTTGACGATCTGGGCGTAATACTCGGCGTTGGCCGCGGTGGGCACCCGGTCGATCAGGGAGGTCAGGGCCGAAATGCCGCCGATGGTCTCGAACTCGCCCATGCGCTTGAGCTCGTTGGTCAGGGTGATGATGTCGACCGGTTCCTTGCGGTCATCCAGGATGACGATGGCCTTGTAAAGCTTGCGGTGGGCTTCCCGGTAAAAATCCTCTTCCTTGCAGATGGGGATCACCGTGCGGGTGGCTTCGGAGGAGAGCATCATGGCTCCCAGGACGGACTGCTCGGCGTCCAGATCCTGGGGCGGCACTCGGAACTCGGAACTGTTGGGAAAGGGCGAGGGCGGATTGCTTTTACGGGCTACTTCCATT
>CAZUXW010000068.1:0-16583 GCA_964624625.1 uncultured bacterium
GCCATTCAACTCACCTCCTTGAAATTCAGCTGTTAGCTTTCAGCTGTTGGCCTTTAGCTTAAAAGCCAACCGCTGTCAGCCAATGGCTGTCCTATCTTTTTTTCGACTTCACCGCTGAAAAACAGCGGCATTTCCCGAAACAAACTTTGAGCTCCTTCAAATTCACGGCTTTGGTTTTCTTGCCGCCGCTATGTTTTTGTGCTTTCATAAATTCCTAATTTCCAATTATTTTTACCTGGTTTTCACCAGCACCATGTCGCGGTATCGAAAATCCATCGTCCCGGCGCGTTTTTGCTTCTGGTCCAAATCGCTCAATACCACCGCCATCCGCCTCAGCTCCGTTTCGGTGACCGGAGGGTCGAAGGAGGCCTGAATCCCGTCGATAAAAGTCACCTTCAGCGATTCCCGGTCCGTTAAATCCACTTCCGACACATCCGCCGCCAGGACCCCGTCGTGCCGCTTCATGAAGTCGAAAAAATCCAGGGCCGGTTTCAGGCTTTCCGCCATGGCCGTGGTTCCCATCGCGTCAGCCCGCAAGGGCACTCCGGAAATCAGGGGCAGGTCCTCGCTCAAGAGGGCCGCCGAGGGCGACAAAACCCTTCCCTCTTGGTCCACCCCGTAAAGACTGCCATTGTCCAATAGAGCCACCGGCTTCCTTTCCCGGACGGAAATGAGAAGGGAGGAAGGCAGGCGTCTTTCGACGAAAACCCTCTCCACCCAATCCATCCCCTTGACCCTATCCGTCGCTCCCTTCAAGTCCAGCTTGAACATGTTTTCCCCGAGCGGCAAAGCCAGCGCGCCGGCCACCTCCTCATCCGTCAGGTAGTGGTTTCCCTCCACCGTGACTTTCGCCAGCCTGAGGCCCGCCACATCCTGGAGAAGGGCAGTCGTTTTTTCCTTCGACCAAACCACCGCGCCGGCCAATAGAACCACTCCCGCCAGCCTCAGGACCCATTTCATCCATCCTAGGTTGGGAACCTTCGGCACCCAGTTTTTCTCCTTGCGGGAATAACCCGGCGTATCCTCCACCGCCGTGACACCAGGCCGGTAAAAGGAACGGGCCGTTGGTTCCGGGTGGGCGGGGGCCTTTGATTTTTCCCCGAACAACCTCACGAATAATTTTTTCTCCCCGCCTTCCCCCTTGCGGTCTTTCCAGCTCCGGTTGAGGGTCAGCGAATAGGCGCGGGCGCTTTTTTCGCTCAAAGGAACCCGGGACCCGCGGTAATAGGTCATTCCCATCCGCCTAAATGAAAACTCCCGACGGATATATTTTTCACTTTTTGCCCTTTTTCTTTTTCAAAGCCAACCCCACTAAAATCCTCAGGAGCCGTGGAAAAGAGATGCCGGCGGCCCTGGCGGAATCCGGAACCAAGCTGGTGGAAGTCATCCCCGGCACCGTATTCACCTCCAAAATCTGCGGATCTCCTTTTTGAGGCACGATAAAATCAACGCGGTAATAATCGGCGCAACCCATGGCCTTGCCGGCCCTCACCGCGAGGGCCTTGACCTTCCTGGCGGCGGCGGCTGGGATCCCCGCCGGGATCACGTGGTCCGAGTGCCCCGGGGTGTACTTGGCGTCAAAATCGTAAAACTCATTCTTCGGAACGATCTCAATCAGCGGAAGGGCCCTGTCCGCCAATACCGTCGCGGTGACTTCCACCCCGGGGATGAATTTTTCAACGATGGCCCATTGGCTGTAACGGAAGGCCGTTCCAATGGCTTTCCTTAAGGAACCCCTGTTTTTCACGATGGTCACTCCGATGGCTGAACCCACATCCGCCGGCTTCACCACCAAGGGCAGTTTCAACTCCACCTCCTTCAGCCATCCCTCAGCGGGGATGGATTTATGAATCGCCTGCCAGGGAGCGCTGGGAATCTTGTTCGCCTCAAACACCAGCTTGGAACAGCCCTTGTGCATGGCCAATCCGCAGGCCAAGGCCCCCGATCCCGTGTAAGCAATCCCCCATTTATCCAATAGAGCCTGCAAGGTTCCGTCCTCCCCAAATCCTCCGTGCAGCGCGATAAATACCGCGTCAAACCGCCCGGCCCTCAGCCTCTTTTCCAGGCGCTTTTCGTCCTTGTCGGCGCTGGTCACCAAAAACGGAACCGCTTTAATTCCCGTCTGCCTCAAACCTTCCACGACGTTTTTCCCCGACATTAAGGAAACTTTTTTCTCGGGGCTCCAGCCCCCCATCAGGACTCCGACTTTCATTCCATTCTCCGGTTCTCTAAATTTCCCGACCTTGTCGTCGTAAGCGTTGTCGCGTCAGGTGCCAGGCACCAGGTCCAAGGTTCCGGCTTCAACGGGAACCAGGCACCTTGGACCTTGAACCTATTTCATGTTCCAAAAAACATCCTTGATCTCGTTCCAGTCCCAGTCACCCAGGGGAAGAATCTCCGGCTCCAGCCGGATTTGGTATTCCGAGTAGACCCTCTTCTGGATTTCCCGCATCACGGCCACCACATCATGGGATGTTCCCTTTCCCTCGTGAATGATGAAGTTGGCGTGGATTTCGCTGACCCTGGCGCCGCCGATCCTGAACCCTTTCAATCCCACCGACTCCGTCAGTCTTCCCGCGAAATTTCCCTCGGGGTTCTTAAAAACGCTCCCGGCGTTCTTTTCCTTTTTGGGCTGTTTTCCGCGCCGGACCTTGAAATACTCCTTCACTTTCCTCTCGATATCGGCCTTCGGCTCTTTTTTCAGCTTTAACAGGGCCTCTACCAGCACCTGGCCGCTCATCTTGAGCGACGATTGGCGGTAGCCGTAGCTGTAATCGCTTTTCGTGAGGGTCTTTACTTCGCCGTTCGGCGTCACGATGGTCAAGGACTCAACCGTCGGTCCGATCCAAGCCTTCTTAGCTCCCGCGTTCCCCGCCACCGCCCCGCCGATGTTTCCCGGAATGCCCGCGAAAAACTCAACTCCCCCCAGGTTGGCTTCCCGGGACTTGTTCAACACCTTCACTAATGGGGTCGCGGCCTTGACCCGGACCAAGTCGCCTTCGATATGGATCCCCTGAAATCCCCTGCCCAGCCGGATCACCACTCCTTTAAAACCCTCGTCGGCGAATAGGACGTTGCTCCCGCCGCCCAGCACCAGGTAAGGAACTTGACCCCCGGTCAGGCGGCGCAAAAGTTCCGACAGATCCTCCTGATTTTGCGGCTCCACAAAAGCCGCGGCCCTCCCCCCCAGGTGATAGGTGGTGTAGGGGGCGATCGGCGCCTCGAATAAAACCTTGCCGCTCACTATTTTTTTAAGGTCTCTTAAATCCAAATCAGCTCTCCGTCCGCCCAATTTAGAACGAGGAATGAGAAATTCGTAATTGTTAAGAACCATTGAATCTTTTTTGATTTCAATTCCCAACTCCTCATTCCTAATTCCTAATTTCATTTCAACCCTTGTGTTTCTGGACGAGGTCATTTCCCAGCTTCCAGACATCTCCCGCCCCCATGGTCACCAGCACATGCTTTTCGGTCAGGTTTTGTTTCAAGTATTCCAGGAGCGCCGTCTTGTCCGCCTCGTAGCGGACGTTGGGATGCTGGTTTTCCCGGATAGCTTCCACCAAGGTCATGCCGGACACGCCTGGTATGGGTTTTTCACGGGAGGGATAGATTCCCGCGATAATGACTTCATCCGCGTCCCCAAATGACTTTCCAAACTTGTCCCTGAGAAGCTGGGTACGGGAAAAAAGATGGGGTTGGAACACCACCACCAATTTCTTGGACCCGGCGAAGTTCTTAGCGGCCCGGAGGGTCTCCGAAACGGCCGTGGGGTGGTGGGCGTAATCGTCAATCACCGCCGCGCCTTTAAAGGAGCCCTTCATCTCAAAACGCCTTTGAGCCCCGTGAAAACGGGCCAGCCCCGCCGCGATGGCCTTGAAGGGGATCTTGAGTTCCAATCCCACGGATACCGCCGCCAGGGCATTTTGGATGTTGAACCGGCCCGGGACATTGAGTTTGACCTGGCCCAGCCTTTTGCCTTTAACCGAAACCTCAAAAACGGAACCGGATTTTTCCAATTTGACCCTGGCGGCTGAAACATGGGCTTCCTTGGACAAGCCGTAAGTCATGACCCGGCGCTTGATTTGGGGAACGACCATGCGGACCTGGGCATCGTCCACCCCAAGGATCACGCAGCCGTAGAAAGGAACCTTGTTGGCGAAAGTCACGAAAACGTCCCTCACCTTGTCGATGGAGCCGTAATAATCCAGGTGATCGTCGTCGATATTGGTCACAACGGCGATCATGGGCGAAAGGAGGAGGAATTCCCCGAAGGCCTCGCAGGCTTCGGCCACCAGGTAAGTGCTCTTGCCCAGCTTGGCGTTGGATTTAAACACGTCCACCTGCCCGCCAATGACCAAGGTGGGGTCCAACTTAGCCTCCGTCATGACCAAACCGATCATGGAGGTGGTGGTGGTCTTGCCGTGGGTTCCCGAGATGGCGATGCCGTACTTGAGGCGCATGAGCTCCGCCAGCATCTCCGTGCGGGGAATGACGGGGACGGATCGCTTGACGGCTTCCACAATTTCCGGGTTGTCCGTCGGCACCGCGGCCGAATAAACCACGACGTCCGAGCCAGCCACATGGGAAGCCTTATGGCCGAAATGGATTTTGGCGCCCCTTTGGGTCAAGCTGTCCGTCACTTCGGAGGGCTTCAGGTCCGAACCCGTCACCTCATAATGGAGGCTCAGGAGGACCGCCGCGATGCCGCTCATGCCGGCGCCGCCGATGCCGATGAAATGCACCCTTCTCACGTTGCCGAAGGGTTGGGTTAAGATTCCAAATTTGGGTTTCATTATTTTTTCTCCGCCATTTCCAACAATTCCCTCACGATATCCTTTGCGGCGTCAGGCTTAGCTAGTTTTCCCGCCGCCTCTCCCATGGCCCTCAATTTTTCCCCGTCGTTCAGAAGGGCGATGAGGACTTGGGTCAACTTGGCTTCTTCCAGTTCTTTTTCTAAAATCACGACTGCCGACCCAGCCGCTTCCAAGGCCCTCGCGTTCTTCTCCTGATGTCCGGAAGCGTGGGGATAAGGAATAAGAAGGGACGGTAATTGTCGGCTTAGTATTTCCGCGCAGGTCATGGCCCCCGCCCTGGCCACCACCAGGTCCGCGGCCGCGTAAGCTTCGTGAATATTGCTGATAAAGGGCCTCAAAACCACCTTCAAGGGGCACTTCTCCAGCTGATCCACCACTTTCCGGTAATCGTTCCAACCCGTCATCATGATGATCTGGACCGCTTGGTCCCCCTGGCCCAGGAACTGGATCACGTCGGCCATGTATTGATTCAGCGCGTGGGCTCCCTGACTGCCTCCCATCATCAGCAAAGTGGTCATGTCGGGACTTAAGCCGAAGCTTTCCCTCGCCTTCGCTTTTTCCGCCGTCACGATCTCTTCCCTCACCGGAATTCCCGTCCATCGGACCCTCCTTTTCGAAAAGCGTTTCATGGTCTCGGCGAATCCCACAAAAATTCTTTTGGAAAACAAAGCCAAAAAGCTTGCCGCCAGCCCCGGCGCGACGTTCGGCTCGAACAATCCGACCGGCACCCCCCTTAACGACGCCATCAGGGACAGAGGAACCGAAACATAGCCGCCGGTCGAGAAAACCGCCGCGGGTTGATGGCGGGAGATCAGGCCGTTGGCCTTCACCAGTCCGGCTCCCAAGCCCCATCCGAAAGTGAAAAGCCTCAGCGACAGCCCCCGGGGGAGGCCGCTGGCTCGAAGGCCCTCGAAAGCGAATCCCGAATCCGGAACCCATTTGGATTCGGGACCGTCCTGTTTACCCACGTAAAGCACGTCGACCTCCGGATGTTTCGACAGTTCCCTGGCGATGGCGATTCCCGGGAAGATATGGCCTCCCGTGCCCCCGCCGGTGATGATGATTTTTTTCCTCGGTTCCAATGTTTAATTCCTCAATTTTGTTCAACATTTTTTTCACCGCCAAGGCGCCAAGACACCATGAACGAATGCGGAACCGCATCAGAAAATTTTTGTTTTTCAAGGAATGAATTTCTGGGCGCCTTGGCGTCTTGGCGGCAAATGATGGTTGTTGTCATTGCGCGGCCTCCTGGGTTTGCCAGCCCAACTCGGTTTTGAGGGGCGACGACATTTTGAGGCCCCTCGAGATATTGAAAAGAAGCCCGATGGAAACAAGGGTGAAAACCATGGAGGATCCGCCGTAGGAAATGAGGGGCAGGGGAATTCCTTTGGTGGGCAACAACCCCGTTACCACTCCCAAGTTGACCAGGGCCTGGAATCCGATGAGCCCCGTGATGCCGGAAGCCAGCAGGCCCAGGAACATCCCGCCCTCCCTTTGGCTGACCACCGAGGCGATCTTGAATCCGCGGAGCACAAACACCCCGAAGAGGAACACCATCATTCCCGCTCCGGCCAAGCCCAACTCCTCGGCGATGATGGCGAAGATGAAATCCGTGTGGGGCGCCGGCAGGTAAAAAAGCTTCTGGGAGCTGTTGGACAGGCCCACCCCGAAGGGCCCCCCGTTGCCCACGGCGATCAAGCTTTGGATCAATTGGAACCCGGCTCCCTGGGGATCGTCCCAAGGGTTCAGAAACGCCGTAATGCGCTTCATCCGGTAGCTGGCCGATTCCACGAGGAAGATGAAAACCGGGATCAAAACCGAAAAGGGGATGAGGAAATAGGTCAATTTGATTCCCGCCAGGAACAGCAAAAGGATGGTGACCAGGGCCAGGAGGACCGCGGTCCCGAAATCATGCTGCTTTTCCAAAAGGACCATGCAGATGCCCAGAAGCACCAGGTACGGCAAGATCCCGGAAAAATTGACCAAGGTCTGTTTGCGCCGGTCCAATGAATCGGCCAGGTAAAAAACCAGGATAATTTTCATGACTTCCGAGGGTTGGAAGGAAAAGGGCCCCAACCGGAACCAGCGTTGGGCGCCGCCGACGGTCCGCCCGATGCCCGGCACGCAGACCAATACCATGAGGAAAAGGCCGGCGAATAACGCGGGAATGGCCAAGGCCCTTAAGCCCTCCAGATCCACCCTCGAGGACGCCCACATGCCCAGGCTTCCCACCAGGATCCAGATGAGCTGCCTCATAAAAAAATAATAAGAACTGCCGTAGCGGTCGTGGGCCAAGATAGCGGAGGCGCTATAGACCATGATCAGCCCGGAAGTCACCAGGATAAGCGTCAACAGGAAAAGGAAGAAATCCGGCGATTCCAGTTTTTTGGTTTTAAAACTCATAAAACAACCCCCCAACTTTTTCCACCACAGGGTCAACGGAGTTACAGGGAGTAAAGCCTGACCCAAAATTTAAATTCCCCGCCTTACTCTGTTCACTCGGTGCAACTCTGCGGTTCACAGCCTTTCGGTCTTCATTGTTCCGTTCGGATTCCGAACAGAGTGTGGTAGGTGTTGAAAAGGTGTTGTAGGCGTTGCTGTCAGAATCCGAGCGCAAAAATGAGGCCCTCCTTCCCTTGGTTTTAAACATTGACCTTCCCCGTCTTGTTTTTCACGATCTTTTCCACCACCGCCTTGAACTGCCGGCCGCGGTCCTCGTAATTCTGGAACATGTCGAAGCTGGCGCAGCCGGGCGAGAAAAGAACCACCCCGCCCTGTTCAGAAGCCGTGAAGGCCCCCCCGACGGCTTCCTCCAAGGAACCTGCCTCCACCACCGTGGCGGCTCCCGAAAGCTGCTGGACCACCTTGGCCTTGCATTCCCCAAAAGCCACGATGCGGGTCACTTTCTCCTTGACCAGGGGCGCCAGTCTCGTAAAATCCCCCGCCTTGTCCCGTCCGCCCAGCATTAATACGATGGGGCGGTCAAAACTCTCCAGCGCCTTCATCACCGAATCCACGTTGGTTCCCTTGGAATCATTGATGAACCTCACGCCCTTGGCCTCTCCCGCCGCTTCCAACCGGTGCTCCACCCCGGCGAATTCGGCCAGGGTCTTGGCGATGACCGAATCGGCCACGCCGGCGAGGGAAGCCATGAGGGCCGCGGCGCAGGCGTTTTCTAAATTATGGGGGCCTGGGATTTTAAGCTCGCCGGTCGCGATCAGTTTCCTTCCCAGCAACTCGATGCCATTCCCCGCCACGAAACACCCGGGCTTCTGCACCGACCGGCCCGCGGTGAACCCGAAAAGGTAAAGTTGGCTCTTGATGAGGCTGGTGAAGATGGGCGTGTACTTGTCCATGACATTCAAAAGGGCAGCGTCCTCGGGCTTTTGATTCTCGAAAATCCTGGCTTTTGTTTCCACATAGGCTTGCATTCCCTCGTGGCGGTCCAAGTGGTCCGGCGTCACGTTGAGGATGGCCGCCACGTTGGGGCGGAACTCTTCCACCGTTTCCAATTGGAAGCTGGAAACCTCCAGGACCGCCCAATCGTCGGACGAAAGTTCGAAAACCGCCTCCGAAAAAGCCTTTCCGATATTGCCGCAGGCGATGGATTTCCGGCCCGAGGCTTGGATCATGGCGTTCAGGAGGGTGGTCGTGGTGGTTTTGCCGTTGGTGCCGGTGATCGCCGCCACCTTGGCGGGGCAATAGCCGAAAGCCAGCTCCAATTCGCCGATAATCGGGATACCCTTTTCCCTGGCGCTGTCCAGGGCCGGATGGTGGAAGGGAACGCCGGGCGAAATGACCACCAAGTCGGAATTTAAAACCGTCGCCGGTTCGATTCCACCCAGCATCAGCTGGGTGTGGGACAGGCCCTTGGACTTCTCGATAAAGGCGGTCAATTTCTCCGGGGTCTTGTCGTCCAGGACCACCACATGGGCGCCATGGACGGACAAAAGCCGGGCCGCCGAGAATCCGGAACGGCCCAATCCGATAACCGCCACTTGTTTTCCGTGTACGTAAAGCATTGAGTCCCTTTCAAGTCTTTCACCGCGCGGGCGCGGTGAACATTGCCGGTTAACGCAGTTTCAAAGTAGATAACGTCAGCAGCGTCAAAATAATGGCCACGATCCAAAACCTCACGACCAGCTTCGACTCCGGCACCCCCGACAACTCAAAGTGATGGTGGAGGGGGGCCATCTTGAAGATCCTTTTTCCCCTCATCTTGAAGGAAGTGACTTGGGCGATGACCGAGAAGGCCTCGGCCACGAAGATGCCGCCCACAATGATCAGGAGGAATTCCTGCTTTACCATCACCGCGATCGTTCCCAGCAGCCCCCCCAGGACCAAGGAGCCTGTGTCCCCCATGAATATTTGGGCCGGGCTGGCGTTGAACCAAAGAAAACCCAATCCCGCGCCGACCAGGGCGGCGCAAAGGATGGTGAGCTCGCTGGAACCAGGCACTTGGATGATTTTCAGGTATTCGCTGAATTTCACGTTGCCCACCACGTAGGTCACCACGACGAATGCCATGGAAGCGAAAGTGGTGCAGCCGATGGCCAGGCCGTCCATCCCGTCGGTTAAATTGACGCCGTTCGAGGATCCCACGATCACCAGGACCGCCAGGAAGGGATAGAAGGCGCCGATATCCAGCGGGTACTTAAAGAAAGGAAGGGTGATGGATGTCCTCAGATGAAAATCCTCCGGCAGGATGGCGAGATAGCCGTACACGATCACGATGGCCCCAATGGTTTGGGCCATCAGCTTCCAAACGCTGGAAATCCCCCGGGTCTTGCCGTCCCCCATCATTTTCCAAAAATCATCGGCGAAACCGATGGCACCGAACCACAAAATGGAGAAGATCGCGAGCCAGAGGAATTTGGAATCCCACCTCATCCACAGGAGGATGCTGACGACCAGGGCCAGGATGATCAAAAGCCCCCCCATGGTCGGGGTGCCGGCCTTCGCCGAATGGCTGGAGGGCCCGTCCGAACGGATCTTCTCGCCCAATTGGGCCGCCCTCATCTTGGCGATCAAGGCCCCGCCCAACAGGAGGCAGAGTCCGAAGGAGGTCACCGCGGCGTAAACGCTCCGGAAAGTGACGTAACGGAAGACGTTGAAGCCGATGAAGTGGTTCGCCAGAGGGTACAATAAATGGTATAGCACGTTTGCTCCTGAATTAAGGTACTGGCCGTTACTAGCCCTTCACTCACTGCCGCTCTTTTAATTAGGAATTCGTAGTTAGGAGTTAGGAATTTTGGTTAGTTTTTCAACGACCTTCATTGAAAAACCTTCAATCATTCCTAATTCCTCATTTCGAATTCCTAATTGTGTTTTCAAAATCCTTTAAGTACTTTCTCCAGTTCCATGCCGCGCGACGCCTTGAGCAATACCGCGTCGCCCTTTTCCACCCAGCGCCTCAAGTAAGCCCCGGCCTCGGCGGCTCCGGTAAAGCAGCGGACCCTGCCCTGCCCCGGATAGGACAACTTCTCAAAGGCCTTCTTCATCCGGTCCCCCACGAGAACCACGCCGTCCAGGGGCGACTCCAGGACCCGGCGGACGATCCTTTGGTGGGTCGCTTCCGAAAAGGAACCCAGCTCCAGCATGTCCCCCAATACGGCGATTTTCCGCAGGGAACCCTTTAGCTCCTCGAAAGTCACGATGGCCGCCTCCATGGAGGTGGGCGAGGCGTTGTAGGCGTCGTTGATAAAAAGGACCCCCCTCATGTTCCTGATTTCCATCCTCATCGGCGCCTGGGGCACAAACGACCTCAGGCGGTCCGCCAAGGCCTTGAGGGAAATTCCCATCGTCAAGCCGCCCGAAACGGCCGCCAGGGAGTTGAGGACATTGTGGGTTCCCATCATTTCCAGCCTGGTGGAAACCCTTGCGCCGGCCGATTCCAACAGGAATTCCGTTCCCAAGCCGTCCGGCCGGAGGTTCTTGGCCTTCACTTGGCCCAGCTTCAATCCAAATGTCATCACGTTCGCGCCTCTTTCCTTAAGTAACGCGTCATCCGCGTTTAATAGTTTGACGCCGCCCCGCCTCAAGCCCGACGCCGCCTTCATTTTCTCTTCCGCCAAATGCTTTCGATTCCGGAAGAATCCCAAATGGGCCTCCCCAATCGCCGTGACCACCGCCACGTCAGGCCTGGCCACCTCGGAAAGCCACTCCATCTCGCCCGGGTGGTTGATGCCCAGCTCCACCACCGCCGCCTCATGGGCCGGGGTCAGCCTCAACAAGGTGAGGGGCAAGCCCCACTGGTTGTTCAAGTTGCCCTCGGTTTTCAAGGTCCGGTACTTGGCCCCCAGCAGATGGGCCATCATGTCCTTGACCGTGGTCTTTCCCACGCTGCCCGTCACCGCCACCACCGGCCCGTTCCACTGGAGCCTTTGGGCCCGCCCCAGTTCCCCCAAGGCCCTGGTCGTGTCCCCTACCAGGATCTGCGCGAGACTTGTTCCCGGGACCTTCCGGGACACCAAAGCCGCCGCCGCTCCTCTTTTCCCCGCCTCCCTTAAAAACCGGTGGCCGTCCAACCGGCTTCCCACGATCGCCGCGAAGAGATCGCCCCTTTTCACCTGGCGGGTGTCATGGGCGACGCCCTTCACGACCGCTTCCCCATTCCCCTTCACCACCCGCCCGCCGGTCAGGGCCGCGATTTCCTTCAAGGTCCAAGGCAACATCAAAAGGCCATATAGCCACAGATGAACACGGATGAACTCAGATCAGCAAAAACCGAATTCATTTTTAATCCTTTTAAAATCCATCCGTGTTTATCCGTGTTCATCTGCGGCCCATTTTCTGTAATATTTCTCTCGCTACTTCCCTGTCGTCGAAATGCTGTTTTTGGGTTCCCATGATTTGGTAGGTCTCGTGGCCCTTGCCCGCCAGCAACACCAAATCGCCCTCCTTGGCCATGGACAGGGCCTTGCGGATCGCGGCGCGCCGGTCCTCCTCCACCCAAACCCGGCGCTGTCCGTTTTGGATGAGCCGCTTGGGAACGCCCCGGAGGATGTCGTCCAGGATGGTTTTGGAGTTTTCGGTGCGCGGATTGTCCGATGTCACCACGGTCCTGTCGGCTAATTGGGCCGAAATTTTTCCCATGATCGGCCTTTTGGTCTTGTCGCGGTCCCCTCCGCAGCCGAAGAGGGAAATGAGTTTGTGGCCGCTCTTTTTCCCCAAAATGTCCCGGGAGGCGATCAAGGCCTGCTTCAGCGCGTCGGGGGTATGGGCGTAGTCCACCAGCACGGTGAAATCCTGTCCCGCGGCCACTTCCTCGAAACGGCCTGGAACGGCGGGAGCGCGGCTCAAGCCATCCTTGAGTTTTTCCCAGGAAAGTCCCAGCTCCCTCAAAACCGCGATGGCGGCCAAGGCGTTGTAAACGTTGAAGATGCCGGTCAAGGGAACCTGGAAGGGATGGCCCTGGACCGTGAACTTGATGGATCCTGGTTTTATTTCCACGCCCAGGGCCTGATAGGCGCATTTGGATTTGACGCCGTAGCCGACCGCGCGGCGCTTCAACCGCTTCAGCAGCTTCCTTCCATAGGCGTCGTCCGCGTTGACCGCGCTGGTCTTGAGGGTCTTGAACTCGGTGAAGAGGCGGCTTTTCGCCTTGAAGTAATTGGCGAAATTTTTGTGGTAATCCAAGTGATCCCGGCCCAAATTGGTGAAAACCGCCCCCTCAAACTCAATTCCCAGGACCCGGTTCATTTCAAGGGCGTGGGAGGAGACTTCCATGACCGACCAAACGCATTTTTGGCGGCGCATCTCATCCAATAATTTCACGATGGTCAGGGCGGAAGGGGTGGTGTTGTTGGCTTCATAAACTTTGGAGCCGATCTGGTAGGCGATGGTTCCGATCAATCCCGCCGGCTGTCCGGCCCTCTGCAGGATGGAACGGATCAGGTAGGTGGTCGTGGTCTTGCCCTTCGTCCCCGTGACGCCGATGGTCCTCACTTTTTTGGACGGCTCCCGGTAAAAAGCGTGGGCCAAAAGGGCCAGGGCCTCGCGGCTGTCCCGGACCACCAGCTGGGGAACCCCGGCGCCGGGAAGGGCGCTCCCCTCCACCACTAACGCCTCCGCTCCCGAACGGACCGCTTCCTCGGCGTAGGTCCGGCCGTCATGCTTGGCGCCCGGGACGCACACGAACAAATCTCCCGGCTTCACCGCCTTGGAATTTTCCGAAATTCCCCTAATGTCCGGATTGGCCTTGCCGGCGAATCTCACGCCTTGGATTTTTTTGGCGAGGGAACGAAGCTTCACGAGTTCCCTCCCGAAGCGGCCGCGATCTTGGTGACCGGCAGGTCGCAATTGATATCGCAGGGGGTGTTGGCCTGGACCGCCCGGCCGGCTGGCGGAAATTGGGTTTTCACGATTCCCTGGCCCTTAAAGTTCACCCGGACTCCCAAGGGCGAAAGCAGCGCCAAGGCCTGGCGCTTGGTTTTTCCCCTCAGGTCCGGCATAACTCCGTTGGCTTCCGTTTCCACGGGCGTGCCCAGGGTGAGGATAATTTTCCCCGAACCCTCGTCCTTCGGAATGGGAACGCCTGCCGCCAGGGACTGGCCGATGACCCTCTCGCCCTTGCCCTCGAACTGGAGCCCCAATCCGTCGCGGTTCGCCACCCACTTGCATTGTTCCTTCGTCAGGCCCGTAAAGGCCGGCACCGCGCGCTTGTCGCCGGCCGTTTCAATGGCGTTCTCGGGATTCACCGCCGGAACCAGCTCATAAGCCAGGGCCCGTTTCGCCACTTCCTTGAATACCGGACCCGCCGTATAGCCGCCCCAATAAAGGCCCCGGGGATCGTCCAGCGAGATATAAATGACGAACCTCGGTTTTTCCGCCGGCACGAAGCCCACGAAGGACGATACATAGTTGTAGCGGGAATAGTGGCCGTTCATGAACTTGTAGGCGGTCCCGGTTTTGCCGGCGATGGGATAGGTGGGCAGGGCCACCGCCACTCCCGTCCCCTTTTCCACGACCCATTTCATCATCTCCGTCATGCGCTTGGCCGTCTTGGCCGAGCAAACCCTTCGGATTTTTTTCGGCCCGAAGGCCTTGACCGTGCCGCCCTCGGAGTTTTCCAGCTTCCGGACGAGGTAAGGCTTCATCATCACGCCGCCATTGGCGATGGCCGCGTAAGCCTGGACCACCTGGAGGGGCGAGGAGGAGATTTCATAGCCATAAGGGATGGAGGTCATGGAAAGGCCGCTCCACTTGTCCAAGGGCCGGAGTTTCCCGGGCGTCTCGCCCGGCAGGTCGATGCCGGTCAAGTCGCCGAAACCGAACTTTTTGCAATAGTGGTAGAGGTTTTCTTTTCCCAGCTTCGCGCCCAGCTTCACCATGCCGATGTTGCTGGAATAGCCGAAGACCTCCCGGAAAGTCAGCCAGCCGTGCTTTTCATGGTCCGTCACGACCCGCCCGTAATCGGTCTTGTAGGCCCCGTTCTCGCAGAAAAACTTGTCGTCCTCGTTCACGATCCCCTCTTCCAAGGCTCCCACCGCCGTGACGAGCTTGAAGGTGCTGCCAGGCTCGAACATGTCGTTCACCACCCGGTTTTTCCAGGTTTGGGAGGAGTAATCCTTGAAATCATTGGGGTCAAAGGTCGGGTAATTGGCCATGGCCAGGATCTCTCCCGTGGAAGGATTCATCACCACGATGGAGGCGGCTTTGCATTTGTATTTCTCGAAGGCTTTCGCCAATTCCACCTGGGCCACGTGCTGGATCGTCTTGTCCAGGGTGGTGACGATGTTCAACCCGTCGGATCCGGCCTGCACCGATTTGTTGTCCGACATGACGGTCCTGCCGCGGGCGTCGCGCTCGGTCATTTCCGAGCCTTTTTTGCCGGTGAGGATTTTGTTGTAGAAATTTTCCAGGCCGTTCAGGCCCTGGTTGTCGATGCCGGTGAACCCAAGCACATGGGACGCCATCTCGTGGTCGGGATAAAAACGCCTCTGTTCCCTGGTGGCCTCCACGCCTTCCAGCTTCATGCTTTCCACGGCCTTGGACTTCTCGTAAGGAACCTGCCGCGCCAGCCACACGAAGGACTTATCGCCGGAAATTTTCGAGAGAATGGACCCGTAAGATTCCCCCAGGGCCCGGGAAAGCACCGCGGCCGCTTGGACCTTGTCCGAGATCAGGTCCGGATGGGCGCTGACATTGAAGAGGCCGATATTCATGGCCAGCAGCGAGCCCTCCCGGTCCATGATCATGCCCCGGGAAGCTGAAATTTCCTGGTGGGTGAATTGCTGGCGGTTGGCCATCCGGTGGAAATCACCATGCTTGTAGATTTGCAGATAGACCAAGCGGCATTCCACGACCATGGCGGACAGCAGAATGACCGCCTCCAACAGGAGCAGGCGCCTCTGCATTTGGCTGTAGCGGTCGAACGCGCTCACGAAACCTCCCCAACAGCCGCATATACAGGCAGGCAAAATAATTTTTTGCCAAGGATGAACAGGGATGAACTCGGATTAACCAAATGATTAAATCCAAAGAAATTCTCGACTTTAGATTTTTGCCATCCGTGTTTATCCGTGTTCATCCGTGGCCCAATTGCTTTCATTAGTGCTTTTCCGATTTCTTCATGGTGCTGGTCCAAAGGGTGAACCACTTGGGGTAAAAGACCGATCCCTCGTCCAAAATGACCATCTGATCCGTGCGGGGCGTGGTCATTCCCAATTGCTCCCGGGCGATTTTTTCCACCCTCGGCAGGCTGTTGACGTCGTGCATCTTGTACTTGAGGTAGTAGTACTCGTTGGTCAGCTCCAGTTTTTCCGTCTTGAGGCTTTGCACCTCGTAACCCAGCTTCACCGCCTGCATGTGCTGCCAAACGTAAAAGAGGAGCAGAATGCTCAAGGCCATGACCCCCCAAAGGGTTCCCTTGAAGTCCCGGCGCTTGACGGCCTTGGCCAAACTGCCCCGCCAAAAGGTTCCCGCCTCAAAGGCGTCATCCGCGAACTTACGCACCTCTTCGTTGAACGTCCCGGTCTGTTGCATGGTTTTCCTTGCCGCTTAACTGCGGGCTGTCGACGGCCGACTGCCGGCCGCCGGTTGTAATTTCTCGGCGACCCGGAGCTTGGCGCTGCGGGCCCTGGGATTTTGCTCCAACTCCGCCTCGGAGGCGGTGACGGGCTTGCCCGTAAGGGTCTTGAGGTTGGCCTTGTGGCCGCAGACGCATTGGGGAATGTCCGGGGGGCAGATGCAGTCGGTGCTTTCCAGCTTGAAGAACTGCTTGACGATCCGGTCTTCCAGGGAATGAAAGGTGATGACGGCGATGCGGCCGCCGGGCTTGAGGACGGAAACGGCCTTGCGCAGGCCCTTTTCCAGCACTTGCAGTTCGCGGTTGACTTCGATGCGGATGGCTTGGAAAAGGCGGGTCGCGGCGTGTTTCTCGCCCGGCTTCTTGCCCTGGCGGAGGACGCTTTGGGCCAGGCTGGCCAGCTCGCTGGTGGTCTCGAGGTGCTTCACTTCGCGGGCCTTGACGATGGCGCGGGCCAGGGCTCGGGCCTTGCGCTCCTCGCCGTACTCAAAAATGATTTTGGAAAGTTTTTCTTCGGAGTAGGTGTTGACGACCCAGGCCGCGGTGTGGCCGCTGGCCGTGTCCATGCGCATGTCCAGGGGGCCCTCCTGGCTGAAGGAAAAACCCCGGCGCGCTTCATCGAGTTGTAAGGAGGATACGCCAATATCCATCAGCACGCTGTCAACCTCGGGGACCGAAAGGTCCATGAGCACCCACAGGAGGTCGGCGAAGTTAGCCTTGAACAAGGAGACCCGAGGGTC
>CAZUXW010000069.1:0-16518 GCA_964624625.1 uncultured bacterium
GGGCGGCCACACCGTCGGCGCCGGCGTCGTCATTCAGATCGTCGAATAAAGAAAGAAACAGAGGAATTAAGCACCCATGCGTGAACAAATTACATTGGCCTGCGCAGATTGCAAACGCCGCAATTATCACAAGACGCGCGACAAGCGGAAGACGCCGGAAAAGCTCGAAGTAAAGAAATATTGCCGGTGGTGCCGTAAGCACACCTTGCACAAGGAAACCAAATAAACCGAATTTCCTAGGGCAGTAGCTCTAATGGTAGAGCGGCGGTCTCCAAAACCGCGCGTTGAAGGTTCGAATCCTTCCTGCCCTGCCATCAGAATTGTAATGAGGGATAGAGCCGGCTCATCCGGCTTTACAAAAGAAGGGTGAACATGCTCGAGAACTTGAAGGTTTTTTTCGCCGAAGCGAAATCGGAATTTAAGAAGATTTCCTGGCCCAGCCAGGACGAGATCAAGGGTTCCACCGCCGTGGTCTGCGTGACCATCGGTTTTTTAATGGTTTTGTTGTCGGTCTATGACTTCAGCATCATGGGCGTCGTTAATCTGGTGCAGAAGATTTTAAAGTAAATAAAGCGAGGCTGTCTTGCAAATGTCAAAGCGCTGGTACGTGATCAATACTTACTCGGGCTACGAGGCAAAGGTGAAAACCAACCTCGAAAACCGGATTAAGAGCATGAAAATGGAAGATAAAATCTTTCAGATCCTGATTCCCTCGGAAGAGGTCACGGAAACCCGCGCCGGCAAGAAGCGCGTGACGAACAAGAAGTTTTTCCCCGGGTATATCCTGGTGGAAATGGACATGGATGAGAATTCCTGGTCGGTTGTGCGTAATACCCCGAAGGTTACCAGCTTCGTGGGATCGGGCAACAAGCCGATTCCGCTGCCGGACGAGGAAGTCACGGCTATCCTGGAGCATATCGGGAAGCGCCGCGAGCGCCGGGCCTTGAAGAGCCAGTTTGACAAGGGCGACTTGGTCAAGGTGATGGACGGCCCCTTCGCGAATTTCTCGGGAACGGTTGAGGAAATCAACCCGGAGCGCGAGAGGGTGAAGGTCATGGTGACCATTTTCGGCCGCCAGACGCCGGTGGAGCTGGAGTTCCACCAGATCGAGAAGGAATAAGAATTCACCACAAAGTACACAAAGGTCACAAAGTAAAAAAATATGGTTTAACTTCGTGTTCTTCGTGAACTTCGTGGTTAAAAATTTAGGAGACGAGAGATGGCAAAAGAATTAAACGCGATGGTGAAATTACAAATCCCGGCCGGCAAGGCGAATCCCGCCCCCCCGGTAGGGCCGGCTTTGGGACAGCACGGCGTCAATATTATGGAGTTCTGCAAGCAATTCAACGCCGCGACTCAAAAGCAGGACGGCTTGATCATCCCGGTGGTCATCTCCATCTACAAGGACCGGTCCTTTACCTTCATCACCAAGACCCCTCCGGCCGCGGTGCTGCTATTGAAGGCCGCGGGATTAGCGAAGGGTTCGCCGGTTCCCAACAAGACCAAGGTGGGTAAAGTCACCTTGAAGCAGGTTGAGGAAATCGCCAAAACGAAGATGCCGGATTTGAACGCGCAAAAGCTGGACTCCGCCATGCGGATGGTGGAGGGAACGGCCCGCAGCATGGGTATTGAGATTCAGAAGTAGAAGTACAGTCGATAGTCGACAGTCGACGGTTCGCAGGAAAGTCTTTTTAAAGCCTTTGGCTGTGAACTGTCAGCTGTCGACCGTGGACTGAATTTATCTGTGGGAGCCTGGCCCGGGAGGGCGGGGCGCTTGAACCACGGGAGGAAATTTATGGCAGTCAAGATGAGCAAGAGAAACCGCAAGAACGCCGAGCTGGTGGACAAGAACAAATCCTACCCCCTGACCGAGGCGGTCGGGATCCTTAAAAAGGCCGCTCCGGCGAAGTTTAACGAGACCGTCGAGCTGCATATCCGGCTCGGGGTGGATCCTAAAAAAGCCGACCAGCAAATCCGCGGGACCGTCTCCCTTCCCCATGGGACGGGCAAGACCCTCCGGGTCGCGGTTTTGGCCAAGGGCGAGAAGGTGAAGGAAGCGGAAGCTGCCGGCGCCGATTTCGCCGGAGGGACGGAGCTGGTGGATAAAATCGCCGGTGGATTCCTCGATTTCGACGTGTTGGTGGCGACCCCCGACATCATGAGGGAAACGGGTAAATTGGGTAAGGTGCTCGGCCCCAAGGGCCTGATGCCCAATCCGAAGGCCGGAACGGTCACCACGGAAGTGGGCAAGGCCGTCAAGGAAATCAAGGCGGGTAAGATTGAGTACCGCGTGGACGACCAGGGCATCTGCCACTCGGGCGTCGGGAAAGTCCAATTCAGCGAAACCCAAATCATCGAGAACGCCCAGATGTTGATCAAGACTCTGGTTTCGGTCAAGCCCGCCTCATCCAAGGGAACCTACCTGATTTCGGCCCATTTAAGCTCCAGCATGGGGCCCGGCATCAAAGTGGAAACGGCGGAGTTTACAAAGTCCACGGCGAAGGGGTTATAATGACGTTCCCTTGCCCCCCGGGGCAAAGGGCGTAGCAGTCACAACTTAAGATTCCCACAGATTCCACTGGAATCTGTGGGCAGTAAACTGTTTAAGGATCTTATTTAGGTTTTTACAGTTTACGAGTGTCGAAGACAGCGGGCGCTCCGTTAAGGGGCTTAATGAATGCCTGCCGAGACGATCCAGAGAAGCGTATATCAAATACCCTTCATCCGGTCGTTTCGGGTGAGGGGTTTTTTTTGTCCAGGAGAGATTATCCCGGGACCACCCTTTCCCAAGCTTTCGAAAATTCAAACAAGAAGGTGGTGATTTTTTTGACAGAAGGAAAAAAACGCGAACCAACGCCTGAAAAGGTAGCGGTGGTTGAGGAGTTCACGAAAAAGGTCCAGTCGTCCAAGTCGGCCGTTGTCACCGGATACTCGGGACTGACGGTGGCGGAAGTGACGGACTTGCGCGCCAAGCTTTTTCACGCCAAGGTGGAATACCACGTGGTGAAAAACAACCTGGCCCGTATCGCGCTCAACAAGGCCAACGTCACGGTTCTGGACGATCTTCTGGTCGGCCCCACGGCTATCGCTTTGGCGATGGAGGACGCGGTGGCACCGGCCCGGATCCTCTCCAAGTTCGCCAAGGAACACGAAAAGTTGTCCCTGAAGGGCGGATTCATGGACGGGAAACTGATCACCGTTCAGGATATCAAGGCCATGGCCAATCTGCCGAGCCGAGAGGTTCTCTTGGCCAAGATGCTGGGCAGCATGCAGTCGCCGATCACGGGTTTTGTCCGTGTGCTGGCCGGCCCCGCGAGCAAACTGGTTTACGCCCTCAACGCGATCGCTCAAGCGAAGGGAAAAACCGCCTGATTTTATTATTCACATTTCCGGGTCTGCGGAACCGGAGCAACTTAAAAAATGGAGGAAGTGAAAATGCCAGTTATTGAAGAAATGATCAGCACGATTGAGAAGTTGAGTGTCTTGGAATTGAACGAGCTCGTCAAGGCTCTCGAGACCAAGTTCGGCGTGTCGGCGGCTGCCCCGGTGGCGGTTGCGGCGGCGGGCGGAGGAGCGGCGGCGGCGACCGAAGAGAAGACGGCGTTTGACGTCAACCTGAAGACGGTGGACGCGGCCAAGAAGATCAACGTCATCAAGATCGTCCGGGAAGTCACCGGATTGGGCTTGAAGGAAGCCAAGGACTTGGTTGACGCGGCTCCCAAGCCGATCAAGACCGGCGTGACCAAAGCCGACGCGGATGGAATCGTCGCTAAGTTCAAGGATTCCGGCGCTGAAGTCGAAATCAAGTAATTAGCCTCAGAAGAGCCCTGTTCCCCGTGAGGGGGGGCAGGGCTTTTTTATTTTCCGCCCCCAGGATCCAAGGGGCTTGGCCCCTTGGAAAGGAGTGAGGGGTACATAGGGGGCGGTGCCCCTATGAGCGAAGCGGGGCAGGCCTTTTTTATTTTAAGGGGTCCCCAAAAGAGGTAACATAACCGTCTTGGAGATTTGAAATGCTTGATCAATTCCGAAAAAACTACGAATACGATTACTGGGCGAACGATAAGTTTCTGAAAGCCCTCGAGGGGATGCCTGAGCCCCCTGAAAAAGCGGTTAAACTATTGGGTCATATCTTCTTTGCCTTGGACGTTTGGCTGGCCCGGTTAAAGAAAGAAGAAAACCTCTCCCGCTTTACCGATCCCAATCCAACCTATGCCCTGGGGGACTGCCGCGAAAAACTCGAGGAACTACACTCCTCCTGGAAGGAGTATCTGGGAGGGTTGGGGACCGGGGACTTGAAAGGGAAAATAACCTACGCCAATACCCAAGGGAAGCGTTTTGAGCAAACCGTCCAAAATGTCCTTGTCCACGTGGTGAACCACAACCACTATCACAGGGGTCAAATGGCCGCTTTGGTGGCCCAAGGCGGGGGAAAAAGGCCGAACACGGATTACCATGGTTATGTTTTTGAAATAGGAGAAGTGAAAGCGTTATGAAAATGAAAAATTCTTGGAAAAAAGGTTTTTTCATCTCCTTTGAGGGAACTGAAGGCACCGGCAAATCCACCCAAGTGCGGCTTTTGGGGGAAGCCCTCAAACGGCATGGGGTGCCTTTTATTCTTACCAGGGAGCCTGGTGGTTCCAAGTTGAGTACCCAATTGCGCCATTGGATCTTGAACCGGCTGGAGTACAATTTGACGCCCGAAACGGAGCTTTTTCTGTTCCTGGCGGACCGGGCCCAGCACGTGAGGGAAGTCATCCTGCCGGCTCTGCGCAAGGGTCAAATTGTCCTTTGCGACCGTTATACCGACTCCACCCTGGCCTATCAGGGCGGGGGCCGGGGATTTGACCTTAATGTTTTGGAAATGATGAACCGCGCCGCCTCCGGCGGCCTGAAACCGGATTTAACCGTGCTTTTTGACCTGCCAGTGGAAATCGGATTGCGCCGGGCCCTGGGCAGGGGTAAAGGCAAAGACCGTATGGAACGCGAAAAGCTCCAATTTCACCGCAGGGTGCGCCAGGTCTTCTTGAAAATCGCCAAGAAGGAAAAGAAAAGGGTGGTGGTGGTGGAAGCGGGGCGAAAGAAGGAAGAGGTTTATGTTGAGATGGTCCAAAAGCTTATCCTGCGCCTGCCCAAACTCACCGTTCAACTTCTGGGGAAGTCCGATCTTGCCTAAAGTTATTTTTTTGACCGCTCCCAAAAGAGCTCTGGAATTAAAGTTCGGTGTTTCTTCCGGCCGTTCGAAATAACATGAAAATAATCCCGGAATCCGATTCCGTTCCATGGGGGTGGTGGTGGATCTTGGCCCTGTTGGGGTTGGGGGTGAGGCTTGCCTTCGTTTTGAAAGGGAACATCGCCTTTAACAGCGATGAAGTCTATGGGAGCGATTACATCAAAGGCCTGGTGACGGGCGACGCGGGTGATTGCACCTACCAACCCGTATTTGAGGGTATTCGAAAGTGGATCGGATGTTTGTTTTATGCGCTCACCAATGGGTGGGTCGGTTTTGGCGCCTTGACCGGTATCTTTATCACCACTTTTTTTTCAATCCTGTGGGTTCTGTGGGTCCATCAAAAAATCTCGAAATTGGCCGCCTGGTTCATGGCCTGCGCCCTGACGGTCCCGTCCATTTCCTCGATTTATTACATAACCCATTTTGACGAACGCCGGGTCGAGACTCTCTGCTGGGGCTCCTTGTTGGTTTTTTATTCAGGACGATGGCTGGGGGGGAGGAGATGGGCGATTATTTTCGGCGCCCTGGTGGGTTGGGCTTTTTGGTGCGAACCCTTTATTCTTTTTTTCGCTGTTCCTGTGGTGATTTACGAGCTTTGGATGGTTCGATCCTCTCCTTCCGCCGTTTCCCGGCTGGCACAGGCATTGGCGGGTTTGGCGGGAGGGGCTCTTTTGGGTTTTTGGGGAAACGGCCCCTTTACCACCCTGGGTCCCCATTACCTCAAATTCGGTTTGGCGGATGGCGCGGGATTCCGGAAAAACCTGTCCCTTTTAGCGGGCGCCTTCCCCCAATATTGGAACGGAAACCTGCCCTTCGGGTATCTGCAGGGCTCAAAATTCGGCCTGTACGTCGACCCGATGATACGGGGATGGGGCGCTGTTTTCCTGTCGGCCTGGACGGGAATCCTTTTCCTGGCCGCCGCCTGGGGATTTTACCGGCTGGCCGGTCAAAAAAAATCCGGAAATCCGGGGTTGGCGCTGATGGGCGCAGGCCCGGCGGCGATTTACGTCCTTTTTTTTATTTTCAGCGCCCAGGTATGGGACGCGACATCTTTCCGATATTTGACCTATTTATTTGTATTTCAAGCCATGGGGCTGGGGTTGTTTTTTGATTTTCTGGTTCGATGGAAAAAAACCGTTGGGACCGCCATTTTTTTAATCTGGTTTTTCCTTCAGGGGTTTCTTTTGACCAACCGTTTTGAGAGGATGCCGGCCCTGTTCCCCGCTCAAATCATCGCGGAAAATTTCAAGCTTTTGGGATTGAGGTCGGGATTCGCCAATCATTGGGTCAGCGAGGCGGCCAGGTTCCTGTCGCGGGGGGAGGTGCTCCTTTCGGATTATGCCGGTCCCTCCAGCCGGAGGGCTTGGGCGGCAGTTCATGAGGATGACCGCATTGGCTGTGTGGTGGTGGAGGGATTGGACCGTCCCCCGGTGGTGGAAAGGGCTGTTTCCGAACTTGAAAAAGGCGGCTATCAATTCACGAAAGTATGGCCAATGGTGGGGGATTGGGCCATAATTGAACTTCGCAAATCGAACCCCTCAAAAGACCGTCAGCCGTGAAAAACCGGTGGTTCTTTCATCAAAACTTGAAGGATGTGGATTTTAAATGAAGCCCATGGAAATGCCGAGTTTGGAAAATCTGGAATCGCAGCCCGAGGTCCAAAAACTTTTAAAAAAATTCATCGCCAAGCCCGGTGAGCAAACTTTTCTCTGGGCCGGTCCCGAAGGCTCGGGCAAAAAAAGCTACGCCTTGGCCCTGGTCCGGGCCCTCTTTTGCGGGGAAGGCCCCGCTTGCGCCGGCTGCGCGACCTGCCGCCAGGTTTTGAATAAGACCCATCCGGATCTCTTTTGGGTCCACCGGGATTTTTTCTGGAGCGAGGATCCCAACGACCGAAAGAAGCAGGGAATCGTGGTGGATGTGGCCAAGAGGCTGGCGGAAAAATTAAACCAAGCTCCTTTCTCGGCGCCCTTCAAAGTGGCCGTGGTCCTGGACTCGGAAAGCTTGAACAAGGACGCCCAAAATGTCCTGCTGAAAACCCTCGAGGAGCCGCCCGCGAACACGGTGATCGTCCTCCTGGCGGAAAAGACCGGAAATTTCCTGCCGACGGTTCTTTCCCGGTGCCGGCTCATCCGGTTCCCGGCCCTGTCCACGGACAAGGTCGAGAATATCCTGGTCCAATCCTACGCTTGGAAAAGGGATGAGGCGAAAAACGCGGCCCAGGAGTCCAATGGGAACCTGGCCCTGGCCTTGAAATACGGCGACGGCAATTGGAGGGAATTCCGGGATAAGGTTTGCGCCGATTGGGACAAGGTTCTCCAGGGGCCGGAGGAGGAATGGCTCGCCCTTGTGGGCGAATACGACAAGTGGGAGCCGGAATTCTTAAGCGAGGCGGAAAGAACGGCGACCCAGCGCAAAGCGGAGGTTATAACCGCGGCGTTCCAGGTATATTTGGGGCTCTGGTCCCGGAGGCTTTCCCGGGAAGTGGAAATCCCGCCCAAGTTGACCTCCCTTCCAGCGGACGTGGTTTTAAGGTGCCTGCAAAAGCACCAGGACATGATCCTGACGAACTTGAGCGCCAAGATGATCCTGGACCATTTGTTCCTGGAACTGAGGGAAGGATTCCAAAAGGGCGAGATCCCCAACCAATCCTTTATGGAAATGGCGGTAAAGATTTAAATTTGTAGGGGCGTCCCTCTTTGGGCGCCCAAAAGGGCGGGCGCAGAGACCTGCCCCTACCAACGAGAAAGAACAATGGAAAAGAAAACTTTTTACGTTACAACCCCCATTTATTACGTCAACGACGTTCCGCATATCGGCCATGCCTATTCCACCGTGGGGGCGGACGCCCTGGCCAGGTTCAAACGCATGGACGGCTACGACGTTTTCTTTTTAACCGGCACGGACGAGCATGGGCAAAAAATCGCCAAAACCGCCCAGGAAGAGGGTATTGAGCCGAAGCAGTTGGCGGACAGGGTCGTGGAACGGTTTAAGGAGGCTTGGGTCAAGCTGGGAATCACCTATGACCGTTTTATCCGGACCACGGATGAAGACCATAAAAAAGCGGCCCAGGCTTTTTTTAAAAAGGTGATGGACGCGGGCTACATCTACCAGGGCGACTATGAGGGCTGGTACTGCCTGCCCGACGAAAAGTTCCTGTTGGATTCGGAAGTGGTGGAGGGCCCCAAGGGAGGGAAGGCCTGCCCCGATTGCGGAAGGCCCGTCGAGCGCATCAAGGAAAAGAATTATTTCTTTAAAATGTCCGCTTTTCAGAAGCCGTTGGAAAAGTTCCTGGACGAACATCCTGATTTTCTCCAGCCGGCCAGCCGGAAAAACGAGCTGATCAATAACTTCATCAAGCCTGGTTTGACGGACGTCTCCATCACCCGTTCGGCGGTGAAATGGGGGATCCCGGCGCCGGTTCCGGAAGCGACGGTGATTTACGTCTGGTTCGACGCCCTGGTCAATTACTTGACCGCCCTGGGCTGGCCGGACGGGGAAAATTACAAGAAGTTTTGGCCGGCGGACGTCCATATCATCGGCAAGGACATTCTCCGCTTTCATACCACCATTTGGCCCACGGCGCTCATGGCCGCCGGCATCCCCCTGCCTAAGAAAGTTTTTGGTACGGGTTATATCAATAAAGACGGCAAGAAAATGTCGAAGAGCCTGGGGAATGTGGTGGACCCTTTTGAATTGGCCGCCACCTACAGCCCGGACGCCCTGCGCTATTATCTCTTGCGTGAAATAGCCTTTGGCTTGGACGGCAACTATACCGATGAATCCTTCCAATTGCGCTTTAACGGCGATTTGGCCAACGATTTGGGAAACCTGGTCCACCGTTCCTTGACCATGCTCGAAAAATATTTTGAGGGAGTCATCCCGAAGCCGGGAACCAACGGGGAATTGGAAAATCAACTGATCGCTTTGGGCAAGGCTTATTTACCGGCCGCCCGGGCGGCGATGGATCAACTGGAATTTCATGCGGCCCTAGCCCAGGCTTGGGAATTGGTGAAACGCGCCAATAAATATATCGAGGAGTCAGCTCCCTGGAAGGTGGCAAAGGAAGGCGACGCTGGAAAAGAGAAACTCGCCACGATTATGTATTCCTTGATGGAATCCTTAAGGGTTACCGCTATTTCCATTACACCCTTTCTGCCCTTCACGGCTCAGGGGATATGGACGCAATTGGGATATTCAGATGATGTCAGCCTGCATTCACTTTTAGAAACAGAGGATTGGGGAAAGATCCCGGTGGGTCAAAAAATCGCCAAGGGCCAACCCCTGTTTCCTCGTATTGAGAAAGAAAAGAAGAAGTAAGATGCCTGGATTAATTGATACCCACTGCCATTTGGACGATGAGCGCCTCGCGCTGGACGAAGAGGCGGTCCTCCAAAAAGCCGAAGAGTTCGGCATTGAAACCATGGTGACCATCGGCACGGATGAAAAAACCTCCGCGGCCGCCGCCAAAATCGCCTCCCGCTATCCGGGGAAAATCTTCCACACGGTAGGCGCCCATCCCTCGGACGTGGACCGCTTCGATGAAAAGGAACTGGCGGAAGTCGAGAGGTTGGCCAGGGAAACCAGCCCCAAAGCCATCGGCGAAATAGGCCTGGATTACCACCACGATTCCAACCGGGAAAAACAGGTGGTGGTGTTTGAGCGGATGATTGCCTTGGCCAAAAGTCTTTCCCTTCCCGTCGTGATCCACGACCGGGACGCCCACGAGGATATTTACCGTATTCTTTCCGAAAAGGCCCAGGGCGTGAAAATCATGATGCACTGTTATTCGGCGGGGCCTGATTTTGTCGAGCGATTCATGGGGCTGGGATGCCTTTTTTCCATCGCCGGGCCAGTCACCTTCAAGAACGGGCAATCGATCCGGGACGCGGTCGCGAAGATACCCTTGGACCGTCTGGTGGTTGAGACTGATTCCCCCTATTTGACGCCGGAACCCAACCGTGGCAAGCGCAACGAGCCGGCCTATGTGAAGTACACCGCCGAGAAGGTCGCGTTAGTCAAAGGCGTCTCTTTGGAAGAATTGGCAGCCAGAACGACCGAAAACGCCAAGAAATTCTTCAAGATTTAACCATCAAGACACCAAGACACTAAGAAAACCACGGTTTTATTGATTCTTTTGTTTTTGTCCGCCCGCCGAGTAAAATACCCGTCCATTTACATTAAGGAATTTATCCAAAAGATTTAGTTTTCCGAGCTTTTCTTGGTGGCCTTAGTGTCTTGGTGGTAAAAATTTTCTTAAGGTGAATACATGATCCGCGAATCTATCGTCAAACTCTCCCAAAAGGAATCGCTTCAGGAAAATGAAGCCTATCTTTGCATGCTGGAAATTTTCGAGGGGAAGGCCACGCCGGTCCAGGTCGCCAGCTACCTTTCTTTTTTAAGCTACAAAGGCGAGACCGTCGAGGAAATCATCGGCAGCGTCAAGGCCATGCGCGGGAAAATGGGATTGGTGAACGCCGAGGGGCTCAACGCCATTGACGTCTGCGGGACCGGCGGCGACCATCGGGGAACCTTCAATATTTCCACCTGCGCGGCTTTGGTCTTGGCGGGCGGCGGGGTGGTGGTGGCCAAGCACGGCAACCGGGCCGCCTCCAGCCAATGCGGCAGCGCCGAGGTGTTGGACACCCTGGGAGTCAAGATTGACCCTACCATCCGGGCGGTCGAGAACTGCCTGAAGGAAGCCAAGATCGCCTTTCTCTTCGCCCCCCATTTCCATCCCGCCATGAAAAACGTCGGGCCCATCCGCAAGGAGATGGGAGTCCGGACCCTCTTTAATATTTTGGGCCCCATGTGCAATCCAGCCTCGGTGAAACGCCAGGTCATCGGGGTTTACGACCGCGAAAAGGCGCGATTGATGGCGGAGGTTTTGGTCCGGTCGGGAAGCGACAAGGTCATCACTCTCCACAGCGCGGAAGGGTTGGACGAGGTTTCCTGCGCCGGTCCCACGACGATTTTCGAGGCGGTGATGGACATCGGAAACAATTTGGTGGTCCGTGAGACTAAAATTGACCCTGAATTGTTCGGGTTTGAGCGGCACGGACTTGAGGTTTTGAAAGGGAGCGACGCGTCCAGCAACGCGAAATTGGTCATGGAAATACTCCAGGGGGAAAAGGGCCCCCGGCGGGAGGCGGTGGTGATGAACGCGTCGGTGGGGTTTTACGTCGCGGGCAAAACCTCGTCAGTGAAGGAAGGGCGGATACTGGCGGAGGAATCCATCGACTCAGGCAAGGCCTTGAATGCCTTAAAAATTTTGGAAAAAGTGTCGCACCAATGAGCATCCTTCAAAAAATAGCCGAAACGAAAAGGGAAGAGGTGGCCCTCCTTAAAAAAGAGAGGGGAATCGGATCCTTAAAAGAAGGCGCTTTGGCTCAAGCCGTCCCCCGGAATTTTTTAAGAGCCATCCACCGTCCGGGGAAAATATCCCTGATCGGAGAACTCAAGAAAGCCAGCCCCTCCAAAGGTGTCTTGCGGCAGGATTTTAAGATTGAGCCCTTGGCCTTGGCTTACGCCAAGGCCGGCGCCAATGCCCTCTCGGTGTTGACGGACGCCCCCTATTTTCAAGGCTCCTTGTCCTATTTAAAAATTGCCAAGGAAATTTCAGGGCTTCCCGTCCTGCGCAAGGATTTTTTGATCGACGAGCTTCAGGTCTATGAGGCCCGGGAAGCCGGGGCGGACGCCATCCTCCTGATCGCCGCCATGATGCCGCCCGCGAAGTTAAAGGAACTCCTGGCGCTCTCCAACGAGTTGTCCATGACAACCTTGGTGGAAATCCACGATGAGAGGGAATTGGAAATGGCGCTGGCGGCGGGCGCCAAGCTGTTGGGGATCAATAATAGAAACCTGAATGATTTTACCGTGACCCTCCAAACCTCCTTTGATCTTCTGAAAAAGTGTCCGCGGGGAATTCCCGTCGTCAGCGAAAGCGGCATTTTTATCCGTGAGGACGCCCTGCGATTGCAAAAAGCCGGCGCCTCGGCCGTTTTGGTGGGTGAGGCCTTCATGACCAAGCCGGATGTTGAGGCGGCCGTCAGGGCGTTGATGCCGAAAGAATAATATTAACCACGGAGTTAACTGAGCAACACGGAGTAAGGCGTTTTATGGAAAAGCTTAAACTCTGTGTAACTCTGTTCACTCTGTGGTTCAAATTTTGGAGTGTCTAATGTTTCGAGTGAAAATCTGCGGGGTAACCCGCCCGCAAGACGTGAAGATGATAGCTAAGTCCGGCGCGGACGCGATTGGTTTCCAAATGTCCATGGGCCCCCGTAAGTTAACGCCCCTTCAAGCCAAGGGGCTCGTCAAGTTTGTCCCGCCGCTGGTGACCCCGGTCGGTGTTTTCGTGGATGAGCCGCTATCCCGCGTGAAAAGGCTGGTTAAGCTTTGCGGTTTCCAAGCCGTTCAATTGCATGGAAAAGAAAGCGCCGCCTACTGCGATAAGCTCGAAGTTCCTGTCATTAAGGTTATCCGCATGAAAAATAGGACGAGTTACAGGCTCTTTATGGGCTTTCGGGTTGAAGCCTTTTTATTGGACTCTTATAATAAAAACATCCCTGGTGGAACCGGAGTGAGTTTCCAACCCCAATGGGCCAAGCGGGCGGTCAAAGACCTGCCGGCCCCGGTTTTATTGGCGGGCGGTTTAACATCTGACAATGTCCAACGGGCCATCCGAAACTCCAAGGCGTTTGGAGTGGACGTTTCCAGCGGCGTGGAAATCCGGCCCGGCCTCAAAGATCCCCGTAAAGTTTCCCTTTTTATCCGGCGAGCGAAAAAAGCTTTTAAAATCCATTAAGGAAGTTGGGCGCGGTATGGCCGATCAGAAATCACTGATTATTAAATTAGCCCACATCTACTACCACACGGGTAGCTGGGATAAGGCCATTGTGGAATATGAGAAGATCATCGCCCTGGATCCCAACGACTTTAACGTCCACGTCACCTTGGGGGAGCTGTACCTGAAAAAAGGGGACTTGGAGCGGGCCTTCAAGCAGTTCGAAATCTCGGCCAGTGGTTACATGAGGGAAAAAAACGCCAAAAAAGCGGCGGGGGCCTACCGGGAACTGGCCAATCTGGTCCAAAAAATGATTGAGCCACAGGACATGGAAAAGGCCGTGGCGATGTATAAGGATATTCTTGACAAGCTTCCCGAGTCCTTGGAAGCCCTGCTGAACTTGCGGGATCTTTTTCTCCGCCACAATCAGATGGAGGAGGTGATTTCCTACACCCTACAATTGGGCGATCTTTATAATCGCCTGGATTACGTCGACAAAGCCGAGAATGAATACCTCAAGGCCTGCACCATGGACCCTTCCCACGCGGGCGCCAAGGAAAAATTGGAAAAATTGAAGAGCGAAATGAGCCAATTAAAACCACCAAGCCAGGGGGCCTGACGTGACTTCTCTGCCGAATACCCAAGGTTATTTTGGCCCCTACGGAGGCCAGTATGTGCCGGAGACCCTCATGGTCGCCTTGCGGGAATTGACGGGAGCCTACGACAAGGCCCGGCGGGACAAGTCCTTCAAAAAAGAATTGGACGGCTATTTGTCCGAGTATAGCGGCAGGCCCACTCCCTTGACCCATGCCGCCCGTTTGACCCAGGCCCTCAAGGGCGCCAAGATTTACCTGAAGCGGGAGGATTTAAACCACACGGGAGCCCACAAGATCAACAATTGCCTCGGCCAGATTCTTTTAGCCAAGCGGATGGGCAAGAAACGCATCATCGCCGAAACCGGCGCGGGACAGCATGGCGTGGCCACCGCCACGGTATGCGCCCTCTTTGGATTGAAGTGCGAGGTCTACATGGGAGAGGAGGACGTCCGGCGACAGGCCTTGAATGTTTTCCGCATGAAGCTCTTGGGGGCCCAGGTCCACGCTGTCACATCCGGAACCAGAACCTTGAAGGACGCGATGAGCGAAGCGATCCGCGATTGGGTCACGAACGTCCGAAACACCTATTACCTCATCGGCTCGACCGCCGGGCCCCATCCCTATCCCATGATCGTGAGGGATTTCCAAAGGGTCATCGGGGAGGAAGCCAGGCGCCAAATATTGAAAGCGGAGGGGCGCCTCCCGGACCTCCTGATTGCCTGCGTCAACGGCGGTTCCAACGCGATCGGTTTGTTTTATCCCTTCATTCAGGACAGGAAAGTAAAGATGGTGGGAGTGGAAGCCGCGGGCGACGGGGTGAAAACCAAAAGGCACGCGGCTACCATGGAAAAAGGAAAGCCGGGCGTCCTCCACGGCAGTTACAGCTATGTCCTCCAAAGTTTGGAAGGGCAGATCGCCGAAACCCATTCCATCTCGGCGGGGTTGGATTATCCGGGAGTCGGGCCCGAGCACGCCTGGCTGAAGGATACGGGCCGGGCCAAGTACGTTTCCGTTACCGACGCGCAAGCCCTGGAAGCCTTCCAGGCCCTGGCGCGGCATGAGGGAATCCTGCCGGCCCTGGAGAGTTCCCACGCGGTCTATCAAGCCATGAGGATGGCGCCCAAGATGCCCAAAAGCTCCTCGATCATCGTGAATCTTTCGGGCCGGGGAGACAAGGACGTCAATACGGTTTTAGAAAGGCTGGGGACGAACTTGAGGGAGGCGAAAAAGTGAGCCGACTCCTTCACCAAGCCTTCCGCTCCGCCCGCTCCAACCGCAGGGCGTTATTTTTGCCCTACATCTGCCTAGGTTATCCCACCTACAAAGCCTCATTGGAGAGCGCCAAGTCGGCTTTGCGGGCCGGCGCGGCGGGACTGGAATTGGGGGTTCCCTTTTCCGACCCCATCGCCGATGGACCGACATTGCAAAAAGCGACCCAGCTTTCGCTGGATCTGGGGACGAAATTCTCGGATGTGTTCAAAATGATCCGCGACCTCCGAAAAGCGGGTTTTCGCCAGCCTTTGTTGGTGATGAGTTATTTGAACTTGGTTCAACAGATGGGGTGGGAGTCCTTCGCCAAGGTTTTATCCGAAACCGGGGGGGACGGGGCGATTGTCCCGGACTTGCCCCTGGAAATATTTCCTGAATTTAACGGGATCCTGAAAAAAAGGGGGTTGAGCCTCATTCCTTTTATCGCGCCTACTTCCAGCCCCGAAAGGGTCAAAATGGCCGATGCCCAGGGCGCTCCTTTTTTGTATTATGTCTCGGTGACGGGAGTGACGGGCGCCCGCAAAAGGTTGGCGGCGGGACTATTGCCCGCTTTGAGGCTTCTACGGGCGAAACTCAGGACTCCTATTGTCGTAGGATTTGGGATTTCCACCCCCGCCCAGGCCGGGCAGGTGGGAAAAGCGGCGGACGGGGTCATTATCGCCAGCGCGTTGATCCAGCTCATCTCGAAAACTAAGGCCGCGGGTATTGGTAAGGTGGTGGAGAAGTTCTGCGGGCAAGTGGTGAACGCGCTGAAGTAAAAATCAGGAATGGGGAATTAGGAGTTAGGAATTTAAGCCTTCAAGGGCGCTTTCCTAAATTACTAATCCCAATTTTTCGTTGGAGGTTATTGTGGTTTGGTACAAAGAACCCAAAAAAGATATTGAGAAGTCCCAGGGGAAAAAACAAGTCCATGTTCCCCAGGGGCTCTACGCCAAGTGCAAGGGCTGTTCCGCCATACTCTACAACAAGGAATTGGATAAGAATTATAAGGTTTGCCCCAAGTGCGGCTACCATTACCAGCTTTCGTCGCTGGAGAGGCTCTACCTGACCGTGGATTCCGGGTCTTTCCAGGAATTTGACGAGCAATTGGTTCCCAAGAATCCCCTGAATTTCCCCGAGTACGAGGAAAAGGTGAAGAAGGGACAGGAGAAGACCAAGATGCCGGAAGCCGTCGTTACGGGCTTGGGCAAGATCAGCGGCCAGCCCGCTTCCGTGGCCATTACGGATTTCCAATTTATGGGCGGCAGCATGGGAAGCGTGGTGGGGGAGAAGATTACGCGGGCCATCGAGAGGGCCGTTGAGAAGAAGGTCGGTATGGTGATCGTGTCCGCCTCGGGCGGAGGCGCCCGCATGCAGGAGGGGATTTACTCCCTGATGCAGATGGCGAAAATATCGGCGGCCTTATCCCGTCTGGGCGAGGCGGGCCTGCCTTACATTTCGGTTTTGACCGACCCCACGGCGGGCGGGGTGGCGGCCTCCTTCGGCATGTTGGGCGACGTCAACTTAGCCGAGCCTGGCGCCATGATCGGTTTCGCAGGGCCCCGCGTCATTGAGCAAACCATCCGCCAGAAATTACCCAAGGGCTTCCAGCGCTCCGAATTCCTCGTGGACCACGGCTTCGTGGACGCCATCGTTCCGCG
>CAZUXW010000070.1:0-16033 GCA_964624625.1 uncultured bacterium
GCTTCCTCGGCGGACATGAAATAATCGCGCTCCACATCCTCCTCGATCTTCTTCAAGGGCTGGCCCGTGTGGTGGACCAGGATGTTGTTCAATTTTTCGCGGACCTTCAGGATTTCCCTGGCTTGGATTTCGATATCCGTGGCTTGTCCCTGGGCCCCGCCCGAAGGCTGGTGGATCATGATACGGGCGTTCGGCAGGGCGTAGCGCTTGCCCTTGGCCCCAGCGGTGAGCAGCAGGGCTCCCATGCTGGCGGCCTGTCCCACGCAGATCGTGGAAACAGGCGCCCTCATGAATTGGATGGTGTCATAGATGGCCAGGCCCGACGTTACCACTCCGCCCGGGCTGTTGATATAGAGGTTGATGTCCTTGTCCGGGTCGTCCGATTCCAGGAACAGGAGCTGGGCGATGATGGCGTTGGCCACGTCGTCGTTGACCGGCGTTCCCAAAATCACGATACGGTCCTTCAACAGGCGGGAATAAATGTCATAGGACCTTTCCCCGCGGTTCGTCTGCTCAACAACGATTGGAATCAAAGCCATACATTCCTCCGAGTAAATCTGATTTAAGCGGCCTCAACCTTCGCTTGGTCGATCAAAAAGTCCAAGGTCTTCTCATATTGAATCCACTCTTTGATGGATTCCAAATTGCCCTGCTGGGCCAAATAACGCTTCACCGCGTCCGCCGGCTGTTTCACGTTCTGCGAGATTTTTTCAACGTAGGCGTCAAAATCCTTGTCCTCGCACTTGATCTTCTCCGCGTCCGCGATCTTTTCCGCGATCAAGGCCATATGGACGTTCTTTTGGGCGACCGGCCGGAGCTTTTCCACGAAATCTTTTTTTTGCTCCTCCGACAATTTGTTGACGTCAATCCCCTGGTTCTTGAGGCGCTCCACCCCCTGCTGCACCAGGCGCTGCTGCTCCATATTGATCAGCGAGACGGGTATGTCGAAGGCGTGGTCGGCAATGAGTTTCTCCCCAAGCTGCTCGATCATCTTGGATCTTTGCTCCACTTCCTTGTGGGACTTGATCTGGGACTCCAGTTTTTCCCGAAGTTCCTTTACCGTTTCAACCTCTCCCACTTTTTTGGCGAAGTCGTTGTCCACCACCGGCAGTTTCTTTTCCTTGATTTCGTTCAGGACCACGGTGAACTCCGCTTCCTTGCCGGCCACTTCTTTCTTCCCGTAATCCTGGGGAAAGGTCATCTTGAAGCTTTTCGTCTCACCCTTCTTCATACCGATAAGGTTCGTCTCAAAATCTTTCAAGAGGCCCTGGGCGCCCAAAAGCACCGGGTAGCGGGCGGCCTTGCCTCCCTCAAAAGCTTTACCGTCGATCTTCCCCTCGAAATCGATCACCGCCAGGTCGTCGTTCTTGGCCGCGCGGTCCTCGATCGGCAAAAATTCGGCCATTTGATCCTTCATGCCCTCCAGGGCCTTATCCACTTCCTCTTCCTTAACCTTGGTGTCTTCCTTCTTCAATTTCAAGCCCTTGTAATCCTTTAATTTGAAGTCAGGCTTAATTTCCACGGTCGCCACGAATTTCATGGCGGCCCCCTCCTCAAATTGAAGATGCGTGATCTGGGGCTGGGCCACGGGGTCAATTTTGTTGTCGACTAGCGCGGCGCGGAAAAATTCTGGCAATTGGTGCTGGACCATTTCCTCGCGGACGTTGGACTTGTACTGCTTCTTGATCACGTCCAAAGGGGCTTTGCCCTTGCGGAACCCCGGCATTTTCGCCTCGCGCGAAATGCGCTGGTAAATGTCATTCACTTTGTCCTGGACGGTTTCGGCCGGGACCTCCACATGGACTTCCTTGGTGCATCCCGAGACGTCGCTCACGCTGACTTTCACGATATTCCTCTTTCTCTTTAATCCTTTGGATAATTGGTCCCTATACCGTTTTTCATTTTGAAAAACGGGTACTGCGCCGCTCTCGTTAAAATCATATGGCAAACTTCGTTCGCCGTACCAATTGAATAAGTGGTGCGAGGGGGGGGAGTTGAACCCCCACGGGTTACCCCGCCAGAACCTAAATCTGGTGCGTCTGCCAGTTTCGCCACCCTCGCATCTGATCAGTGGCAAACTCCGTTTGCCACGTTTTAATAAAGGAGGGTGGCACCTGCCTCATTTCCTTATATCACCTTCCATGGTTACTGCGGCGCGCCACCCTCGCCTCTAACATTTTGATTTTGGGAGGACCATCCCGGCCAAGAGCTTTTCCCGCAAAACAGGCCCCATATTAACGAGGCCCCCAATCCAGGTCAATTTACAGGCCAAGATTTTCAGCCTCCCGGTTGATAAATAAGGCTTTAGATCAGTTCCATTTCCGTTAAATTGGTACCGTGAAACTATCTACCATCCAAGAAGTCGACCTCGCCATCATTGGCGGCGGCATCAACGGCGCAGGCCTGGCCGCCCAGGCGGCCCAAGCGGGTTTGTCGGTTGTTCTTTTGGAAAAGGGCGATTTCGCCTCGGGAACCTCCAGCAAATCCACCAAACTGATCCACGGCGGCATCCGATACCTCGAACAGGCCCGGTTCGGATTGGTATTCGAGGCCCTCCAAGAACGGCACCACCTTTTGGGGATGGCTCCCCATTTAGTCCATCCGATGCCCTTCCTCTTGCCGTCCTACCAAGGGGATCAAAGGCCTTCCTGGATGCTCAAAGTTGGATTATGGTTTTACGATCTTCTGGCCGGCACCCAAAATATCGCCCGACACCAATGGTTCACAAAAACCGAAGCCCTGGAAAAGGCCCAAGGACTTAATCCGGAAGGTTTAATCGGCTGTGGTCTTTATTACGACGCCCAAGTCAATGACGCCCGCTTGGTTTTGGAAAATATTTTGGCCGCGGAAAAAGCCGGAGCTGGCTGCTTTAATTACTGCGAAGTTTCCCAACTGGCGTTGGAAGAAAACGGCGTCCGTCTTTTTTATCACGACCATCGCTCCAGGGAGGAAGGTGTGGTTAAGGCCCGGTGCCTGGTCAACGCGTCCGGGCCATGGGCCAATCAAACGGCCAAACTTCTTTCCGAAAACACCATGAATCTTGTCCGCCCCACCAGGGGAACCCATATTGTGGTCCCGCAAGTTCTTTCCGAATACGCGGTCCTCGTCACGACCCAAAGGGACAACCGGGTTATTTTTATTATCCCCTGGCGCGGCGTCAGCCTGATCGGAACAACGGACCTGGATGATCCCGAAAGCCCCGAAAAGGTGAGGCCCAGCGAACAAGAAATTCAATACTTGCTGGAAGAGGCTTCCCGAGTCTTCCCCCACCTCAATTGGAAAAGGAGCCAAGTCCTTTCGGCCTTTAGCGGCCTGAGGCCCCTGGCTTGGACCGACGGCGGCCAAGCTTCCTCCGTTTCGCGGGAAGACAAAATACTCCGGAATGGACAGGTCCTCACCATTGTCGGCGGCAAATTGACGACTTACCACGCCATGGCCGAAAAGGCGTTGGAACAAACCATGAAGGTTCTGTTAAAGAAAAGACCGACCCAAACTAGGCGGCCGCTTCCCGGAGCCCCCGCTCTGGCCTGGGACCGGTTTCTCAAGGAAGAAGTTTCCCAATGGGCCAAGCGGTATGAAATTGAGGAATCACAGGCCCAACACTTGGCCCGGCTTTACGGCCAAAGATCATCGGGCGTCCTTGAACTTTTGGGGGATTCCCGGCTCCGTGAAAAACTGCATCCGGACCGCCCGGAGATGTTGGCTCAAGTCAAATTCGCCCTGGATCATGAAAAGGCCCTCCACTTGGAGGATGTCCTGTCGAGGAGGCTGGAGATCGGCTACAGCGCCCAACGGTGGGGCCCGGCTTCCGAGAAGGCCTCGCGGCTGATGGCGGAACTCTTGCATTGGAACGAAAATACCAGGCAAAAAGAATTGAACGATTACAAAAAGACCCTTTTCCCTCAGCCCTAATGATCATTTTGCGGTCATTGCCTTTGGTGTCTTTTCGGGGAACGCCTTTCCCCGGCGTTAGGGACGAACCCATGACGGCAAAATCCCAAGGACCATTTCCGAACTCTTGACTGGTACCCCTGAAAATCGTAAGGTAACCCGTCGATTAGCCAGTTCACCGAATCCCAGGAGTTTTCCCATGGAAAAAGTCATTATTATCGGATCAGGCCCGGCCGGCTACACGGCCGCCCTCTACGCTTCCCGAGCCAACCTAACCCCCCTGCTGATTGACGGACCCCAACCAGGAGGCCAATTGACCACAACGACCTTGGTTGAGAATTTTCCCGGTTTCCCCGAGGGCATCATGGGCCCGGAGCTGATGGAAAACATGAAAAAACAAGCGGCTCATTTTGGAACCAGGTATAAGACCGGCTTGGTGACAAAAGTAGACTTTTCCAAGCGTCCTTTTAAATTATGGATCGATGAAACGGAAACCATGGAGGCCGAGTCCATCATCATTTCCACCGGGGCCGCCGCCAAATACGGCGGCGTTCCGCGGGAGATGGAACTGGTGGGTCACGGCGTTTCAGCCTGCGCGACTTGCGACGGTTTTTTCTTTAAGAACCAGGAAATCGCGGTGGTGGGCGGCGGCGATTCCGCCATGGAAGAGGCCAATTTCTTGACCAAATTCGGTAAGAGCGTCACCCTGATCCACCGCCGGGATGAGTTCCGGGCCTCCAAAATCATGCTGGAGCGGGCCAAGGCCAACCCTAAAATCAAGTGGATGACGAACTCGGCGATCACGGAATTGATCGGCGAGAAGGAATTGACGGGGGTAAAAATTAAAAACCTGAAGACCAACGAGGAAAAAACCCATCCCTTTACCGGGCTCTTTTTCGCCATCGGCCACACGCCCAACACCGCCATCTTCAAGGGCCAGCTCGACATGGACGAGGTCGGCTATCTGAAGCTTCCCACCCCCCCAAAAACCATTACCAACATTCCAGGGGTATTCGCCGCGGGCGACGTCGCCGACCACTATTACCGCCAGGCCATTTCCGCCGCCGGAATGGGATGCATGGCCGCCATCGAGGCGGAGCGGTGGTTGTCCGAGCAGGGTAAGTAAAACAACCCTAACGAAAGCAATGATTTTCCAGCGGTGGTATTTATTAAGGTTTGCGCCCCGTCAATTTGGAAAGTATTTTGGAAAAGACCCCAATGGATTGGGCCCCAGAGACGGCGGTTTCGCCGTTGAAGACAAAAAACGGGACTCCCGTAATGCCCAGGTTGTAGGCCGTTTCTTCCATCGCCCGAACTTCCTCCGTTCCTTCCCCTCCGTTTAAGAGCCGTTCCACTTTTGTCCGGTCCAATCCCCCCGATTCGGCAATTTCCGCCAGGACTTTTTTGTCCCCCAAATCCCTAGCCCCGGTAAAGTAGGCCTTGAAAAGCGACTCCACGACGCCCTCCTGAACCCCTTCCTTTTCCGCCAGCCAGATAACCCGATGGGCGTCAAAGGTGTTGAGGATTTTTTGGGGGCTCTCAAAATCATACCGGATTCCGGCCTCCTCCCCCATTTGGGCCAGCCTTTGGTGGGCGGAATGGATGGCCGAACCATACTTGCTTTGCAGATATTCCGCCCGGTCTAATCCGGCGGAGGGGGTGGAAGGATTCAGCTCAAAAGGCCGGTAATGGATATCAACTTCGGATCGAAGACCCGCCAACTCCAGCGCCATTTCCAGGCGCCTTTTTCCCAGGAAACACCAGGGACAGATGACGTCGGAATAAATTTCGATCTTTAATTTCACGGGAACCTCGCCTTTCAGGAATCAACCTAAGCTCCGCTTCCCCAAAAAAAAGGCGTCGCAGGGAAGGATTAGGGCGTTGGGGACGTGTACCACTCGCGCAGGGTCACCAACAGCTCATTATTTTTGGGCGCCGGAGAGCATACTTTTCCAGGGGAAGTATCGTAATAAGTCAGCGTCAAGGCGGTGGTCCAGACGCTTTTTTCCTTGGTCCAATTGGATTGGTAAATATATCCGCAATCCGGGACCATGCTTTGGGGATCCTGGCGGATGGAGGTGGTCCATTGGCGCTGGGGGGCGGAAGCGGTTGACTCCATCGGCGTCCATCCCTTTTCCCTCAGCTTCCCCTCGTAATAACCGACGGCCTCAGCCGCCGGGAAATCCATCTTGACCCAATAGGAAAAGGAATTCAGGCTTCCATTTTCGAATTCCTTCGGCTGGTAGCCCCCTGAAATCATCCCAAAGTCTTTCCGAGGTTTACCCGCGTGCCGGCTATTGGACAAAATGACATTGACGCCCTCAAGGGCGACAACGATCACGATGATGATAAGGATTGCTTTTTTCATCCGTTCCATTCCCTTTTCAGCCAAGGGCCGGATCCCCCGGCCGGGGGCGTTAAAAAAAAAGCCGCGCTGGAAACCCAGCGCCGGCTTTTAATCCTATTCAATTATTCAACCCGTTTAAAAAATCCCCGCCGCCTTAGCTGTATTTCCCGGTCGGGGTTTTCACTTTTCGCGGTGCCGGCATTTTCTCAAAAATGACACCCTGTTTGGTGGCGCCGGCCCCAAAGGTCGAAACACCGCTTTTCATGCAGAATTCCCTCTCGCTGTACTGCAAATATTCCCAATCCCTTGCCGCCGAGGCCCTGTGGCCGCAGGTGATGCAGACATAATCGAACTCGACCTGGACCTTGCCCTTGTTTTTCTGGCTTAAAACCCTGCAATCGGTCATCTTGACATGCTCCCGGCATTCCCCGCAAAAGATGGATTCCGGATATTTAACTGGTTTCATGAAACAACTCCTGGGAACTTAAAAGGCTTTTGGTGGGGCCCGGTGAATAGAAGGTGGACGATCAATTTGCGGCAAATGCCGAGGGAATATAATGCGCTTAAAACCTGAAAATTCCAAGGGCATTCATTTAGCCCTTCATCCAAGCTTGATTAATGGCTGATTCTATTGGGTTTATTAAAAGCCCGGGGGGAATAAACAGCCTACAAAATACTTTCCCGGAGTCGGTCCATGACGTTTCACCGCCACCGCCTTTAGGGAAGGTCTTGCCAACATCGCCGAACCCAAAATCGAAAATCAAGGAGGCCATCCACGGAAAGTCTAAACCAACTTATTTGCTTAATTGAACAAATCTTTCCATTTACTCTCCATATCCCCCAAAGGCCGGCTCCCTTTACCACCCCTGGTTTCGAGCTCAAACTCATCGCAATAATTTCCCTTTTCCTTTTGGGAAACCGGTTCGGTGCTGCGGCTCGCGCATTGGTTGGGCGCGGCAGGCTCGTAAAGCCCGCAATTCAGGCAGCAATGAAGGTCCGCCCCGCACTTGGCGCAGACCTCCGAGCGGCCCGGTTGGGCCCCGGGAGAGTTTTCAATCGTTTCCCCGCAGGCGTGGCATTTTTTCATGGGCAACCCCTTGGGTATTCATTATGGCAAGGGCTGGACTTTCCTCAAACTGAAAAGGGCGGCCTTGCGGCCGTCCTTTTCGGAAGAAAAACCCACTTACCGGCCATTTTAGGTGACGGTAATTTGCTGAAGATACTGGGTGTTGATATCCACGCAGAGAATATGAATTTTTCCATCGATATCCTTAAATAACCTGGCGAAGGTCACGCAGGGGTTTCCCGTTGCCAAGGACAAGTAGGGCTCGCTGATAAAGGTCGCTTTCCGAAGGCCGCCATCCATCATCATGTAGTAAAAGTCCTTCATGGTGTGATCGGTTCCCTTGGCCGCGGGCCTGAACATGAACCGGTTCTTACGCACTTTCTCCATCTCGCCGAATATTGTCTCGGAGTTTTGAAACCCATTCTCGTCAATGACGTAAAGGCATTCCACCAGGGGAAAATAATGTATCAGTTCGGAAAGCTTCCGGTCAAACTCCTCCACTTTCGACTTGGACAATTCGGTTTGGACCTCCCTGGTCATCAATTCATACTTCTTGAGATTGAATTTTTTAATGTTGTGTTTTTGCAGCACCATTCCCTTGAACTGTCGGGCGAGCCCTTGAATTCCCGCGTTAACCGTCGCGTCGTCAATTTGATCGTATCGCTGTGCCTTGGAAAAATAAAAACCTTGAATCATATCCACGCCCATTTCCATGACGAAAAAGGCCTCCTCCTCCGTTTCCACCCCCTCGGCCAATACCAAAGAACCGATCTTCCGGGCCAAGGCCACCAGGGACTTGAAAACCTCCTGTTTATAAAAATCCTTTGAGATATTTTGCACCAAGTAACGGTCCACCTTCAGGATGTCGGGTTTTAACAGGGGTATTCGATTGAGGTTGGAATGCCCTGCCCCCACATCATCCAAGGCGATCAGAAAACCGTAATCCCTGTAGGTTTGTATGAATTTCTGGAGTTCGCTCAAATCCCGGATATTTGACTCAATGATTTCCAAGGCGATTCGGTCCGGTTTCAAGCCGAGAGAGGTGACTTGATTGATCAGGTTCCCCGAGCCGACCACCCCCTGGTCGATAATCGAGGATTCGAAATTAAGTGATAATAAGGCGTCGGGCCTTTCCGCCGAGATCCCCCTAAAGTACTCCAGGACTTTTTTTCGGCAGAGCCTGTCTAATTCCACTGTATGGCCCGTCCTGGCCGCCTCGTGAAAGAGGGCCTCCGGCGGGATCAGTTTCCGGGTTTCCGGGTGCAGGCCCCGGATAAGACCCTCATATCCCACGATCATTTTTTTCCTGACCGAGACCAGCGGTTGGAAGTGGGCGGCCATAAATTCCCCTTCCAAAATTTCCTTCAAGTCGAAAGAATCAGCCGGCGTGGATGGTTTCATTTGGAGTATTTCCATTGATTGCCTCAAGGTATAAAAACCGCACTTTTTTATATTCAATAATCATGCCATTCAAACCGATTATTTTGATGCGATTAAGCCTTTAAAAGGATGAAGGGAAGGGTGGGACGGCCAATTCCAACCCTACTTTTCCGACGAAGCGACGTATTTGTAGTTTGTTTCCTTCAATCGCTTGGGGAATAAAAAATGAAACAACTTTGTTTCAAACAAAATTAAAGCGAAATCATCATGAACCAACCCCAACCTTTACAACGGTCCAGGAATAATCCTTGGCATGACGGTTGCAATATTCAAGGTTAAACGGAGGTAACTCATGGAAACCTTATCGCCCGAAAACCCACCCCTTACGATTGACCTTTTAAACCTATTGAACCAAAAAAGCGCCGCCGCTTTTTACCAACCCATCATCTCCATCAAAAAAAAATCGGTCATCGGGCTGGAAGCGATCGGCCGCGGCATCGATCCGGAGAACCACCAATTGATTGAGGCCGAACCCCTTTATCAATTGTCCCAGGTGAAAAACAAATCGCTGGATTTGGACCGCCTTTTCCGCCTGAAGGGGCTGGAGGGCTTTCAGGAAATTCAATCCAAAATTCCGGGCCTCCTGCTGTTCCTCCGGCTTGAAACCTCCGTTTTGACCGAGGGCGTGGTGGGTTCGGGCCACCTGCTGGATTTGGTCCAAAAATTGAAACTCGACCCCAATTCCATCGTGATCGAATTGACCAAAAACGAGGAAAAGGACGTGGAGTCAGTCCGGAAATTCGTCGACAATTACCGTTCCGCCGGGTTTTTGATAAGTTTACGGGATGTGGACGCGAGCCGGGCCAGTTTGGACAGGGTTTTAAGGTTGAACCCGGACGTTTTTAAGTTGGACCCCGTCATGGTTTCCAGCCTGTCCAAGGACAGTTACAAAAAGGACAATTTTAATAGTTTGGTCAATTTAAGCCGCAAGTGGGGCGCGCTGGTGATCGCCAACGGTGTGGAAAGCGAGGAAGACGCCTTGGTGGCCCTGGAATTGGGGGCTGATATGCTTCAAGGCATGTATTTTTCAAAACCCCAACGAACCGAGTTGTCCGCCACTTTAGGACTCAAGGCCCGCATCGTGTTTGTGGCCTCCAGGTTCAAGCGTCAAATGACGGAAAAATCCAACCGGGACAAGGACCGCAAAAACAAATATGAAAAGATCGCCTTATCCATTTTGGACAACTTCAAGGATAAGTCGCCGGAAGAAATGGAGTCCCTGTTCCCCGAGACGCTCAGGCTCTTCCCCCAGTTAGAATGCCTTTTCCTGCTCAACCAGGACGGGGTCCAGTCCACGGAGACGATTTGCAATATCCGGAAGGTATCCGACCGCCGGAGGTTTCTCTTCCAGCCAGCTCCCAAGACCACCGATCATTCCTTGAAAGATTATTATTACTCGCTGGTGCTAAACGGGCTGGACCGGTATTTTACCGAGCCTTACATCTCCCTGGCCTCGGGCAACCTATGCGTGACCGCGTCGGGAGTGCTGAAAGACCCGGCCGAGAACCAGACCAATATCCTTTGCATGGATATCGACGTCACCAAAATTTAACCCCTATATCTCCATGATGACCGGCATCACCATCGGCCGCCGGTTGGATCTTTGCGAGAAAAACTTCTGGAGCGATTTGCGCATGGTTTCCTTGACCGTTCCCCAATCCGTCACCTTGTCGTGGATCTCCGCCTCCAAGGTCTTACGGATTAAATCCTTGGCGTCATTCATCAAATCATCCGACAGGCTTTCGCTGAAACCCCGGGTCACCAGGTCCGGCCCGCCCACGATGATTCCCTTGGCCCCATCCACGGTGATCATGGCCACCACGACACCATCCTGGGATAAATGCAGCCTGTCCCTTAACACCACTTCCCCCACATCAGTGACGTGTTTCCCATCGACCAAAATGGTGCCGCCGGAAAACTCCTTTTCAATCCTCGCCGAGTCTCCCTCGATGATAAAGCGTTCCCCATTTTCCAAAATAATCGTGTTGGCGGGCGGAACCCCCATCTCCTCCGCCAGTCTCGCGTGAAGGATCAAGTGCCGGTACTCGCCATGAACCGGGACAAAATACTTGGGCTTGACCAAGGCCAGCATTATTTTTTGTTCTTCACGGCAGGCGTGGCCCGAAACGTGAATTTCCGAGACAGCCTCATATAAAACCTCGGCGCCCCGCCGGTAAAGCAGGTTGATGATATTCGAGATGGCCCGCTCGTTTCCCGGAATCGTCCTGGCCGACAGGAGGACCATGTCGTCTGGTTGGATGGATATGTTCTTATGGTCTCCCGTGGCCATCCGGGAAACACTGCTCATCGGCTCCCCCTGGCTTCCCGTTGTCACAATGACGATTTCCTTGGGGTCCATTCCCTTGAGGTTTTCCGGTTGAACCAGCAGGTTGTTGGGAATATGCATAAAGCCGAGATCCCTCGCCACCTGGGTATTCCGCACCATGCTCCGTCCCATGATGCAGACCTTGCGGCCCACTTTCTTGGCCGCCTCGATGACTTGCTGGACACGGTGAATGTTGCTGGCGAAACAGGCCACGATGATCCTCTTCTTGGCCTTGGGGAATATCCTTTCGAATTCCTCTCCCACGATTTTTTCCGAAAGGGTATAGCCTTCCCGCTCCACGTTGGTGGAGTCCGACATGAGCATTAATACGCCCTTGGAGCCGTAATCGGCGAATCGGTTTAAATCCGTGGGAATCCCGTCTACGGGCGTCGGGTCAATTTTGAAATCGCCCGTGTGAATTATGACCCCCGCCGGCGTGGTTAGCGCGATCCCGCACCCATCCACGATACTGTGGGTCACCCGGATGAACTCGACATGAAAGGGGCCGATCTCAAAGGTTTTCTTAGGATCCACCTCCACGAAGGTGGGCTCCTCCTTAAGCTTAAATTCCTCCAATTTCGCTTTTACGAAGCCCAGCGTCAATTTGGTCCCGTAAATCGGAACGTTTAATTTTTGAAGGAGATAGGGAATGGCGCCGATATGGTCTTCGTGCCCATGGGTCAAAAGGACCGCCTTCAGCCAGCCAGGCCGCTCGGCGATGAAATTAAAATCTGGAATGATGTAATCCACTCCGGGATGAAACTCGTCAGGAAACATTAAACCGGCGTCGATCATCACGGCGCTCCCGCCATAATCCACCAGCGCCATGTTCTTCCCAATTTCACCCAATCCCCCTAAAGGAATAAAAGACAACGGTTCCATATATTTCGGTCCCCTCATGTTGAATGTCAAAAAATAAAGCCTTCCTCAAAATTCCGAGGAAGGCTTCAGGTATTTCTCATGAAACGATTACCAACGATTGCCGAATCCGCCACCATCTGGACTTTTTCGACCGCCGCCGCGGTTATCCCTGCGCGGCCTCTCACCAAACCCGCCGCTATCCCTGCCTCCACCGCCGCCAAACCCGCCCTCACGGCCGCCGCCGCCGAATCCGCCTTCCCTGCCCCCGCCCCGCCCGCCGCCCCCGCCGAATCCTCCGCGGTTCCCTCCGCCGCCCTTAAAGCCACCGCCGCCGCCGCCGCTTTTACGGTCTTCCATGGGACGGGCCTCATTGACCACAATCTGCCTCGACCCCACCGTGACTCCATTCATTTTCTCGATCGCGGCCTTTGCTTCCTCGTCAGTCCCCATTTCTACGAACCCGAAACCCTTGGATCTTCCGGACATTTTGTCCGAGATGACCTTGGCGCTCTCAACTTTCCCGCAGGCCGAAAAAAGCTGCTGTAGCTCACCATCCGTCGTCTCAAACGGCAGACTTCCAACATAAAGTCGCTTGCCCATAAAAATCCCCTTCGGGGCCAATGTGCCCTTATTTTAAAAAAACCGCTTGTTGAAGCTAGGCGGCCGTCTTTGGCTTTAAAAACTCCCTCGAAAAATCATCGTTTAAAAACTTTTGGCTGAACTCGTCCATCTCAGCCATTTTGGCGTAAAATTTTTGAATGATAAATTCAGGATCCAAGCCCACCTGATCCCCGTAGGGCTTCAGGCTTCGGACCTCCTTAACGGCCAATCGAGTGAATATCCTCCACCACATTTTTAATATCCAGGTCTTAAAAGGGCCCGAGTGGTCCATCAAGGTTTGGACACCCAGCTTTGTTCCCGCGATGTGGCGGGACTCATCCTTGAGCATCAGGCGGATCATCTCCTTGCCCGTCACGTCGATCGGGTCTAATTCCAATGACTTTTGGAAAATGGCCCCGGCCATGGTTTCGGTAAAATAAGTCGCTAAAATCCACCTCTCCACCGGCATGGGCCCGCTGGTGGAAAGCCAAACCAGCCAGTCAAAGGCTTTTTGTTTGGCGGGGGGCGAGTTAAGCTTGAACAGGTATTTACGAAAAACAAAAAGATGTTTGGCCTCATCACAACACTGGGTGGAATAATAGGTGACCATTTCATTGATCTTGAACATATGGGCCGCCTTGTTCATGAGGCGTTGGATAATTTCCAGGCCCTGCCACTCCCCCTCGTAGAAGTAATGGAGAATATTGATCCAGCCGTTCTTGATGTCCCCCAATTCGATGGGCTTGTTCCAGTCAATGTCCTTTTCCGGATCCCAATTGGCCGCGAAAGCCATGCGGGAAAGTCCGTCCCAGGTTTTGGCGTTAGCCTTTTCCAGGATCTCCGGTTTAACCCCATCTTGTACCAGCGCCGCTTCCATCGTTTGTGCCATAACCCTCAACCTCTCCTAATTTTTCTTTAAATCCCTTGAATCGACCCGCTTCCAATACAGCTCCAAATTCACCGGTACCTCATCCTGAACCGGCATGGTGAGCAAGGACGGCGCTTGAATCTTAAAATCTTTCAATTTTAAAGGTAGAACGCCGGATATGAGAGCCTCTCCCGGCTTCACTTCCCTACCCAGCAGCTTCAGCCGGGAAAACTTCACTGTCTGGCCGGCGAATTGGACGGTAACATCCGCCTCGATGGTTCCCGGAAATTTATTGACGGTGTCCGGGGCCAACGCAGCTTTAACGTCAATCAAAGGGTATAACCCGGCCTTTGTCACTTGCAGCATATGCATATCCCGGTTGTTATCGCCGGAATCGAACGAATTCACGAGGACTCCAACGTGAAACTCACCGGAACCGCTATAGCATACACCTTTTCCCCTGGCCTTTAAACTTTTTCCATGAACTATATGGAGCGGGTGGGTCACGGTATAGGTAATTTCAGACCTTTCCAGGGCCCAATTCCCTTTCAAGTCCATGGCAATCCCGAAGGAAGGTGTAAGTAACAGCCACAGCCAAGCCATGGTTCGATTCATGATTTTCCCCGATTTTAAAATGTGATTACCGCCAAGGATGTCAAATAAGAAGTCAATAGGGTCGCGGCCATGATCCCGTGAATGGTTCCCAGGTCTCCAACGGGCTGGTGATTGGCGATGCGGTCATTGGCCATGTCCCCCACCAAGGGAGTGAGAATCATCAGTGGAGCGTGGATCCAGGCGAGGATGGAGTGGAGTTCGGTGTTCCCGCTGGCCTTTGTCCCCTTGGGTTTCGGGGCCAAAATCGCGAACATCGCCGTCGTTATATAAAGGCCGGCGGTGGTGATGCCTAAAGTGGCGTGCAGACCCGTGTCCGAGCCTCCGTTGGCCACATTATTCGCCGTGACAACGCCTAAAATAAACTCCGTCGTCATGGGAACGGCCGTAATCAAGCCAAGGGTCTGGTGAATCCTCAGCATATCCGTCCTCGCTTCCAATTCTTTTTGGAATTGAGGGTCCGATTTTATTTCATCCTGGGAAAAACCCAAATCATCGGTTGAATTGACCTGGGCCGGGTCCGCCGCCCGCGAATCCTCCGTCTGAACCGGATTTTTTTTAAAGACGGAGCTTTTTAACTTTTCCACGGGCTTGGCCGAAACCATAGGGGGCCCGTAAAAAATAATCGAAAACATTAACGACGCTCTTACGATCTTCCCAAAAGTGGCCATTTATCTCATCCTTTGATCTGCCTTTTGATCACCAACTGAGCCCCTCCATAATCCATCCCCAACCTCTTTCCCGGAGCCCGAATCGGATTTTTAACCCCTCAACCTATTCCGCTTTTATTTTTTCAAGGGATCGAGGTTATTAAATTCCATCAAGGATTGGTCGTCCTTTGGCCCTGGCGGTAAAACCTGTTCTTGTCCCGAGGCAAATCGATTATACCTCTTGACCGCGTTAAATTTCGCCGTATTGGCCTCCATTTGGACATAAGAACCCGTTTCCCCTACAAGCAGACTGCCAATAAAGGGTATCCAAAACCCGATTTTATCGCCGCCCGCCCCCGATCCTGAATTCAGCGCAATTGCCGCCACCTCCCCCCCAACGGCAATTCCAAGAAGAACCTGTGATAGAAACCCCGAGGATTTTGATTTTTCCAATAGCCTGGTGGCCTCAAAATCATGAAGCCCATTAATGTGATCCTCGAAATCCTTGGGCCAGGACAATTCCTTGCCTTGAACCGAGTATCCGAACCCGCCCAAGGTTGTCAGTTTAACACTTATCGGCTGGAGCTTGACTTCCCGCGAAGCCGATGGGGATTCGGGCGAGGGTTGGTCCCAACCTGAAACCACCCGGTTATACCGCTGGACGGCGTTGAATTTGGTGGAATTGCCCTCGGCCGTCAACAGGGCTCCAGCGGTGGTGAGGCATAAGCCGCCCAACGCGACTCCCGCCCCGGTTAAAACATTTTGATCATCCCTGGTATTGTCCGTCGCGGCGATCAATCCGCCCGCCAGGGCTGCCAATCCTGTTCCCAAGCCCCAAAAACCCCATTGGCTCGAGTTTTTGGATTTCCGGATCAGCTCCAGCACTTCCGGATCGCCTAAGGCAGCCATACGGGTTTGGAGATCCCGGTCGGAAAGCAGTTCCTCCTCGCCGATGTAGCGGAGGCCGCTCAAGGTTGTGAAATAAACCTCGATGGGATTGGGCTTGGGGGAGGGGTCCGCCGCTGATGGGTTGGGGAGGTCTTGGGCGCATAATCCCGGAACTACCCAGCCCATCCACAAAGCTAAAGCAAGCGAGGACTTAATTCTTCGCACGGTTTCTCCCCGGTTTTATGTCAGGCAATTATAAGGGGAAAGGGATAGGCCGGAGGATATTTCACGGATCGAAAACAATAATTTTGAGCCTGGGGAGGGCTTCGGTTTTCAGCCGAGCAATGACCTTTTAATGTACCCGGTTCCCCCTCCGCTAAAGCAAAAGGGGGAGGGCGATAATTACCGCTGCAGAACTATTTGCGTCACTTGCTTGCCCGCCAGGCCGCCCTGGGGGCTGATCAAATCCGTCACCACGAAATAA
>CAZUXW010000071.1:0-3870 GCA_964624625.1 uncultured bacterium
CGGACGGCGGAGACCGGAGAGCGCCTTTATTTGCCCCGGGTTTCGTCAGGCCATACGTATTTATGCATCTGCAGCTGCATTCTCACCGGCAGGCGGTCGGCGGTGATCCATTCGGCCAGATCCTTCGGCTCCAATTCATCGTGGACGGCGGAAAAAAGGATGGGGTGCTTGAAATGCAGGGCAAGACGAAGGACTTTTTCCTTGGCATAGTCGTAATCCCCCTTGTCCTTGATGACGAACTTGATCTCGTCCCGGCCAGGCGTCAGGTGCTGGAGGTTGTCCCAAAGGTTCCGTTTTTCCTCGCCGGACCCAGGGCATTTGATGTCCATGATCTTGATGACTTCCTTGGGGACGAGGGACAGGTCCACCGCCCCGCTGGTTTCCAAAAGAACGCGGTAGCCTTTTTTGAGGAGCGCTTCCATCAAGGGGATGACGCCTTCCTGCTCCATCGGCTCCCCGCCGGTGATTTCCACCATCTTGATCCCGAAGGAATCCACCTTGGCCAGGATGGCTTCCAAACCCTCGTCCTGACCCTCGAAAAAAGCGTAGGCCGTGTCGCACCAAACGCAGCGCAGCGAACAACCGGTCAATCGGATGAAGACGCAGGGGAGCCCCGCGTAGGTGGATTCCCCCTGAAGGCTCAGGTAGATTTCGTTGATTTTCAAACGAGGCTTTGTCGCGGCTGTCACCTATTCCGTTACTCCCGTTAAATCGCGTCAATCATATAGTAGGCGGCATGGTCCTTGGGGGAAATTTTGAATTTCAGGATCCCCTTATCCGTCGAACTTTTAAGGGGAGGCCCGATCTTGCCCTCTTCATCCAAGGGATGGACCACAAAACTTACCGCCGACTGGTCCGCGATCGAAATTTCGGCCGCGACCCCCTGCATGAGGATGGGTGGTTGTCCCGGGACCTTCAAAGCCGTCCGGGTGGCATTAAAAACTTGGCCGCTGTTTTCCGCGCGGGCCGCAGCGGTTAACAGAATTTTTTGGGACGACGCCAATGGCGCCTTGTCCAAGGTTACGGCCATCACGCTGGCCCAGGGATTGCGCTTATCAGCGGTAATTTCAAATCCGGACGCCTTCAGCGGCAAGCCGGTCCCGATGGCGCCGGTAAATCCCTGAACGAAGGGACTATCCAACTTTAGAACACCCTTGCCGTAATCAAGCATCTCTTCGCCGGTGGAGCTTTTGATGGTTTTAGCCTGGGGGTCGTGGTTTTTCTCCAGCTCCGAAGTGTCCTTATAGAAGACCTCCTTATTGCCGATGAATTGCTTGGCCACCTTGGCGACATAAGGAAGCCAGGGATGGTCGAACAGCCAGGGGCTCTTGCTTCCATGGGAGGTGATTTCCGAATCTGCGACACCCTCGGGAAACAGCTCCGAGGCAGGTTTTAACAAACCCAGCCGGTAGATGAGGGCCCCAGCCTGGTACAAAGGCTCGTTGTCGGGACGGCTGTTGATCGAGAAGTTGTTCAACTTCACCGAGCCAATGAGCGCTGGTCCGTAGTCGAATTGGAGCATCCCGTCCCAGTCCTGTAAGGAACCGTAGGCCGCCATCAGGACCGTCCCCTCCAGCCGGTATTCGTTGGGCACGCAGTCGTTCCACTCCGTGACGATGAGGGGCTTTCCTTCCACTGGAGCGTGGGAAAGGCTGAAAAGGAGCGACCCTTGGAAGGGGCTTTTCAACTGGCTGTTATTGTTCATGGGGGCCCTGTCCACATTGGACCAGCCGCCGGCAATGTTCCAGATCTGGGGGTGGTCCCAATAGGCGTGGGTATCCATAAAATCCATCACCGAGTCGCTCTTGAGGTTGCCCAGGACCGGCAGACCCATATTGCTCCCCGTGAGCAAGGCATGGGGGCTGATCTTCTTCAGGAAGGCCTTCATCTCGAGGTTGCTGTCCATGACCGTTTTGAGGAGGAATTTCATGCTCTGTTCCTCGTTCTCCTGGTTCCGGACCGGCACCAATTTCTGGGAATCCCAATCGAACTTGAAGCGGGTGATCTTTCCCTTCCCTCCCCAAGCCTGGTACATCCCCTGGAGCTCGTCCCAATAGGGTTCGGGAAACTTCTGCTCGCCGAAGCCGCAGAAGATGGAGGACTCGTTGACGATCTCGTTGCCCACATAGACCGGGTCGTCCTTGAGCGCCATGCCCGTATAGGCATTGACGTGGGTCAGGAGCATTTCGGCGTACTTTTTATTGAGGTCGATGATCCTCCGGGAAAAATGGATGACCGTCTTGGAACCATCCTCCAATTCGGAGTAGGCCGGAACCTTGTCCCCGGGGCGGAACTTGCGCCCCACGGACCAGTCCGGATAGACGTAGATGCCGTTTTTCTTCAGGGCGGCGATGAGGTAATCCAACTGGTCCAGGGTATCGGGATTGAACGTTTGGGTGTTGTCGGCCTTGGGATCAAAGATATTCTTCTCTCCCCAGTCGTTGTCCAAAAAGTGAAGGCGGACCAGGTTGATGCCGAGCTTGGCCATGCGGAGGGCCGTGGCATCGGCTTCCTCGTGACCCACGAAAAGGTTGGGCCCCACCCCATCGGTGCCCCAGAACTTGATCCTGGTTCCATCGGCGAAGGCGAAGTGTCCGCCCCTGACCGCCACGAAGCCGCGGGTTCCGGCGGGCTTCTCATTGAGATACGACAGGTCCAGGGGGGCGTCCGAAATCTTCGCGGGGCTGGCGTAGGGGTACCAGTCGGAAGTATCGGTCGCCTGTTCCGTCACCCGAACCGCCGTTATTTTTTTGTCCGAGGCGTCGAACAGGGTCAGGGACAGGTCGTCGAACCAGGCCTTCCCCACGCAATTGCCCAGGCCCGCGTCCACATGGATTTGTCCCGTTCCCGCCGGGAGAACAAATTTCTTCTCGTAATAAGTCCAATCCGTGTCACCCACGACCTTGCAAACGGAGTCCTGCCAGCCTCCCACTTGCTTGCCGTTCGCGTCGCGGAAGTCGATGCCGAGCCTTGCCGCTTCCCATTCTTCCTTGCCCCGGACCACCTTGGCCGTTTTCACCCAGCCGCCGTAAACCACGTAAGCGGGCTTCACATCCCCCAGATTGAGATCCTGCTGGGACAGGTTCCAGCTGGGCGCCTCATTGACCAGCAAGTCGCAATGGGCCGATTGGTGTCCTCCGCCCGCCAAGTGGGCCTGTCCCCATTCCATGGAGCCGGGAATCTCGAAGCCGGGGTTGGAAATCCAATTGTCGCTCTTGAGGACGGAAGGCGGTTTGCGGTCCGGGTGGGCGGGGGATCCCGGGGTCAGGGGTTTCAGGTCGAAATCGTAGGCCAGGCATTTCAAGTCCGAAAACCACACCTTTCCCATGGCGTTACCCAAGGAACACTCGATGACGGCCCAACTGGTTCCCGCCGGAACCGCGTATTGGTTGGAATAGAAATCCCAGTCGTGGGTATCCTGGACCTGGGCGATCGGCGGAGGCCAATCCCCCAGGCGGACGCCTGCCTTGTCGTAAAAGACCACCGTCATGCGGGCCGTTTCCCAATCCTTGGAGCCCTTGACCACCTTTTCAGTCTTGAGCCAGCCGGAAATTTCCAGGGTAGGGGGCGCCGGCTGGGGCATCACAACCTTTTGGCTGGCGGAGGTCCAATCCGCTTTGGTGTTCTCTATATAGAGGGAAGGCTTGTCGTCCTTGCCGGGCTGAAGGTTGACATAACCAGACCAGGCGATTTTGGATTTGAAATCCCCATTCACCAGCCAATTGAGTTCGGCGGCGGATAGAAGACCTGTGGTGAATAGAAGGACAAGAGCGGTTGTGAGGAATCGTCGGATCATTTTCAATGGATTCTCCTTGGGTTTCGGATAATCGATTTTACACCCTTGCCGTAAGGAATGAACCACCTTTGGAG
>CAZUXW010000071.1:3970-15961 GCA_964624625.1 uncultured bacterium
GGTTTCGGATAATCGATTTTACACCCTTGCCGTAAGGAATGAACCACCTTTGGAGCCTCTTGGAAATCACCCCTTCCCCCTGGGGGGAGAAGGGATTAAACGAAAAGGCATCAAGGCTTCCAATAGCGGTATTACCAATCGTTTACCCTTTAATCGGCCCGCTTTTTATAATCTTTCATCCTCCTTGTGCTATTCTTTCCGGCAAATTCCGGCGTGACCGCCCGAACGAAAGACAAAACATGATTTTTTCCAAACCCTACCGGTACCTGGGAACCTGCCTGTTCCTGCTCTCCTCCCATTCCGCCTCCGCGGGACTTCTCCCGGGAGGACAGGAGGAATATGTCCCAGGCGAAGTCCTGGTCCGGTTCAAGGCCGGCACAGGGGAATCGGCCAGGCAAAGGACCTTTGCCCCCCTGGGTGAGGGCCAGGAGCTTTCCCGCATCCACCTCCACAAAATCAGGCTGAATTCCCTCCAGGGGGTGGAGGAGGCGCTCGCCCAATTACGGAAGGACCCTTCCGTGGAATCGGCGCAGCCCAACTACATCTACCACGCCCATTTGAACTGCGCCCCTCCCACCGAATTCAGCGCTTCCTACAGCCCCGCCATCGGAACAACGGCCGGTGTTTTCGGTTGGCCCTTCGTCCAGATCCACGCGCTCAATTCCGATTTCTCCGCTCCCGTGACTTCCGGCTGGGGATACCTCCAAAGCCAATGCGGATCCATTACCTCCCCCGTGACGGTGGCGGTCCTGGACACGGGAATCGCCGCGAATAACCCGGACCTGCCGCCGTCCCTTTTCCTGCCTGGTTTCAATTCCGTGACGGGGACCACCAATAGCTCGGACGATTTCGGCCATGGCACCATGGTGGCCGGGATCGTCGCGGGACAATGGAACAACGAGGGCCCCACCAGCCCCGCCGCATGCGGCACAGGCCCCTACAGCGGAGCGGTGGCGGGAGTGGCCGGAATGCCGGGCCTGGTGCGGATCATCCCCATCAAGGTTTTGGACAACACCGGGAGCGGCACCACCCAGAACATCATCGACGGCACGAATTACGCCGTCTCCCACGGGGCCAAGATCCTCAATTTTTCCCTGGGGTCCACCGCGCCCGACGCCATGGAAGGCGCGGCTATCACCGCCGCCTTGAACGCCGGATGCCTGGTGGTGGCCTCGGCGGGAAATGAATCCACCGTCAGCCGGATCCGGCCCCTCGATTTTCCGGCCGGTTACCCAGGGGTGATCGCGGCTGGCGCGACGGACAAGGCCGGCAACATGACCTACTATTCCAACGCCGCAACAGTAGCCGGGAGCTTCAACTTAATGGCTCCCGGAGGCGCGAACCTCTGCGATGGCGGGCCGCCTAACGCTTGTTTTGATCCCGACGATGATTTTTTCGGGACCCAGCTCTGCCCCGCCCCCAACACGGACTTCGATATATCGCCCTCCGATCCGAACTACGGGACCGCCTCCGGGACTTCCTTCTCCGCCCCCACCATCACGGGAGCGGCGGTGCTGCTCTTGGCCCTGCATCCGGATTGGTCCGCTTCGGAGGTTTACGCCCAATTCCGCCTGACTTCCACGGCGATGACGGTTTATCCCCACTCCCATCCCACCGGCGCCGGCACCTATGGACGCCTCAACCTGGCCGCGGCCCTGCAAACCACCTTCCTGACCTTTACCCCCACGGTCTCGAGGACCCCAACCCCAAGTCCCACCCCAACTTTTTCCAAAACCGCCACCAAGACTCCCACGAAAACCCCGACAGCCTCTCCTACCGCCACCGCGACCTTAAGCCCCACTTCCAGCCCGACTTTTTCCCCCTCCTCCACCCCGACCGCCACGGCCACCCTCACGCCTTCCAATTCTCCCAGCCCCACTTCAACCAACAGTCCTTCGCCTTCCCCCTCCGACACTCCGACCCTAACCCCTTCTTCCTCGCCCAGCCCCACGCCCTCCTCGACACCCTCCGATTCGCCGACCTCTACCCCCACGTTAACCACCACCGATAGTCCCACGGCTACCCTCACGCCAACCCCAACCGACACAGCTTCATCCTCTCCAACTCCCCAACCCACGGAGACGGCCACCTCCACGCCGACACCCAGCCCGACCGACTCCCCTTCTTATACCCCGACCCTAACTCCGACCTTAACTCCCGCCAATACAGCCTCAACCACTTCGACCAATACGGAAACTCAAACTCCAACCTTAACCGCCGCCAACAGCCCCACCGATACACCCTCCAGTTCTTCAACGGATTCACCAACCCCTACCGCCTCGGACACGGCAACCGCGCCCTTTTCTCCCACCCCTTCGTCCACCGACTCGCCAACCCTCACTCCCAGCGATACGCCGACCTTAACAACCACCTCTTCTCCCACTCCAACTACCTCCAACACCCCCACGGTGACTTTTACCGAATCACCCGCCTATTCCCCCGCGAATCCGCCGACTCCGCCTCCGACCCCTTCCAACACTCCCACCACCACCTTAACGAACTCCCCCACTTTCACACCAGCCTTGTCGCCAACCAACACCCCTTCCACGGGTGCCCCAACCACCACTTCTACCGCCGGAATCTTTTCAATCTCCCTGCCCTATCCCAACCCTTCCCGTGGTTCGTTGATCCACTGGGACATTAGGGCAGCGTCACCCACGGCCCTTGAAATATCCATTTTCACGGCAAGGGACAGGGAAATATTCACTCAAAGGATTTCCATGAACGGGGACGCGGTTTACCTGTGGGACCTCAAGGACAAGGGGGGCAATCGGGTGGCCAACAACATTTATTTCATCCGGTTCAAGTCAAAAACCTCTTCCAACCCCTACGAAAAGATATTCAAGGTTCTGGTCCTGGAATAAGTTTTTCCAAGAGTCCTTTTCTCAAAACCCTGAAGCGCTGAATTTACTTTAGCCGGGAAATTCTAAAAACAAGTGCTGAGGTACCCGCCCATGTAGCCTTGTCCCGCGACGGCGGGCGGATTTGGTTTGGCGGAGCCGACCGGGAAAACCGCCGGCATGATTTGGGGGATCGTCGTCATATGGGCGGATGATCCGGAAGCCAGTTGCATGGCAACCGTGCCGGAAACCGTCGAGAAGGCGATCCAGTAAGTTCCCGGGCTCAATGAAATCCCCCCGAACGGCGCCTGCATCCAATTCGTATATCCGTAGGCAGGCTTGACGCTGTCCGAGAAAATCAGGGACGAAGGAAAGCCGCCAGAGTCCGAATAAACCCCAAACTGAACGGTCGCGCCAGGCGAGGCCGAGATACAGCTAACATAGGCGTTTAATAACTTGGAGGGTTGACTTACGGTGTAGGATTGAAACACGGTTCCGGTGTTCAACAGGGTGAAGGTTATCGCGCCGGACGCGAAGTTGGTTTCCCCGAAGCGCGCGTAGGTTTGGCAGGGAGTAACGGAAGCGATCACCGTGATAAGGGGCGTGGGCGTGAAAGTGAAGGTATTCGTCGGCACCGGGGTATTCGTGGGGCTCGGGGGAACGGGAGTGCTGGTAGGCTGGAATGGGGTAGAAGTCCAAGTCGGGGTCATGGTTCCCACGGAGGCGATCGGCGAGGGGCTCGGCAAAAGGGTTACAGGCGCGGGGGTCAAGGCGATGGGTGGATAAAAGATCGGGGGCTTGCCGCAACCGGCAAAAACCAGGATTAAGAGAACCATCATCACGCCAATGATGAAAATGATGACTTTTACCATATCGCCCCCCACCCTGAATTGAACCCTCAGAGTATGGTGATTTTGGAGGCGAATTTATTCCAGGGACGGGGCTGCTTCGTTCAAGGGGTAGGCGTCGGTGTTTGGGTGGTGACGCCGGAAACCACCGTGGAAGTGCTGATCCATGTGCCAACATGGGTTGGAGTGGAAGTCGCGGTTGGAACGACCGGAATCGGTGAAACAGGGTCAAAGGGCCTGTTACAGCCCATGCCGATGATCGAAAATAGAACCGGCGCGCAAACCACTAATATTCTTAATTTATTCCGGCTCACGCGATTCCCCCGATTTGAGCTTGGAAATGGAACGCTCAAAGACCTGTTAAACTTATGCATTTTCAGGGCCAATCACCCTCTCCAACCCTTTTCTCTGAAGAATGGGCCTAATTTAGCCAAATATCCTTTTTAGGTTTTCCCTTAATTTTCACCACAAATTGTCAAAAAAAGGACAAATAACCTTAAGTTTCCACAAGGGGTTTATTCCATTTTTTCCGCCGATCCCGTGAAATAGCCCGGATCATTTTCAAGAAACATTTAAAAAAGGGACTGAACCGCCATAAAGTCTTGGCAAAAATCAATGGGCTCTTGCCAAAAGCCATTTTCTCCTTATGTTTAACCTGTGACATCCCGCTGGTTTTCCCCGCAAAACGAGGGTTTTTTACTTTCCTTTAAGGGCGTTTCTAGTATGATGGCAACTTCTTCGGAGCCTAACCGCCCGTTGAAGTAGTAAAATTTTAGATAAGTAGAGGTTTCTAGCTCATGGCACAAGGAACAGTGAAGTGGTTTAAGAACGAGAAGGGTTTTGGTTTTATTTCCCAAGACGGAGGTGAAGATGTATTTGTTCACTTCTCCGCTATTCAGACAGATGGATTTAAATCCCTGAATGAAGGAGACCGCGTGGAATTTGAAGTTTCACAAGGTCAAAAGGGTTTGAAGGCTGAAAACGTCCGCAAGATATAAGTATCTTGTACGACAAAAGCCCCTGGGGGAAACCCCAGGGGCTTTTTTTTTGAACCGACCGTCTCCACCACGGGATAGATTCAACCTTCTAGAAACTCCCAACCAGCGGCCGGCAACGGCCTTTCACCACAGGCGGCTTCCACCCCCACAAGCGCCTGCCCCGAGGCCTTCAAGCCGAGGGACAAGATTTGACTGTCCCAATCCTTTCCCAATAAAAGGATTGGGACGCCTGCGGCGCCACAGTTTGGGTCAAGAAGCGGACACCAACCGTATCAATTCAAGAGCTATCAAAACGAGATTCTTTTGTTTTCCGGAGGGCGGACAGCGGAGTACGGAGGCCGGTGGTACTACCATTCCTTGCAAAGAGCCTGGGTTCTTTTATAGTTGGCGATGGTGTCGATTTTGGCGTTTTCCGAAACCACTTCCCTCTTGAAACGCTCGTAGAGGGGATTGGTCAAGCCGTTGATAAGGCGTGCGATCATGGCTTTTCCCTGGGCCATGGACTGGACGCTCAGGGGGTTCCCCTTCGTGGGGATTCTTCTATCCCGAAGAAGGGCCCGCTCCATCAAGGCCCGGTATTTCCGGTAGACCCTCGTATTGATGGCCACATGCTGGTTCTCATGCCCCAAGATGACCCCATACTGGCAGGTTCCCTCGGCATATTGGCTGGAAAGATAAACATCCATCTTGCCAAAACCAAAAAACACCTGGAGGGACTCCACCCAAACACAGACCCCCGCTCCCCTCCCATGGGTCAAGCCGCTGATTTGGTAATTCGTTTTTAACTCATGCTCGGCCAAGGTTAATCCGGGATTATGTTGGAGCCCCGAATGATAGTGGATATGACGCATGGATTCGATTTGGGCCGTCGATAAGTTGTGGAAATAGGTGGGGGGGAGGGCGTCACCGGTTAAGTGGATGACCGACTGGCGGTCAAACCGCGGATCCCCCTGGCAGGACGCGAAGGCCAGGTCCATTGAACCACCCAGGCACCAAACCGCCAAGAAAAGCGGAAGACAAAAAAAGACGCAAGTGAACCGATTCATTTTTCCCCTTCGGTTTCCCACTCTTGGGGCGGCGGTTCTTCCCCTCCGCCCTTCTTGGCGCCTTGGCGTCTTGGTGGTTGACATTATTTAATTTCCTTCAATAGGTCCGACAGTCTATGTTTGCCCGTCAATAAATCCGAAGCCCAGGCGAAGGGATCCAGTTCGCGCCCGCCCAGGCGGATCACGGAGGCCGTATAGCTGAATTGATTCATCGAGGGATCAGCCCGGAAAAACCACTGCCAGCCAAAACAACGGCAGAGTGTTTCTCCCAGATAGATGCCCACCACCCCCAGGCGGATCCTCGCGTCTTCCTCGCTTTGAATTTCCATCATCAGCTCCGGCAGGTAATGTTCAAGCCGGTCCAGGGAGCTGAGGGTGAAATCCGGGTTGATTTCCCGAAGATCCTCATCGGCGTTTCGGACTAAACGGGAGACAATCCTTCCGGCGTTGACGACCTCATTGGGGGTCTGGGGGCCGGAAAGGATTCGGCCTTCCGCTGCCCCGCGGACCAGACCTCTGGCCCCATCCCGCTGGACCAGTTTGACCCAGAGCCTGGCGAACCCTAAGGCCGACGCGGCAATTCCCGCAAAAACAGAAAGGATTTCAATGACCCCGGGGGACAGGGCCGGAAAAAAAGCGGCTTGGTATTTATTGTTTAAAACCGGGACCAACCCCGCGAGGACGGCCAGGAGGAAGTAAGGGATGGGGGAATGGAGTTTAGTTTTTATCAAACGCAAGGCCTCTTACCACAGAGTGACACGGAGTTAACCTGGCACAACCCGAAATCTTCCTAAATCTAAAAAATCCTCACTCCGCGCAACTCCGTTAACTGTGTGGTTCAAAATTCGATTCCCTCTTTAGAAGGCATCTTTTGGTCGAAGTAATGCTTTTCCTTGCGCATTTCCGTCACCAAATCGGCCCTTTCCACCAATTCGGGCCAAACCTGGTGGCCCGTGATGACCAGCTCGCATCTTCGGTTTTGGTCGTAGAGATCCACCAGGTCCATCACCTCCGACGGGGCGACCAATTTGCACATCACCGCCGCGAGCAGTTCGTCCAGGACAAGAAGCTGCTGTGAACCGTCCGTAATCAGGCTTCTGGATTTTTCCAGCGCGTTTTTCGCTTCCTCAAAATCGCCGGCCTCATTTTTAAAGCGAAAAGCGCCGGGCCCCAATACCCGTTCTTTGCCGAAGGGAAACAGGGTTAAGTTGGGAAGCCCGCGAAGGATCTTACGCTCGGAATAATGCTCGTTGACCCCGTCGTAACCCTTGTCAAATTGGAGGATGGCGGCCTTTTGACCGGCCCCGAGGGCTCGGATGGCCAAGCCGACGGCGGCGGTGGTTTTACCCTTGCCGTAGCCGTAATAAATGTGGAAGCGGTTTTCCATGGGGCCAGTTTAGAAGATAGCGAGGAGAACAACAAGATGAAGAAAACCAAATTTCACCGCGAAAGCGCAAAGACCGCGAAGAAAGCCACAGGCAATTCAGCCACGGATGAACACGGATAAACACGGATGGCCAAAGATTTTAAAACCGTTGAATAATGTTTTAGTTTATCTGTGTTAATCCGTGTTCATCCGCGGCTAAAACGAGGCTGGATTTTCCGTGGAGGCCTTAGTTTGGGGCTAGGCTTTTTTCTTGGCGATGGCGCGGACGCCGTGTTGGATCTCGTGGTCGGCGATCATGAAGCGGATCCCGTGCTGCTTTTCGCTGGACCACATGATCCGCCCGAACACCTCAACCGGCCGGTCCTTGGTCATTTCAAAATGCATCTTGACGAGAAAATTCTCATTGAGATCGGCATCCGTTTCCAAGCGTAGTCCGCCCTCGCTGATATCAACGGCTTTTACCTGGACGGCTTGGGTTTGGACTTCGTAGATGTTTCCGGACTTGGAGGGGAGGACGGGAAATATTTTGACTGATTTTTGGAAATCGAACCGCTTATAACGGCGCTTTTCCTGTAGTGCGGCCATTCGTTCACCTTTTCAGAATAACGCTGGCAGGCGTTATTATTTCACCAATTTTTTTGGTTATTTTAATTCTACCTCCGAATATTTTTTTATCGAGAAAATTCACAAGACAAATTTAGAATGTCCGCGAGTTTATCACTCCCGCTGGAACTGGAAAAATTTCCACAAATCGATTTAACAACGGTCCCCTCCGCCGTGAAGGGATCAATCCCAACGAGCGCCGGGATAAAAGCACCTAAAATAAGTGCATATTTTTTAAGGAAGGATATCCGGCGCTTTCCGGTGGGAAAGGCAATCTTCCCGCCCGACCAGAGGGGATCCCTCCGGAATAAAAAAAGGGGCGGACCTTCCGGTCCGCCCCTTCAACCCTCATCCTCGATTTTGGGATGATTTAGTCCCTGCGGTCCCGATCCCCATAGGAGCGGTCGAAATCCCGGCGGCTCCGGTCCCCGTCCCGATCGAAGCGGCGGTCCGAGCGGTGGCGGTGATTCCACTGCCAGCGGTTCAGGAGGGCGATCCTGCGGTCGTAAACCGGACGGACAACCACCGGTGATGGTTTACAGCGGTCCGCCACCGCCAGGGGAAGTGGGGCGCGCCGGTCAGCCGCCGCCACGGGGCTATTGCCGAAGCCCACGTTAATTCCCGGGGCCACCCTCACCTTGGCGGCGAAATAGGGATCCGCCATGGAAAAACCGGTCGTTCCCGCGAAGAGAGCCAAAACCAATAAAGCTGTTTTCTTTTTCATTTGATTCCTCCTGAATTTTATTTCCGCACTCGCCCTTAGGACGCGCCCGGAAATGAAAAAGTTGCAGGGGGGTAAAAGGCCCTAATTGGCCGGATTTTCCGATTTCCGGAAAACAAAAGGCGGGGAGTCCGACAGTCGCCAGAAAATATATTTCTGAAACACGCAACTTTTCCGGAAAAACCTTTTAACGGAAAAAGAACCAAACCCTTTCACCACAGGCGGCTTCGCCCCCACAGAGGCACAGGTAAGATTAAAGATAAATCCTTTGATGATTACTACCCTTCGAAGAGTGGCAAAACCATTAGAATATTTTGCCATTTTTTTGAGATCCTACCTGTGCCTCCGTGGTCCGCGAAGCGAACCTGTGGTGAATAGGTTTTTCCGTTTTTTCCTTAACGGTTCTTATCCGTTGACGGAATGATAGTCCTGAAGCGGCTTCACCTTGATCTCCCGCTTCTTCAGGGCCTCGATGCCGTTGGCCGCGGCGGCGCAGGCGGAGAGGGTGGTGATGCAGGGCACGTTGTAAACCACCGCGGTGCGGCGGATCTGGAAATCGTCGGACCGGGGGCCCTTCCCCGCAGGGGTGTTCATGATCAGCTGGATTTCCCCGTTCTTGATCAAGTCCACCACGTTGGGCCTTCCCTCATGGACCTTGCGCACGACGGTCACTTCCAGCCCGTTGCTGGTCAAGGCCTGGGCCGTCCCCTGGGTCGCCACCAGTTTGAAGCCCATGTCGCTCAGGCGTTTGGCGATAAAGATGACCGTACGCTTGTCCTTGTTCTTGACGGACACGAATACCGTCCCTTTCAGCGGCAGGGCCGAGTTGGCCGCCATCTGGCTCTTCGCGAAGGCCATGCCGAAATCCTGGTCGATGCCCATGACTTCACCCGTGGATTTCATTTCCGGGCCCAGCACCGTGTCCACACCGGGGAACCGGTTGAAGGGAAAGACCGCTTCTTTCACCGCGATGTGCTTGAGATAGGAGACTTCCTTCAGCTTTAACTCCGCGATAGTCTTCCCCGCCATGAGGCGGGCCGCTACCTTCGCCCAGGAAACGCCCGTGGCCTTGGAAACAAAAGGCACGGTGCGGGAAGCCCGGGGATTCACTTCCAAGACGTAAACCATGTCGTTCTTGATGGCGTATTGGACGTTCATCAATCCCTTGACCTTCAGGGACAGGGCCATCTCCCTGGTGAATTTCTTGATATTGGCGATCTGGTCCTCGCGCAGGGTGTAGGGGGGAATCACGCAAGCCGAGTCGCCCGAGTGGATGCCGGCCTCCTCAATATGCTCCATGATGCCAGCGACGAGCACTTCCTTGCCGTCGGACACGCAGTCCACGTCCACTTCCAGGGCATCCTCCAGGAAATGGTCGATGAGGATGGGTTTGTCCGGGGCCGCCTCCGCGGCCTTGGCGACGAATTCATCGAGCGAGGACTCGTCATAGACGATTTCCATGGCCCTCCCGCCCAGGACATAGGAGGGGCGCACCACCACCGGATAGCCGACCTTCCGGGCAACCGGCTTGGCCTGCTTGACGTTCATCGCGATCCCGTTATCCGGCTGGCGGATCTTGAGGCGCTTGAGCATGGCCCCGAAAAGCTGGCGGTCTTCCGCCACGTCAATGGATTCGGGCGAGGTACCGATGATGGGAGCACCGGCTTTTTTTAGCGAGACGGCCAATTTCAAGGGCGTTTGACCGCCGAATTGGACGATGACCCCCTTGGGTTTTTCCCGGTCCAGGATATTCATGACGTCCTCAAAGGTCAGGGGCTCGAAATAGAGCCGGTTGGAGGTGTCATAGTCGGTGGAGACGGTCTCCGGATTGTTGTTCACCATGATGACTTCGTAGCCGTCATCACGCAGGGCGAAGGCCCCGTGCACGCAGCAATAATCGAATTCAATGCCTTGGCCGATGCGGTTGGGCCCGCCCCCCAGGATCATGATCTTTTTTTCCTTGGTCGGGGCCGATTCCAAGTCTTTACCGGCAATGGAGGACTTCCCCAATTCATAGGTTGAGTAGAGATAAGGCGTAAAGGCCTCGAACTCGGCGGCGCAGGTATCCACCATTTTGTAAACGGGGATGACCTTTAGGGTCTTGCGGTACCGGCGCACTTCCGTTTCTTTTTTTCCCGTCAGAAAAACCAGCTGGGCGTCCGAAAAGCCCATGGCCTTGGCCCGGCGGAGCAATTCCTCGGGAAGCTTCGTTTTGAGCTGTCCGCTCCTGGAAGTGGTTTTTTCCAACTCCTTTTCCAGCTCCACAATCTCCTTCAACTCGTTCAGGAACCAGGGGTCGATGGCGGTGAGTTTGTAGATCTTGTCCACGTCGTATCCCTGTAAGAAGGCCTGGCGGATAAAGAAATGCCTTTGGGAAGTGGGTTTGCGAAGCTGGGCGTCCAGCAAGTCGTGGGGCAGGGGTTTTGGTTTTCGGGCGCCGGTCTTGGTCCAGCGGCCTTCCTTGAATTCCCTGCCGTCAGCGCCATAGCCGATGGTTCCCGTTTCCATGGAACGCAGGGCCTTCTGGTAGCTTTCCTTGAAGGTCCGTCCAATGGACATGGTCTCGCCAACGCTCTTCATGGAGGTATTGAGGATGTCCTCGGCATCGGGAAACTTCTCAAAGGTGAATCGCGGAATTTTGGTCACCACATAGTCAATGGAAGGCTCAAAGGCCGCCTTGGTGTACTTGGTGATATCGTTAAAGAGCTCATCCAGCGTATAGCCGACCGCCAGCTTGGCCGCGATCTTGGCGATGGGAAAACCGGTGGCCTTGGAGGCCAGGGCGCTGGAGCGGGAAACGCGGGGATTCATCTCGATCATGATCATGCGGCCCGTCTTGGGATCCACGCCGAACTGGATGTTGGAGCCGCCCGTGTCCACGCCGATTTCCCGGATACAGGCGATGGAAGCGTCCCTCATGCGCTGGTATTCCTTGTCCGTCAAGGTCTGGGCCGGGGCCACGGTGACCGAGTCGCCTGTGTGGATGCCCATGGGATCCATGTTCTCGATGGAACAGATGATGACCACGTTGTCCTTGAGGTCGCGCATGACCTCCATTTCATATTCTTTCCAGCCAAGCGCCGATTCCTCAACCAAGCATTGGTGGATGGGCGAAAGATCGAGCCCCTTGCCGAGGATTTCCTCGAATTCCTGCCGGTTATAGGCGATACCGCCCCCGGTCCCGCCCAGGGTGAAAGCGGGCCGGATGATGACGGGATAGCCGTTCGTTTCGGAAAAGCCCAATCCCGCTTCCAGGCTCTTGACGGTAAGGGATTTTGGAAGGTCGAGCCCGATTTTCAACATGGCGTCTTTAAAGAGCTGGCGGTCTTCCGCCTTCTTGATGGCGGCCAGGTTCGCCCCGATCAATTCGACCTTGAATTCGTTGAGTGTCCCGTTTTCGGCCAAGGCCACCGCCGCGTTGAGGGCTGTCTGGCCCCCGAGGGTTGGCAAGAGCGCGTCCGGGCGTTCCTTTTCGATGATCTTGCGGATGACTTCGGGATTGATGGGTTCCACATAGGTGCGGTGGGCGAATTCCGGGTCCGTCATGA
>CAZUXW010000072.1:0-15865 GCA_964624625.1 uncultured bacterium
AATCAGTGCCGCAAACGATTTACACCGTCAACGCCTTTACCGACGACCCCGCTTCGGGGAATCCGGCGGGTGTTTGCCTGTTGGAACATCCCGTGGGAGGCCTTTGGATGCAGGCGGCCGCCCAAAAAATGAAATTGTCCGAAACGGCTTTTCTTCACGCGGAGCAATCCGGATACCGTCTCCGCTGGTTTACCCCCCGGATGGAGGTGAAGCTGTGCGGGCACGCGACCTTGGCCAGCGCCCATATCCTTTGGGAAAAGGGTTTTTTAGACCAAGGGAGCCAGGCCTTGTTTTACACCAAAAGCGGTTTGTTAACGGCCCGCAAGGAGGGGGATTGGATTGAGCTGGATTTTCCGGCGAAACCCGCGGCCCCCTGCGCTGCGCCCGAATCCCTGGAATCCTCCCTGGGAACCGCGGCGTTAAGTGTCGGCCAAAATGACGCCCATTACCTGGTGGAAGTGGAGTCGGAGGAAGTCTTGAGGAGTCTTAGGCCGAATTTTAAATTGATGGGGACTTTCTTGGATAAAAAACGCCACGGCGTCATTGTCACTTGCCTGTCCAACAATCCAGCCTTTGATTTTGTCTCCCGATTTTTCGCCCCCGCCGCCGGTATCCCCGAGGATCCGGTGACAGGTTCGGCCCATTGCAGTCTGGGCCCCTTTTGGCGGGACCGCTTGGGAAAAAAATCCTTCACCGCCTTTCAGGCCTCGTCCCGGGGAGGGGTCGTAAGGGTGCGCTGCGAGGGGGATCGGGTCTTTCTCGGGGGGCAGGCTTTAACGATGTCGAAGGTCGTGAGGGAGTAAATAATTTAAATTAAAAATCGTAACCTATTCCGATATGTCCGTGCAGGGCGATATTAGGCACGTCGGCGTAGCCGTCCGCGATGGGAACCCACCAGGCCCAGCCGAAAGTCATGGCAGCTTCCGCCACCACAAAAGCGTTTTTCGAGAAATAGAAATCCTTGCCCAAGGTCGTTTGGAATCCGATGCCCGAGAGATAATAACCGGCGTCAAAAATTCCAGTCCCGATTTCCTGCTTGACCTGGCCCCGGACGCTGCTTTCGGGGTTGCTGACGATGGGGCCGATCCCAATATGGTAAACCAATCCGCCTTTTTTCCAGGCGTGGCCGAAGAAAAAATAGTTATAGCCGAAATGAACGGCAAAATATTGGACCTCGGGCGGGGGATTGGTCAGGAAAAGACGATGGTGGATCTGCTCCAATTCCCAGGCCTCGTCCCCGTTCCAAAGGCCGACCCGCCAGGCGTAATAGGGGGCGAAGGGTCCGAAGGGCTTGGTATCGTAGTTGGCGGAAGTTTGGATATCCGGGTAGCCGTCCTGGTGAAAGGTCAAGGGAGTGGGGAAGTTAATCCCCGTTCCTCCCATTATTTCCAGGGAAAGGGTCTGGGCTCTTAGCGAACCAACCGCCCCAAACCCCAGGAACGTCAAAAAAACGGCCCAGGCGAATGATTTCATGAAGCTTGTCCTTTAAAAACTTAATCCGGTTCCTATGTGCCCGTGCAGGGCCAGGTTCGGCACGTCCGCCGAGCCGTCAAAAACCGGTACCCACCAGGCCCAGCCCGCGATGAAAGCCAGCTCCAGGGAGATGAAGCCGTTTTTCGCGAAGTAAATATTCTTGCTGAGGGACGCCTCCGCGCCGAAACCGGAAAAATCATAACCCGCGTCGAACAAGCCTGTCCCTGCGGTATGGAGTTTTTGTCCCCGGACGGTGTTTTCAGGATTGGTGATGACAGGGCCGATCCCCAGGTGGTAAATAAGCCCCCCCCGCTTCCAGGCGTGTCCCAGGAAGAAGTAGTTATAACCGAAATGGATGGCGAACACCTGGATTTCCGGCGGGGGATTGGTAAGGAAAATCCGATGATGCACCTGGCTGATTTCCCAGGCCTGCTCCTTGTCCCAAAGACTGATCCGCCAGGAATAATAGGGGGTATAGGGCCCAAAGGGTTTGGTGTCGTAGTTGGCGCTCAGTTGGAGGTCGGGCTGGCCCGATTGACGCACGGTCAGGGGTGTGGGCAGGTTGAGGGCGGTACCGCCCATGACCTCAAGGGTTAAGTCCTCGGCTCCGAGGCGATCGCCCCCTCCCCAATAGATAAGGAGCGCCGTTAGGTAGAGCAAGAAAGATGTTTTTTTCAATAGGAGTCGGTCCTTTTCCGTTCAGGAAGGAGAAAAGAGGATGAATCAATAGTTGTCAGTGTATATTAGAGGGGTGTTTTTGGCCTGACAAGCGTCATGACGGTTCAATCTACTCGACGAGGTAAAGATCTTGGCTTTTGCTTCGAGGCGTTATTCCCGATTTTTTTTAATGGGTTTATTTTTCCTTTTTTCTTGCCTCAGCGCCCGTTCGGAACAGGCGTTCAAGCCCGCCTCAGGCGTCAATGTGTGGGGCCGGCCCGGCTTGCTCTTGGGGGATTCTTTTGAGCGGTTCGCCCCTGGAACCTGGATAGCATCCTCTCATTTTCTCTTTCAATCCTTCGCTTCGGGGGAGAATGTTTCCCTTTTACCCTTCGGACTCACCTATATGGCCGCGGAGGATTTGGTGTTTTACGCGGGTGATTCCTACAAATTTGATAACGAGGGCCAGGGCCTGAACCTCTTGACCGCGGGCGGTAAGTGGGGCCTTCGCCTGGAAGATCCGGCTTGGCAGTTCAGCCTAGGCATGGATTTATCCACTGGTCCAGCTTCGGATTCGCTTGGCTCCAACACGACGGATTTTATCCCAACCCTCACGGCCGCTTATACTTTTTCCAACGGCCTTCTTTTTAATTTCGAAATGGGCGCCTACCTTTCAGGCGGCGGCCTGCCGGCCTATATCCGTTTTACCCCCGGGTTCGCCTATCCGGTTCTTTCGGACGTGACCGCCATGTTGGAATTGACGGGGCACCAATCCCAGCAGGGCCCCTTTAACCCAGGCTCGTCCGTGGTTTTAGGGATCAGGGGAAGCGGGGCGCTTCACCTTCAAGGATTTTTTGGGTTGGGAACCAGCGGGGACGCGCCGAGTTATTATGGGGGCGTCTCGCTGCTGATGGCGTCCTCGCTGTTCGAGGGATTTATTTAAAATAAGAAGGGGGAAACATGGCAAGCCACTGTACCTTCTGTAAAATTATAAATAAGGAAATTCCCGCGACGGTGGTTTATGAGGACGATTTGGTCCTGGCTTTCCCGGACATTAAGCCGGCCGCTCCAGTCCATATCCTGATTATCCCCAAGGTCCATGTGGATTCGGTCTCGGAAGTTTCGGCTGAGGATCCTATTGTGGCTGTTCTGGCCAACCGGGCCCTGATGGTCGCCAAGCAATTGGGCATTTCGGATCAGGGGTACCGCCTGGTTTTCAACCAGGGCGACAATGGGGGTCAGACGGTCTATCATTTGCACCTTCATTTGTTGGGAGGACGTTTCATGACCTGGCCTCCGGGATGAAAAGTCAGTCGGCGGTCGATAGTCGACAGTCCGCGGTGATACACATCAACATTTAAAAAGTGGGTTTTTGGCAGTTTTTCAGGGGTTCCTGTCGACCGCGGACTGTGGACTGTCGACTGGTTCATCGCTTGACGGGTCCTTCCCAAAGGTTTAAACTCCCTCTCCCTGAAGCCATTGGCCTCAGGCGCACCTATCCCACCCATAGAGGGGAGAGTGACCACAGTGGTCGAAGTCCGATTGGAAGAAAACGAACCCATCGAGAACGCGCTCAAGCGCTTCAAGAAGGTCGTTCAGAACTCAGGGCTCATCTCGGAAATGAAGAAACGCGAATTTTACGAGAAGCCCAGCGAGCGCCGTAAAAAGCGCGAAGCCGCCGCCCGTAAGAAGGCGCGCCGCCGCCAAATGAAGTTCCGCAACGAGTAGGATCAACGGGCCCGTTCCCCAAAGGGACGGGCCTTTCTTTTTATGTCGCCTTTCCAAACCCCCAGCTTAAATTTTCCCGGAGGAAGTATGAGCGCCTCGCCTCTTTTCGACAAAATCAACGCCGACATCATTACCGCCATGAAAGCCAAGGATGAAGCCTCCTTGTCGGCCCTTCGAATGCTTAAATCCGCCATCAAGTACAAGGAAGTCGATTTGAAGAGGGAAGTCAAGGACGAGGATGTGATTGAGGTCCTTTCCAAACAAGCCAAACAACGCCGGGAATCCATCGAAGGTTTTGAGAAGGGCGGCAGGGCCGAATCCGCCGCCAGTGAAAGGGCCGAATTGGCCTTGATTGAGAAATTCCTTCCGGCGGCCTTGAGCGACGCCGAATTAACCCAGTTGATTGAGGAAGCGGTCAAGACTTCCGGCGCTTCCGGACCCAAAGAAATGGGGAAAGTGATGGCGGTGTTAAACCCGAAGATCAAGGGCAAAGCCGACATGAGCAAGGTTTCCGCCCTCGTTAAGGCGAAGTTGGGCTGAAACCTTGCTAATTAGTAATTTGGAATTAAAAAGATTTTAGGATTTTGGTTTGATTCCGAATTCCTGACTCTTCATTCCTAGTGGTAGTTATAAGACCGGGTTGGTTCTGAATAAGACCGTCCCTGAGGGCAAACCGATGATCCTTTCCCGAAAATTCTATTCCCGTCCGACCCTTCCCGTCGCCAAAGACCTGTTAGGCCAAATCCTAGTCCATGAAACCCCGGACGGCGTTGCCTCCGGGAAAATTGTCGAGGTGGAGGCTTATCTCCCCAAGAGGGATCCGGGATGCCACGCTTCCCGGGGGAAGACGCCCCGCAACGAGGTGATATTTGGCCCCGCGGGCCAGGCCTACGTTTATTTTTGTTATGGAAACCATTTTCTTTTCAACGTCGTGACGGAAAAAGAGGGGGTTCCGGGGGCGGTTCTCATCCGCGCCTTGGAACCGGTGAGGGGCGTCGGGTTGATGGCCAAGCGACGGGGGCCTTTTGGGCCGGAGGACTTATCCCTCACGAATGGCCCCGGGAAACTCGTCCAGGCCTTGGGAGTGGACCGGAGCCAAAACCGGGCGGCCGTTTGGAAGAAACCGCTTTATATCATCGCCGCCAAGAGGGAAGCGGCGATTGGGGTTACCACCCGAGTCGGCCTCACCGAAGGCTCCGATCTTCCTTTGAGGTTTTTCCTAAAGGGTAATCCCTATTTATCCGTGAAGCCGGGGACGGACCGTCCGTCCCCGGGAAAAAGAAAAATAATGAACCACAAAGTTAACGGAATTGCGCGGAGTAAGGCGACGATTGTCGTCGCTTGAAAAATGGCTTTACCCCGTTAACCCTGTGCCACTCTGTGGTGAAAAGGACTTATCTTAATGAAAGATCAAATCAACCAAGCCTTCTTAAAATCCATCGAGTTTAAGAAGTTGCTCGAAACCCTGGCGAGCCACTGCCAAACCCCCGCGGGACGGGACTACTTAAAAGTTTTTGGACCCCTTTCGGATCCCGGCTCCATCGAAAACCGGCTGCTCAAGACCGAGGAACTGGAAAAACAGTTGGTAAAACAAAAGGCGCCGGCCATCCCGGATTCCCAATATTTCGTCGAGTCCTTTGAGAAGGCCAGGGCCAAGGGTGATGTTTTTTCCGGGGGAGAGCTGGCGTCCATCGTCCGTTTCCTGGGCGAGGTGACCGCCTTAAGGCAATATTTGAGCCCGGCGGACCCCATTCCCGCGGTTTTCCAGGAATGGCTGGCCCGTTTGCACGCGCTCCCGGCCTTGAGGGAGGCCCTGCAGTCGAAAGTTTCGGACAAGGGGGAAGTGCTGGATCAGGCGTCCCCCGAGCTTAAAAGCGTCCGGGACCAAATCCGTTCCCTCAAGGCTGAGGTCCAGAATTTTTACCAATCCTTTCTCCAAAACCAGGATAGCTCAGAGGCGCTCCAGGAAAAAATCGTGACCGAAAGGGAAGGCCGCTTGGTCGTGCCGGTGAAGCGGGATCATCAAAGCCGCGTGCCGGGTTTCGTCCACGGCATGTCGGCTTCCGGAGCCACCCTCTTCGTGGAACCGAAGGAAGTGGTGGAAAGCAACAACCGGGTCCGGGAAGCCATGGTCCGGCAGGATGAGGAAGTCCGCAAGGTCCTGAGGGAAGCGACCCAGGTGGTATTGGCCAGCGGGTCCGAAATGGAAACGACCCTCATCGCCTGCGCGGAGGTGGATGCCCATGGGGTTTTGGCGACTTTCGCCTCCCGTTACGACGGGCAATTCCTGCGTCCCCAGGCGGGAGCCTCTTTATATCTTAAAAACGCCCGACACCCATTATTAGCCTTGGAAAACCGGGAGCAATTCCGGGAGAAGGTGATTCCCTTGGAGGTCGAGTTTAAGGACGAGGTGAAAGTCATTTTAGTCTCCGGCCCCAATGCCGGCGGAAAAACCGTCGCCTTGAAAACCCTGGGGCTGGCCTGCGTGATGGCCCAGGCGGGACTTCCCGTTTTGGCCGGAGGGACGAGCGTTATCCCCCTGCTCAAGCATTTCGACTGCGATCTCCAGGACGGCCAAAGCCTTTCGGACCACTTGAGCACCTACGCCGCCAAGTTGAAGGCGCTGAAGCGCATGTTGGACCACGCCGGCCCGGAGACCCTATTGCTTTTGGATGAACTGGGCGCTGGTACGGACCCGCGCGAGGGCGGAGCCCTAGGGCTCGCTTGCCTGGAAACCTTCCGCGAGAAAGGAGCCCTCGTCCTGGCCAATACCCACCAGCCCCTTTTGAAGCTCTTGACCCAGGAGGAAAAGGGCATGGCCAACGCGGCGATGTTGTTCGATGAAACGACCGGCAAACCCACCTTCCGCCTGGCCTCCGGCATCCCCGGCCAATCCTATGCCCTGACCTTGGCGCGTCAATTGGGATTCGACGAGTCCATCTTGGAAAAGGCGAAAGCCCATCTGCCCCAGGGCGAGGTGGATTTATCCGAAATCCTGGCCAAGCTCGGCCAGGAAAAACAAATCGTGGACAAGGCCAAGCAGGAGGCGGAGAGGGCCAGGGACAACGCGAAGAAATTGGAAGCGGAACTCATGACCGCGCGGCGCCAAATGAAGGATGAGGCGAGGCGGATCAAAAAAGACGCCCAGGTGGAGGCCCAAGGGCTTCTCGTCAACACCAGGCGCAAGATGGAGCATTTGATCCAGGGCGTACAAAAGCCGGGAGAGGGCGGGGTCAATCGGGAACGAATCAAGACCGCCCGGGTGGAAGTGAACCAGAAACTCAAGAATATCCGCCCAGCCCCGGCGAAAGTTATCCTGGAAGTGGGTGATTTGAACGCCGGGGACAAGGTTTTCTTTAAATCCGGCAATTGCGACGTCGCCGTCGTTTCTGCGGACGAGGAGAAGCTGGAAGCGGTCATCCAAATGGCCAACGGCATGAAGCTTTCCTGCAAGTATTCGGATTTGGGACGGGTCTCGAAAACGCCGCCTCCCCCCAGGCCCGCCACCCCGGTCATGGATCCCAAAGCCCTGGCGGAAAAGGGGAAGCTGGAGCTGGATTTAAGGGGAAAGCTGGTGGACCAGGCCCTGCCGATGCTGGACAAGTTCCTTGACGACGCCCTCTTGGTGGACCTGCCCTTTGTCCGTATTATCCATGGAAAGGGAACGGGGGCATTGCAGGAAGCCATCCACAAGCACCTGCCCGCGGCGCACCCGAAGGTGGAGTTCGCGATGGCGGAACCGAACCAGGGCGGCACGGGCGTGACGGTGATCAAGTTTAAGAAGTAACATTTTTCACCACAGACGGCGAAGCCGCCTGTGGTGAATAAGCCGTGAGGAATTGATTTGAAATATACCGATGAAATTATTCAGAGGGTCAAGGACGCGACCGACATCGTCTCGGTTGTCGGCGAGTATGTGCCCCTCAAGAAAGCAGGCGTCAGCTTTAAAGGCCTCTGCCCTTTCCACAGTGAGAAATCCCCCAGCTTCACCGTCTCCCCGACCCGCAACGGCTTCCACTGCTTTGGCTGCGGTAAGGGAGGCAACGTCATCACCTTCATCATGGAAATGGAAAAGATCGCCTTTCCCGAGGCCCTGCGCCTGTTGGCGGAAAAGGCCGGGATCGCGCTGCCCAAACCCCAGGAAACCCAAAGGGACCAGGAACAGGAGAAGATCCGCGAGCGGATGCAGGCGCTGAACGAGTTCGCGGGAAAATTTTTCCATGAAAAGCTTTTGTCCGCCGAGGGCCAAAAAGCCAGGGACTATTTCAAGGCCCGGGGCTTCACCAGGGAAACGGCGGTGAAGTACCAGATCGGCTTTGCGCCGGAAGGTTGGAACCACCTGATGGCCGCGTCCCAAAAAGCGGGTTTCAGCCAAGAAGAACTTTTGTCGGCTGGGCTCATCGTCCAGAACGAGGAAAAAAAGACCGTCTATGATAAATTCAGGAACCGCCTGATCTTTCCGGTCAAAAATAATTATGATAAAATTGTCGCCTTCGGCGGCCGGACGTTAAGCGACGAATCCGGCCCGAAGTACCTGAATTCACCTGAAACGCTCCTGTTCAAGAAAAGCGAATGCCTCTACCTGCTGGATATGGCCCGGGAAGCGATCCGGCAAAAGGGTACCGTGCTGGTGGTGGAGGGCTACTTTGACGCCCTCGCCCTCCATCATTTTGGGTTTGAGAATACGGTCGCCACTTTGGGAACGGCCCTGACGTCCCAACATGGAAGGCTTTTGCAGCGCTATACCAAGGAAGTTGTTTTTTCCTACGACGCCGACGCGGCGGGTCAAGCCGCGGTCTTGAGGGGCTTTGAACCCCTGATCCTGTCCGGCCTCAACATCCGGGTGCTGGTGATGCCGGACGCGAAGGACCCGGATGAATACCTGCAGAAACACTCGAAGGAAGAGCTGGAGGGTTTGATTCAAAAGGCCCCGGACTTTTTCCGCTGGTGGGCCCAGTCGGTCAAAAAGAGATTCCAAGGAGCCCCCATTGAGGAGAGGTTGAAATCCCTGCAGTCCTTCGTACCGATGATTTTGCAAATACCCGATGAAGTATCGGTGCAAACGGCCTGCGCGGCGGTGGAATCCGAGCTGGGATTAACGGCCAGGGATTTGATCGAGATCGTGAACGCGGAGCGCAAGAAGGGTGTTCGAAAAGCCGCTGGCGACAGGGTGGGGCCGGCGAATCCGCCGGCGGTTGAAGGCGCTCCTTCGCTGGAAGATAAAAAGGATTTCCAAATGGAGGCTGATTTTTTGGCCTTTCTCTCCGAGGAGAGGGGGGAGTTCATTCCCTGGGCCAAGGATGAGCTGTTGCCCGAGGTTTTCTCGAGGGAAGGTTTCCGGCAATTGTTCGAGAAGCTGTGCGCCGGCGAGATGAAGGTGGAAGAGCTGAACCGGATCCCCGATCTGGCGCCCTCCTTTATCCGGATGGAGAATGAAACAGGCAAAAAACACCGCGAGGGCATGCTGATTGACCTGGCCCAGGCCCTCCGGAAGCGGCACTTGAAGCGTCAGATGTCGGATTTGAGGAACCGGCAGGTTGAGGCGGAAAAAGCCGGAGAAGTCGAGAAGGCCCAGCTGTTGGCCCAACAGATGATGATGCTCAAACGCCAATATTCGCAAGGGGTGGGGATAAAATGAAGCCAGCTCCGAAACCAAAATCCGATCACGTCAATAAGATCCTCGCGGTTGGCAAGGAGAAGGGCTATATCACCTACAAGCAGGTGAACGACATCCTCCCCGACGAGGTTGTTTCCTCCGAGGAGATCGACGATATCCTCTTGATGCTGGGGGAGAACGACATCAAGGTCGTCGACCAGGAGGAAAAGGCCGCCGTCATCCCCGACGGCGACAAGGAAGTGGGGGCGGGAGCCGCAGGGACGAAAGACGAGGACGATGATGAGGAGGAATTCGAAAAATCCTTCGAGACGGCCGGTGTGGAAACCCGCATGGGGGACCCGGTCAAGATGTACCTTCATGAGATGGGACGCATCCCCCTTTTAACCCGCGAGGAGGAAATTTCCATCGCCAAGCGGATCGAGGCCGGCGAGTTTAAAGTGGAAAAATCCGTTTTGGGAAGCGCCCTCGGTTTTCAAGAGCTCCATGATTTATTCCTGTCGATCATTAAAAAGAAGAAAACCCTCCAGGAAACCATCGATCTGGACCCTTACGCCGACCTGCCGGGCGGGGTGCCTGAAAAGCAAATCCGCGCCAAGATCCGGAAGAACCACGGGAAACTCAAGGTCATGGAGCGCCAAATCAAGGCCCTGCAACACAAAGTGGGGCTTAAATCCCTGGCCGCGGACCAGCGCAAGGCGCTGGCCGAGCAGTTGGATGGGCGCCTGATCGACCTTATTTGGCTGGTGAAGGACTGCCAGTTCCAGAAAAAGGTGAAGGAGAGGCTCATCGGACGGCTTCGGGACCAGGGGGAAAATATCGAGGAGCAGGAGCATGTGATGCACCTGCAGGAAAAGCAACTGAAGCTCCCGCCTGAATCCTACGTCAAACTGCCCAGCCTCATGAAGGACGGCGTCCTAGGGGACCTGAAACTCGTGGAAAAAAAGAGCGTGCTGAAGGGCAAGGATTTTCTCAAGTCCACCCGCCTTTGGGATGAGGCCCGCCGCCACATCAAGAAACTGGAAACGGAGGCCATGACCACCCGGGAGCACATCAAGGTCATGATGAGGTCCATCCGGGTCGGCGAAAGGGAGGCTTATTACGCGCGCATGGAATTGGTGGAAGCCAACCTGCGCTTGGTCATTTCCATCGCGAAAAAATACACCAACCGGGGTTTGCCTTTCCTGGACCTGATCCAGGAGGGCAATATCGGCCTGATGCGCGCGGTCGAGAAATTCGAGTACCGCCGGGGCTACAAGTTTTCCACCTACGCCACCTGGTGGATCCGGCAGGCGATTACCCGTGCCATCGCGGACCAGGCCAGGACGATCCGCATCCCGGTGCACATGATCGAGACGATCAATAAGTCCATCAAGGTTTCCCGTGATCTGGTGCAGGAATTAGGCCGGGAGCCCATGGCGGACGAAATCGCGGAGCGGCTGGAGATGCCGGTCGAAAAGGTCCGGGCCATCCTAAAAATCGCACAGGAGCCTATTTCCCTGGAAACACCCATTGGCGAGGAAAAAGACAGCCACTTGGGCGACTTTATCGAGGATAAGGACGTCATTTCACCCGCCAACGCCGCGGCTTTCGTCCTCCTCCAAGAACAGATTTCCAAAGTCCTGGGAACCCTCAAGGAAAGGGAGGCGGAAGTCCTCCGCCTGCGTTTCGGACTCAATGACGGATATCCCCATACTCTGGAAGAAGTGGGCAATACCTTCAAGGTCACCCGCGAGCGAGTAAGGCAAATTGAGGCCAAGGCCCTCCGCAAGCTCCGGCATCCCTCGCGCAGCCGGAAGCTAAAAGGATACTTGGACTAAGTTCTGACGGGCCGATGGGTTTGGATTCCCCCGCCCCCTGTGGAAGAGGCCTGTGGATGGTACCCTTACGGTTTTGAATCATCCTCCTCCCGGCCATTTCCTCACGTGGGGGAAGGGGTACTCCGCTCCCGTCACCGATTGGTAACGGTCTTTTTACCCAAGGTCCCTTGCAATCCAAAGTCTTTTCCCTCAAATTGGATCCACTTTTGTCCGGGAGGAAACCATGTCGAAAAAAACATACGCGGTGTTGGGCGCTACGGGCCATATCGGCCATGTATTGACGGAAAAACTTTTGGAGAAAGGGCATAAGGTTCTTGCCTTGGGACGGGATGAAAAGAAGTTGGACGGCCTGAAGGCCAAAGGCGCCGAAATTGCCTCCCCTTCGTTCGGGGACTCGGCCGCTTTAACGGAGGCTTTTAAGGGGAAGGACGGTGTTTTCTCCATGATTCCTCCCTCTTACGGCGTGGAAGACTTCGCCGACTACCAGGACAGGACCGGAGAAGCCATCGCCCTCGCCATCCAAAATTCGGGAGTCCGGTATGTCGTCAACCTCAGTTCCATCGGGGCGGAAGTTCCCTCCGGGACCGGGCCGATCGCCGGCCTTTACCGGCAGGAACAGCGCTTGAACAAGCTTTCGGGCGTCAACGTCCTGCATTTGCGTCCAAGCTCCTTCATGGAAAATCAGTTTTGGAGCATCCCGGTGATCAAGGGGATGGGATTCAATGGTTCGGCGACCCCTGGAAACTTTCCCCTCCCGATCGTGGCCACCAGGGACATCGGGGAAAAGGCTTCCGAATTGCTGGACCAACTCGGCTTCCAGGGCCATTTGGTTTTGGATTTTACGGGCCCGAGGGAATACACCCTCGTGGAATTTACCGCCGCCCTGGGGAAGGCAATCGGAAAGCCTGACCTAAAGTACGTTCAGTTTTCGCTTGAGGACGCCCGAAAGGGAATGGTGGAAAGCGGCATGAAGCCCCGGATGGCGGACCGGATGGTGGAAATGTATAAGGCCGGAAACGAGGGGAAATTGCGCCCGACCCAGGAATTAACGGCGAATCACCGGGGCAAGACTCCCATCGAGGAATTCGCGAAGGTGTTCGCGGCGGTTTACGGCCAAGGTTGAATTTTCCCGGACGGGAAGCCTCTTTTGATTAAAATGAACGGGACGGCTTCGCGCCGGTCCAATTTATTTTAAGGAGGAATGGATGACTTTTGCCAAATGGGTTTTCAGGATTTCCGGGATTTATGGGATCTTGATCTTGGGTCTTTTTTATTTCATGGAAACCAACCCCCTGTTCAACGCGCCTCCTGCCATCACCCATCCGGAATACTATTACGGTTTTGTCGGGGTAGGGCTGGCCTTCCAAGCGGTGTTCCTCTTGATCGCGTCGGATCCGGTAAAATACCGGGCCATGATGATCCCGTCGGTCCTTGAGAAATTTTCCTTCGCGGGGGCCCTCCTGGTCCTCCTGATGGACCAAAGAGTTTCCGCCCAATTGATCCCGGCGGGAATTTTGGACGGGACCATGGGGCTGTTGTTTCTCCTTTCTTTCTTCAAGACAAAGTCGAATTAAGGCCATGGATTCCATAAAACTCCTGAATGGACGCGGGATGCCGGCCTTGGGAATGGGCACCTGGGAGCTCCGGGAGGAGGAATGCGCCAAAACGGTTAAGGAAGCCTTGTCCCTGGGCTACCGCCACATCGATACCGCCGAATTTTACGGCAACGAGGAAGTTATCGGGAACTGCCTGGCGGATTCGGGAATCGCCAGGGATGAATTGTTCGTGACCACCAAGGTTTGGACCGACCATTTCCACGCTTCGGCCTTTAAGAAGGCCGCTGAAAACTCGCTCCGCAAACTCCGGCTTGATTACCTGGACCTCCTGTTGATCCATTGGCCCAGTCCGGCGGTTCCCTTGGCTGAGACAGTCGGGGCCCTCTGTGAATTGGCGAAGGAAGGGAAGACCCTGGCGATCGGTGTTAGTAATTTTTCCGTCCACCAGCTGCAAGCCGCTGTCTCGCTGGCGTCGGTTCCGATCTCCTGCGATCAAGTCAAGTTCAACCTGGAGGAGAATCAGAAGGAACTTTTGGGTTACGCCCAATCCAAAGGCATCAACATTACCGCCTACACGCCTTTGGGGCGGGGCAGCTTTTTACTGAATCCGGACCTGTCCGAAATCGCCAGAACCCATGGGAAAACACCGGCCCAAACGGCCCTGAGGTGGCTGATCCAGCAAAAGGGGGTTTCCGCGGTCCCGAAATCGGCGCGGAAAAAGCACCTTCAAGACAATTTGGAAATATTTGATTTTGAACTTTCCCTGGCGGAGATGTCGCGGTTGGGCCGCTTGGCCGCGACTCCTTAAGGCCTGTGGTGACGGCCGCGCGTCATTAGGGTTTCATGAGTCCGCGGGGGACCGGGGCTTTGCTGATCCACCGAGCGGTTACTTTTTGGGACCGGCAAAATACCAGAGGATGAGGCCCAGCAGAGGCAGGAAAAGAACCAATAAAACCCATAAAATCTTGACGCCGTTGGATGCCTTGCTTTGGATAATTTGGACGACGGCCCAAATGTCCAATATGAAAATAACTAAGCCGAATAAATTTCTCATTTCCAAAACTCCTTGGTTTAAGGCGACAACCTCTTCGAGGCGCCTTCAAGATACCATAGTGGTTCGATTTTTGGACAAATCCCGCCAGCCCGCCCGTTTTGGAAATCAAAAAAATATGGCCCCCGCCTAATATTTTTCATGCATATTTCCGCCGGTTGATTAAAATGAAGCCACTTTCTGGGGAGCGAAACATGACCGAAGCAATGGATGATTCCAAATACGCCAAGGGCACCGCCATCTTTTCGATCTATGAAAAGGTGGAACTTCCGGCGGATCCGAAAAAAAGATGCTTGGCCCTGCTGGACCTGGGCAATGACAGTCTTTTGGCCAATGATTTTAACATCCTCGATTTTGTCCCTTACCCCGGGCTTGGCAACGTGGCCCCCGACGCGGTCTTGAAGTACTCCTGGATCCTTTCCGAGTCCCACCGGGTGTTGATTTATGACCCGAATACCAAGCGCCTGATCGATGAGCTCTATACCTGCAGTCCCGAGAAGGACGGCTGGCTCATGTTTGAGAAGACCAATAAGCTCATCAAAAAACCCACCAAGACCGTCTCCCTCCATGAGATTGTGGGGAAAGAAATGGCGCTGAAGGAAGAGCCGGATAAGCTTTTTCACTCCGTGAAAAAGGCCTGCGGAAAATTGCGTTTCGCCCCTGATTCCAACTATTGCGTTTCCGCGGTATTTTTCGACATCCCGGACCGCAAACTGGACGAGGACAGCCTGGAAGTGATGCTGACGAAGGCCCTCAACAAGGATGACCAAAAACCGGTCATCGAATCCGCTTGCCGCTACGACCCCCAGGGCTATACCTACATCCACCAGTCGCCCAAACATTTCGCCGGCCTCCACAGTTATCCCGGCACCCTAAAATCCGCCCACTTGAGCCTGATCGGGACGGGAAGCGCCATTGTCTCGGTCCTGGAGGACATGGAAGAAGTGGTTTACAAAACCAAAAAGACCGAGCCCACCATCAGCGTGAAGATCGTCGCAGAGGATTTCTAGAATTGAGCAAAGGAAGACTAGAGGCCTTCAGCGACGGGGTGATCGCGGTCATTATTACCATCATGGTTCTGGAGCTGCGGGCTCCCCGTGGGGCGGAGTTTGCCGCGCTGCTTCCCTTGGGCCATAATTTTATGAGTTACGTTTTAAGCTTTATCTTCCTTGGTATTTACTGGAACAACCATCACCATTTATTTCAGGCGGTTCAAAAAGTCAACGGCCCCATTCTGTGGGCGAACCTGCACCTGCTGTTTTGGCTTTCCCTGATTCCCTTCGTGACAGCCTGGATGGGGGAGAATGGATTCGCGCCGCTTCCGGTGGCTCTTTATGGGGCGGATCTGCTTTTGTCCGGAGCCGCTTACTTCATATTGGTCCACGCGCTGATCGCGCACCACGGGAAAAAATCCATCCTGGCCGCCGCCATTGGGGACGATTTTAAGGGAAAGGTATCGGTCGTTCTTTATTTAACCGCCATCCCCTTTGCCTTCTTTGTCGCTTGGGTGTCTTTCTGCCTCTATATTCTCGTCGCGATGATGTGGCTAATCCCGGACCAGCGGATCGAGACGGTTTTGAATAAATAATTCTAGGAGGAACGGATGCCGTCTTGCTTAGGCTGTGGGAAAGACATGAAGGAAACGTCCCGAAAGATCATCAAGGGAGAAACGGCCGGGGCCGCTCCCAATTACAAGGCGGTCTATCAATGTAAGAATGATGCTTGCGGCCAAAAGGGCCAAAAGCGGAGTTTCCTCGACGATGGAATGATGTTCATTCCCCTTCCCGACGGACAGTAGCCCCCCGAATTTCTAAATTCCGCCAGGCCTTTTTTCGGTTATGCTGTAATGGTTTGACGATGAATCGTTGTTATGGTGACAGAGCCTTCTTAGCTGACGGATTGCACCTGGCAACTGATACCTGTATTGGGGGCATTAGCTCAGCGGTCAGAGCAGGGCACTCATAAT
>CAZUXW010000073.1:0-15395 GCA_964624625.1 uncultured bacterium
TTAAGGGTTTAGGTATTTCAAGGCACCCTTCAAGGAATCATCCAGGATTTTTATTTCGGCCTTTTGGTAGCGGGTCTTCCACCATAAATATTTGTCGAAATCATGGCCCCCGGCCCTGATGGATTTCTCGATCTCCGCGTTGACCTTCTCATCCACGATCATATATTCGATCCCAGCCTTGGCCCCTGGGTCCAGGGGGGCTCCGCTATGCTTGGTGATGAGTTCCCACCGTTCCTTGATTTCCTCGTCCGTTGCCTTGATGCCAAAGGCTTGAACCGTCTGGTTGTAAACGATCTTTTTAACCGCCCAAGCCAGGCGCTTGTCCACCATTTCGGGTTTTTCGTTTTTCTTGATCTTGAGGGAGGCCCTGGTGATTTGGACCCCGCCCACGGTGGCGGCAACGGAAGGGGATGGCGCCGCTTGGGCCAGGGCCGCTGGATCCAGGGCCCATCCTCCAACGAACAGGAGGCACAAGAGGAACCCTTTGAATTGTCTCATCTCAATCTCATTTCCATGGAGGCGTCCATCGGGAGCTCAATTGACATGGGCGGGGACATCGCCGCGGCTCAGGGACAGACTTCCACCTGCAAATTGTAGTAGCGGAATGGGATATTGCCGTCCGCCGTGGGAAGAATCGGGGGAATATCCGTCCGGTTGTACCAGACCTTTTCCGTGGGAACGCTTGAGGTTTGGTAGAAGAGAAGATTACCGTTGCTGTTCGGCGGTCCGCCGGTTTGAAGGAACAGGATCCAATAATAGGTCCCGCTGGTAACGGGAACATCCGGAATCTCCACCTGGTTCCAACCCGATCCCGCGAGGGGAACAAACGAGGAAGAAACACTTAACATTTGGTCAGGCTCCCCCGGGCTGCCGTTCTTATTGCTGAACAAAGCCATTTTGACGTTGTTGGAGGGGGTAAAGGCGAGGTTGACCCCCAAGCGGATCGCGTTCCCGGTGCTATTGATCAAAACAGAATTTCCAATCATGGTATCCATCGTGGAAGTTTCATTTTGATTATGGGTCAGCTGGCCATAGGTGACGGGCGCCGCGCAAGGGGTGTTGGTAACCGTGGGCGAGGGCGTCGATGTCGGCGACGCAGTGGGGCTATTGGTCGGCGTATTGCTGATGGACGGCGTGGAGGTGACCGTGAAAGTCGGCGTATTGGCGCAGCTGATGTAATCGGCCTTGATTTCCAAAGTGAAGTCGCTGCCGCTAAAGGTGGATCCGGAGAAGTCCGGCGGCGCGAACGAGGGAATTCCCACGCAATCCACTCCGTACACGTAATTTTTTTGCAGGGTGGGGATTCCGCTGGAGCCCTGGTAGGAAGCGCCGCCGTAAAGCATGACGATCCAATAGTTCCCCGCGGTCAGGTAGGTCCGGGGGATGGCGAGGGTATTCCAGTACCAATTCGTGCTGACGTCGCCCGTTTCGGCGATGAGCGTGGAAGGAGCCCCGCCCCCGTCCGCGTAGATGGCGTAGCGGCTGTTGGATTGGGGGCTGGTGTAAACCTCCAGTTGGTAAACCTGCGCGTCGTTGACCAGGGTGTACTTGGAAGCTACGGGAAGACAGGTTCCCACTGAACTGCTATTGGTATCGGTCCCAAAAAATCCCGGCGCCCCCACGCAGCCGGTGGGTGTCACAGTCGGGCTGTTGGTGGGGGTGGAGGTAGGGCTGTTCGTCGCCGTGTCGGTAGGGGTACTGGTCGGCGTCACCGTGGGGCTATTAGTAGCCGTGTTCGTGGCCGTGGCCGTGGGCGAGTTGGTGGCCGTACTTGTGGGAGTGGGAGTCGGCGAATCCGTGGCGCTGTTCGTCACGGTCGGGGTCGGTGTGTCGGTCGGCGTGTCGGTAGCGGTCCAGGAAGGGTTAGGCGTTTCCGTGTCGGTAAAGCTCGGCGTCAGGGTCGGCGTGTAGGTCGGTGTAAAGGTTGCCGTGGGAGGCAAAACCGCGTTGACGATCAACCCGAAAGTGCCGGCGGCTCCGTTGTACCCGTCCACCACCACGTAATAGGTTCCCGCGTTCAGGGTCGTGGCGATCCTGGAATGGAGCCCGCAATTATCGTCGTTGCAGGCCAAGGACGTGAGGGGGCTGCAGTTGGAAAGAAGGGCGATTTTGGTGTCGTAATTGGTGGAGGCGTCGCAAGTATTGATATCCACATTGGTCGTGCCGCCGAGGGTGAAGGTATAGATTTTCTGGGATCCGCTGGAACCGCCGCAACCGAGGCTGAAGTAGTTCGGCGCGCCCGAGTTGGTGCTCACCACCAGGGTATTCAAGGCGAGGGAGGCAGCCGATGAGCAAAAAGGAGTGAAAGTGATGGTGGGTGTATTGGTATTCGTCGGGGTGCTCGTCACGGTCGGGGTAAAGGTGTCCGTCGGGCTGTTGGTGACCGTCGGGGTCGGTGTGGCGGTCCAAGAAGGATTGGGCGTTTCCGTGAAAGTAGGAGTCAAGGGGAGATAAAGATGATCCTGGGGAATGGGCCCATAAGGAACCGTTGAGCCGCTCCAATAAAGCCTAGCTATGGCCCCTCCGCCGCCCTCGAAATAGGTCTTCTCCACCGAGTAGAGGGTTCCAGCCGTCATGTTGACCACTCCGCTGAACTGCTGGGCCGGATGGTAAGTCGGGTCATCAAAGAGCACGACGCCGTTGACGGTCACTTTGTTTCCATCGTCATCGTTACTATAGATGGTCATGGGGCCCGTTTCGGGAGCCAGGATATAACCGGTCCAGCGCACGGAGAAATTATCCACCGGCACCGAGGGATCGGGCGAACCGCCGCCCCAGTCAAAATCCACCGTCGGGTCGATACGGCTCAGGATGAAGGTATTGAGGCTTTGTCCGCTGTAGTAGTCCCCCCTCAATCCCGTGCCGTTGCCCGGATAAGGCGTGGAGGTCGGGGTTGGGGTGATGGTCGGGGTCTTGGTGACGGTCGCGGTTTTGGTGGAGGTCACCGTGGAGGTGGCCCAGGTCCCAGTGGGGGTGACGGTCTCAACCGCCGGACAGCCGTTCGCGTAGATGGAGAAGTAAGCCCCGCTGTAATCCCCCCAATAATTGGGGTCGGGGTTATCGGGAATGGACTGCGAAGGGTCGAAGCCTAAATAGTTATAAACCGAATGGGTCGAGTAGTCATAGTCCTCGGCGATACCGGGGTCATTGGCTTGAAGGATCGCCAGCCAATAGTTTCCGGGCTGAAGGTAGGTCGTATCGGTCAGGCTGAAGGTATTCCAACCGGCCACCCCATTCACGATGCCCGTGCTGGTAATGAGGGAGACGGGATAGTCTCCATATCCGTCGTCGGTGTAGATGGCCGCCTGGATCGGGCCGTCGCTCCACTGATAGAAGGATAAACTCGTGACGTGGGTCAAGCTGCTGACCGTATAGGCGCTCGAGACGATATAGCCGGCCCAATAGTTATAGTAACCACCCTGGTTTTGATTCCCAAACATGAAACTATTCCCCAGGCAGGGGGTTTCGGTGGGGGTTTCCGTCGGGGTTGAAGTGGGCGTGTCGGTGGGGGTAACGGTAGGAGTTAGTGTCGGGCTGTCCGTGGTGGTGTCCGTGGGGGTCAGGGTGGGGGTGTCGGTGGGAGTTTCCGTGGGTGAATCGGTGGCCGTGGAGCTGGGCGTATTGGTCGGGGAGTTCGTGGGCGTATCCGACGCGGAGGGGGTAGGCGAATCCGTGGGTGAGTCCGTGGGAGAATTCGTCGGGCTGTCCGTCGGCGTCGCGGTCGGGGAATCGGTGGGCGTCGAGGTGGGCGTCAAGGTGGGAGTTTCAGTCGGGGTGTCGGACGCGGTGGCGCTGGGGGAAGGGGAAGGCGTCGGGGAAGGGCTGTTGGTCGGCGTCACCGTGGGATCGATCGAGCAAAAATCGAGGGCCGCCGGGCATCCAAAGGGGAAGGAAGTAGCTCCCGACCCGTTCGAGGGCAGGCTGATTCCTAAATAAACCGTTGGGTTGACCGCGGTCGGGTACTGGATCGGGAAGGACCCGCTGAAGCTGAAGGCCACCCAGTAGATTCCCGGGGGAACGTGGGTGTCGGGGATGTCCAGGGTGACGGCCTGGTTGGCGCCCAGGGAGTAGGAGGAAGTCGTGAACATGAGGTTGCCCGGCTTCGTCCCAAAACCGTTGTCCTGGTAGACCCCGCCGATGATGTTGGCGCTGCTGCCGCCGTTGCCGACGATCCGGATTTGCTTGATCCATCCGCCATTGACCATGACCACCTTGGCCGCGAAGGCGCCGATCCCGCCGCTTCCGTTCGTGGAAGAGAGGTCGCCCACGCTGAAGGGAGCGCCAACGCAATCGGAAGTTTGGGTGGGAGTCAGGGTGGCCGTGTTGGTGTCCGTGTCCGTGGGGGTTACCGTGGCGCTGTCGGTGGCGGTATCCGTCGTCGTCGGGGTGGGGGTTGGGGTGGCGCTATCGGTCGGCGTATCCGTGGGCGTGGCGGAAGGCGTCGTGGTGGGCGTGTCCGACGGAGTCGGGGAAGGCGAATCCGTCGCCGTGCCGGTCGGCGTCGCCGTCGGGGTTTGGGTCGGGCTGTCCGTCGGGGTATTGTTGGAAGTGTCGGTGGGCGTGGCCGTGGGGGAGTTCGTCGGGGTCTCCGTCGGGCTGTTCGTGGCCGTTAGGGTAAAGGTCTTTGTGGGGCTGTTCGTGGGTGTGGACGAAGGCGTGGCCGTGGGTGTCAGGGTCGCGGTCGGCGTCAGCGAATTCGTCGGGGTATGGGTGGGCGTATGGGTCGGAGTATTGGAAGGCGAATCCGTCGGCGTGGCCGTCGGGGTCTGAGTCGGCGTGTTCACCGGCGAATTGGTCGGCGTGACCGTCGGGGAATCCGTGGCGGTGGCGGAAATCGTCGAGGTCAAGGTGGCGGTGGGGGCCGAGGGAACCGTGGGGGTCGCGGAGGGATAAAACCTCAAGGCCCTCTTGACGGCGGAAATGATGCCGAAATGCAGGTCCGCCCTAGCCGGGCCGGACGGGACGAGGAGCAACAGCAGCCCCAGGACGGAGAGCTTCAGGAAGTTTTTGGGGGTGAAAATCCTAGAAGGGGTAGAAATAAAGCCCTCCATTGATCACCCATTGAAGGTCGCTGACATTCACGTTTTGGTAATTCAGGCTGAAGATCGGCATGGAAAAATCGATCATCATGGAGAAATTGCGGCTGAGGAAATAATCGGCGCCGAAGAAGGGAGCCGCCTCGAAACCGTTGCCCTTCACCCTCAAGGTGTTGTTTTCATTCCAGGAGTCGAAGTTGATATAGCCGCCCTCCACCCCCGTGAAGATGCTGAAGTTCCCGGCTCGGGTGAAGCTCCAATAGCCCCGGAGCGAGGTCACGTTGATGCCGTCCCCCACCGCGAAGCGGAGTTCCGCGCCCAAGTCCCGGTTGAAAAAATACTTGGCTCCCACATAGGGCCAACCCACGCCCAAGCTGAAGCCGGAGCGGATATTGGAGGAAGTCCCCGCCTCAGGCGCGGGCGTTGCCGCCTTCACCTGGCTGGTTTCGGCCAAAAGAGGGAGGGGGGCGAGGAAAAGGGCGAGGATTAGGAAAATATACAATTTTTTCAACAGTGTCCCCGTTTAACTTTTGTAAATGTGCGGGGATTCTAAGGGAACCCCGACCATGGGGCAACTGATTCCTTTGGGGAATCCGTAAATTTTTTGTTAAGAATAAATTTTAATGAACAAAGATGTGGCATCCAACGAATATGTGGCTGTAAGGGACTTCAAGGCGGGAGTTGGATGCCTGTTTCGGGATCAGGACAACCTTCACGGGCTTTGGGAGGAAATGTTTTTTAACTTCCCAAGGCCTCGATCAGGTTGGATTCCCAGATGTGGACGCCGGTCAGTTTTCCATTGGCGGCTCGGACCATGGCCTTGGCGATCGTTTGGGCCGAAATGGGACGGTATTTCCGGAGAGGCCCCGCGAACAGGAAGCCTAGGGGGATCAAAAGGGCCTCCAACAGCGCTTCCGAAGGCCTGCGTTCCTTCCGGCCCCTCTCGCCGGTGATGAAGGAGGGGCGAAAAAGGTGGACCGCCTTGAAGGGCAGGGCGCTGACCACTTCTTCCGTTTCCCCCTTGAGCCTCAGGTAAAAGGCTCCGGCGGCCTCGTCGGCTCCCATGGAGGAAACGAACAGGAACTTTTCGGCCTTTTGTCGGGAAGTGATTTGGGCCAGCTTAAAGGCGTATTCGAACTCGATCTTCCGGTAGGCTTCCCGGCTGGGGGACTTCTTGCGGGTCGTGCCGAGACAGCTGAAAATATCCTGGGCCTTCAATTGGCCTGCCACCTTTTCCAGCCGGTCGAAATCCACCACCAGTTGTTTAAGTTTGGGGTGCTTCCAATCCAGGGGTTGCCGGACTAGGATGAGGACTTGGCCATAAGCGTCATTTTGAAGCAGTTCCTTCACGCAGAAACCGCCCACCAACCCCGTGGCGCCGACCACAATGGCTTTCTTTTTCATAGCACTCCTTCGGTTTCATCCCACGAGTCACCCAATCACCAACGGGAACCCACCAGCGCCACCAAGGGTCAGGTTAAGGTTAACGTCAGCGTCACGATTCCCGTGAGGCCAAGGGGATCCAGCACGCTCACCTTGATTTGGTAGGTCCCGGCCGGGAGCCCGGAAGTGTTGAGAGCGGTTTGGCTGGTTCCCGCCGCGCCTAGTGCTGTCTTCACCAAGGCGTTGCCCGAATCGTAAACGTTCAAGTTGAGCGTCAAGGGCTGCCCGCAGCTATTGGCCAGAACGATTACCACCCCACCCGCTGGGGCGGGGTTGGGGCTCGCCCAAACCGTCGTGGCGGCGGAGGCTTCGTTCAAGGGCGCCGTCGCCAGGGGCGAGGTTAAGTGGGTGATATTGGTTCCGTCGGAGGAACAAAGGTCAATCGTGTAGTTCCCCGCCGGCAGGATCGTGCCCTTGTCGTCCCTGCCGTCCCAGACCAGGTTGGTCCCGTTATTAAGGGCAATGGTCGCTTGGGTGTTGGCCCCTCCGCAATAGCTGGGTTGGAAGGATCCCGTGGAAAGGTTCATGGAGCTGACATTCGTAGCGGTCCCGGGATCGTTGATATAACTATATAGAAGCCTGACCGCCTTGGCCGTGGCGTCCCGGACGGTCACCAACAGCCTGCCGATGGGGCGGTTGACGAGGACGGGCAAAAACAATTCCTGGAAATTTCCCGAACTATCCGTACAGCGCAGGTGAACGGCGTAACAACCGTTCGGGACTTGGTTGCCGTAGATGTCGGTCCCATCCCAGGTTCCAATGACGGAGGCGCTGTAAGTAATATAAAGAAAGGAGGTAAGACTCGTCATTTGATTGCTCGGGCTCAGGGCGACCAGGGACGGCCAGTTCGAGGCCAGACTAATGGATTGTTTCCAAAGAACTTTGGTCAATCCGTTGTTGGAACGGTCGCAAATTTCCATCCAGGCTTGCCCGTTGGGCACGGCGTTGCTCAAGCAGGGGCCTTCCGTGGGGATGGGAGTGGCATAGGGATCCGAGCAATAGACGTTGGGGGTCGTGGTGGCGGCGCAATTAAAGGCCGGCGTGATCGTAGGGGTCGCGGTCGGGGCGGCGGGAACCGTGGGAGCCGCGGTAGGGCCCAGATGGTAGTTTTGACTGCAGGCCAGGGGAAGCAAGGCCAGGATCGGCAAGATCGCGAGCAGGGAGAACTTTTTCATGCTTGCCTCAACGTTCAATGGATAAAGAAACGGCTCGATATAGCTGGAATTATACCCCAGACCATGGGTCAGGTTGAACTTGTCCTGAACCCCCATCCCTCCGCTTGATCCCGCCGCGAAATTCTTTCCTTATTTCTTTTCGATATTCGAGACTATATCAAAGGTAATGGTCCCCGTTTTTTCTCTCATCCTCGCCTTTTTATCAAGGGGGGCGAATTCCCAATGGCTCAATGATTCATAGGCAATTTTGTCCAATTCAGGATAACCCGAACCCTTTTCCACCCCAAGGGTCCCCTCCTTAATGTGTCCATCCGGAAGAACCGTCAGACGGAAGCAAACATGGGCCTCGACTTTCCCCATTTTGTCGGCCCACCCCGAGAAACCGGAAAATTCCGAATGGGTAATTTTCCGGTGGGTAATGTTGCCGCCCCTTCGGAAGCCGAAAACGGCACCGGTTTTTGGATTTAGGTGGTGATTCCGTTCATACCTATACATTTGATCATCCGGGATTGGCGTTCCATTGATGATCAGTTTCGTCTTTTTCGGTGAACCCTCGGTTGAAACAGGAGTAATGGAAGAAGACAAAGCGGGGCTGGGAGTAACCTCCTGGGCCGACACCCGAAAACTACCGGCGAGCTGAAAAAATAAAAAGGCAAAAAGGATGAAGGGAAATTTTTTCATCGTGATTTTGGGCTCGGTATTTGGGTCAGACATCAATTAAAAACATTTGTGAAACAAGGGGCCCGGCTTGAAAAAGGAAATTTCCAGCCTGACTCCTTCGTTCCTGGTGTCCTTATTTTTCAAAACAATAAAGGCAATGGGTATAAACACTGCAATTATTGTTGGAGGCATTGAGCCAATATTGATTATTGCTTGAGTTGTCCTGTCCCATGATGCCCAGATAGTTCGGGTTGACGCTGGTCCAGTCCTGGCAGGTGTATCCCGAGGTGCTGATGACGCCGCCTGGGGCGCTGCCGGTCCAAACCGACAGGTAGTCCTGGACTTGGCCGAATTCATTTATATTGAGCGTCGTTAGCGGGGCAAAAACACCGGCGATGTCGCTGGTACTGTTAAAAACCGTCGCCCCATCGAGACGGACCCAACGGGCGTTGGGAATCCGGCTGATGGCGTTGACCGTCGAAGTCGACAAAAAAGCGACCCACTTCCCCCCCAGGGTGGCGGCCGCCGCCCTGGCGGCGCAAATGGAATCCCCGCCAACTAGTCCGCCGAAATTAGGTGCATAGGTAAGGGAAGTCACAAACAGGCGTTTGGTGGCCAAGGGAGTGGGCGTGGGGGTTGGTCCATGGCCTTTGGGATTGATGTAATCGGGGTCGCAGCCCATGATCAGAAGGGATCCGAGCAAGCCAAAAGAAAACAAAGCGGTTCTTTTCATTTTATATAACCTCGCGTCAATGGGGTTACTTCAACCAGGCCCCAATATACCGAAAAAAACCGGCAAGGAGCATAGGATAAAACAGCGAGGGATTGAAGTTTTGTGCCAAATAATGATCATAATTTGAACCTGAAACCTTCACCTTCCCAATCCTTCAAACAGGTTGGGAAAAAAGGGGTCATCCTTGAAAAAAGAAAATATGCAACCGAGGTCTTCTTAAATTTTCTATTTTCAAGTCTGACCCCTTTGTTCATAACCGCCGATCCCCCTTAAAAACAGATGGGTTTCACCGCGGTTACTTTAATTGGCAAACCCGGCAAGTCTCTTTATAGTAAGGCTGTCTCAGGCGAGTTTATCAATAAATTTCCAAGGACTTTTATGAAAGACAAGTCGGTAAAGTTCCGGTGGTTTTTCCTGGGTCTCGGGTTCATCTATCTCCTTTCGTCCTTTTTCCTCTTACCACTTAGGGTCGACCTTCGCCAGCTTTCCCCTCACCTTGGGGGCTTCGCGGAAGCCGTCGCCCTTCTGGCATTTTCCCTCCTCCTCAATAGCTTGGGGTTGTGGATTTTACTTTCGCCATGGCGGAAATTCTTTTCCCTTGGGAACTGCATCCTAGCCACCTTGGCGGGTTATTTCTGGGGACAACTGACGGGCTGGCCCTTGGGGTTGGGAGCCGCCTTCATCATTCTCTACGAGGGGTCCGGGGCCCCCGTGGAAAACCTTTTGGCCGGTCTCTTGACCAACCAATTCCTCCAATTCGCCTTAACCCTCGGACTGGCGGGCTTGGGAGCCAATTTTTTTTCAAGTACGATCCCCCAAATCATTATCATTCCGGTACTCGGTTCCTTGATTTTGGCAAGCCTGGCTTTTTTCCTTTTCCTGGAGGTACCAGGGGGAACCCTGTTACGCAAGTTCTTCGCCGGGGATGGTTCAGCCGAACCCGCCAGGAAAACCCGCGCAGCCTTCGACCGCTATTACAACGCGGTGAGGACTCTTTTGCTTCCCGCGCTTCCAGCGTTGGTCTTGGCCATTCTCGCCGTCTTGGTCCAAGGGGTGGGTTATGGCTTGCTGGCTAACAGCCTAGGAGGAACCCCGGATTGGACCAGGCTGGTTGCGGCGACAACCCTGGTCAAATGCACGCACTTCCTTCCCAATTTCCCGGGCGGAGTGGGGGTTCGTGAAGCGTTTCTGGTGAAACTTCTCAGCCCCTTTTGGACCGCCGGACCTAGCCTAATCTATGGTTTTTGCCTGACCGCCACCATCCCCCTGCTGAGTGCTTTGGGTTTCGCCGCCTTTGCGGCCAAAAAAATCCATTGGGAACAGTGGCTTTGGCCCGAGCGAAAAACTAGGACTTCGGAGGAGAAATTGGCCACTCCCGTGGAACGTTTGGCGGCCATTTTGATGGATGGTCTATTCTGGGTGACCCCCGCTTCCCTATTCGCGGTTGTGGGTGAGGCTTTTGTTTCGGCGGCCCCGCTGGTTTCGTCCGGGCTGTTCGCCTTGACCTTGGTTTGGACCGTGGGTTTCGGCTTGTTTCAGGCTGTTAAGCTCCATAATTTCGGTTGGACGGTCGGAAAAAAGATCATGGGCATCCGCATTGTCAGCGTCACCACCGGTAAAAACGGCGGCTTTACCCAAAACGTTATTTTGCGTTATCTATTTCCGGCGGTGCTGATACCCTTCTCATCCCTTTTGACCCTATTCATCGACGGCCTTTTCATAGTGCGCAAGGACCGTCGTTGCCTGCACGACCTAGTCGCGGGGACCGAAGTCATCAAGATCAAGGCTTAGCGGTTCCGGAGCCGGATCATTCATCCGGTTTCCTAACAACAGGGTCAGGCAGCTTTAGGCAAGGGGCTGGAGGAATTGTAATATAAAGGGCGGCTTGAAGGCCGTCCTTGGGTTTGGGTTAATGCCCTGGAAGCGTCAATGGAATACAACGATCTGGCTGTTGTACCAGTCGGAAACGTAATATTTCCCCCCGGCAATCTCAATGTCCTCGGGATAGCTTAATATGCCCGCGCCAAAGGTGCCGATTTTAGCGCCCGCCGCGTTAAACACGAACACCTTGCCCGCTCCCTCATCGGTCACCAAAATGGTTCCATCGGCCAGCACCTTGACGTCGGTGGGAATTGAAAAACTGGTCGAGGTTAAGGTTTTGATATGGGCACCCCCGGCGGTGTATTCCTCGACCTTGGTTCCAAAGTAATCCGCGACCCAGACATTGCCGACCGCGTCGAGGGAACATTGATAGGCGTTGACCAAAGTTCCCGAACCGCTCTGGCCGAAATGGCCGGTCAAGGTAAAGGTGGGAACCGTCGGGGTCCCGCCGATATGGTAAATATAGCCGCCGCCGCTGAAGTCCGTCACGAAGGCCGTGACCCCCGCGCAATTAATGGCAATCCCCCGGACATCGCTGCCCCCGGCGGTAATTTCGGTTAAATAATTTCCGGAGCTGTTAAAAACAACCAGGCGGCCGTTGTTCGCGTCGGCAACATAGATATTGCCCGTGATGGGGTCCGCGTTGACTCCCCAAGAGGCGTAGAAGGTGTCGCTGGTATTGAAGGTGGTAATGCTGGTCACCGCGGCTCCCGCCGTGGTCCATTCTTGGAAAGTACCATTCCCTTGGTCGGTGATCCAAATATTGCCGCCTGAAAAGATCATGCCGGCCGGGTTGGTAAAATTGGAGGAACTCCCGATGGTCGCGAAAGCGCTCAAGCCGCTGTAGTTAATAGTGGGCGTGGGAGTCGGCGCAGCCGGCGCGGTCGGGGCAGGCGAGCACGAAATCAAGGAAGCGGAAACAAACCCAGCCAGAAGGATAAGGCCTGAAAATAACGCGATTATTTTTTTCATCGATGAATCCTTTCGTGCGGGCGGGCGGCCAATCAAGGCCCTTGACCTGGGACTCATTGTAGGGGCAAGGAGCTTGGACTCAAAAGCTATAAATTTAAAACATCAATGTCAGATCTTGATTATCTATCAGCTACAAACCTACTCGCTTTTTTCAACAAATAATTAAGACCTGACACCTATGTTTTGCTAAAAGGTTTCTGCAGGGGGGGCAGGACAACTTTCAACATTTTAACCCCGTTCTCAAATAATGTTGAATGTTGTCCTGGAGTTCCCCCGATTTAGTGGACAACCTAGTTTAGCGTAGTTGTTCCTTCAAACTCCACCGGGCTTTTGTAGCCCAAGGTAGAATGCAATCTTTTCCTGTTGTAAAAAACCTCTATATATTCAAACAACTTAGTCTTTGCTTCTTCCTTCGTGTTGAACCGCACCGTTCTCACCAACTCCGCCTTCAATGTTTTGAAGAAACTTTCGACCACTGCATTGTCGTAGCAACTTCCTCTTTGATTCATTGAACTTTGAATCTGATGCTCCTTCAGTTCTGCCATAAAAGCCCTGGAAGAGTACTGGCTACCCTGATCGGAATGATGGATCGCCGGTGTTTGATCACCTCTTTCTTGAATCGCCATCTTCAAGGCATCGATCGCCAATTCTTCACGGAGATGGGATTGCATCGACCACCCAATAATTCGCCGCGAAAAAAGGTCCATCACCACCGCCAAGTATAACCACCCAGCTCCCGTTCGAAATTGGGTGATATCCGACGCCCAAATGTGATTGGGTTTCTGAACGTCGAAGTTTTGATTCACCAGGTTAGTGGTCTCAAACCTCCCGTGGCCCGTCAGCGCCAATGTATGCCGCTTGTAGTAGTACTGCCTCAAGGCTCGAATACCAGCCATTTTCATCAACCTAGCGATTCGATTGCGCCCCCAACCAAACCCTTCTTTCTTCAAGTCCGCGTGGACCCTCGGGGATCCGTAAGCCTTTCTGGATATCAAATAGACTTCTCGAATCGCCTGTAAAACCAACAAGTTTTCTTTATCTCTCTTTGATGGTTTTCGATTCGACCAAGCGTAGTAACCGCTACGAGAAACCCCAAGAACACGGCACAACATCGTTACGGAGTATTGGGCTTGTTGTTCTCGGATGCATTCGAATTTTTGGCTTCTTCCGCCGCGAAGAAAACTAGAGTTTTTTTTAAAATGTCCCGTTCATCGGTGACTTTTTTAAGTTCCCGTCGCAACCGTATGATTTCAGTATTTTCAGAACTTTTGACACTCTTTCCTGTTTTTCCAGGAAAAGCTTTGGGGCCTTCTTTATGGATTTCATCACGCCAACGGTAAAGAAAGGCAGGGTTGATATTCAGATCACGGGCAACTTGGGTAACGGGCTTACCAGACTCATTCGATAGTCGGACGGCCTCTAATTTAAACTCAAGGCTATATTTTCTATTGGTTCGATGCGCCATGACAGACACCCCCGTAAGCTGTATTCTACACTTATATCAGGTGTCCATTTTTTCAGGGGAAGTCCATCCTGACCCCTTTGCTAAATATCCGGCCAAGGTTATCTTAAATTTTCTTTTTCAATTCTGACCCATTATTCCCATCACTTCTACACTTTTTCTTTTGACGCCTGATCCATTGAAACTTCCGGCAGAACCTCGTGGGTGAAGCCAAACTTCAACCCAGGCGATTTTTGGGCCAGCGCCACGGCCTGTTCAAGACTTTCGGCCTCATAAACAATGATTCCCCCGATGTCCCCCCGGTATTCGTCGGTCTTCTTGGCGGTAACACTTTTTCCGCCCCTAATCGGCATCGCCATCAAGGGCTTCAACAAACCAACCCATTCCCCCATATCTTTGAGGTTCCGCTCTCTTTCACCCTCGGGTACTTCCGCCCCATCCGTATGCCTCGAAATCAAAACAAATTTCATAATTTTCTCCTTTTGGTGTGTCGCTTTATTTTCATGGAAAAGGGGCCAGACTTTAAAAGAAAATATCCAGCCAAGGTTTTCTTAAAAATTCCTTTTTCAAGTCTGACCCCTTTGTTTCACATAGCATGCTATCCGGTTCATCAACGCATTGGGATCAGACGTCAAAAATATTTAAGTAATTGGTGCCTGACACCTTCCCTAACCATTCCAAAGACAAGTTTATAATTTGCCGGAAGCATTCCCAGTAAAACAAAAGAACCCAGCTTGTTCCCAAACTGGGTTCTTTTTTATTTTAAAAAATGAACTATGCCCCTTCATCGAAGCCTGGGAACGGGCTTTAAAAGGGACTGTACCAGACGTCGTTGAAGTAGGTCACGCCAAGTCCCGCCAAGATCCACATGGCATTGTTATAAACCAGTCCGGATTGGGCGGACCGTACAGGGAAAGAAGCCGAAGCCGTTATCTGGGACCAATTGACCCCATTGGCTGAGTACCAAACATCGTTCAGGCTGGGTCCCGCACCGGATGCCCCCCCGATGACCCACATTACATTATCGAACGCCAATACAGAGGGTTCGGACCTTTGGGAAAACTGGTAATAGGGGGGCGAGGCGGCGTTGTTGAGTTTATTGGTCCAGGTAATCCCGTCGGTGGAAGTCCAAGTGTCGTTAAAGCTGTTGGAACCGTTGTACCCTGTCATGATCCACATGGCGTTGTTGAAAACCACCGCCCCGCAGTATTCCCTTTGGGAAAACTGGTTGGGGCCGGGTGAGGCATTATTGGCCAGGATATTGGTCCAGGTAATGCCGTCGGGGGAGGACCAAACGGCGTTGGTCGACACACCGCCTACAACCCCGGCTATCACATATAGCTTGTTATTATAGGCGAGTAGGCTGTGGATGAAGTCCCTGGGAAACTGGTTAGAGCCCGGCGAGGCGTTATCAGCCAGCACCTGGGTCCAGGTTAGGCCATCGCTGGAGGACCAAACATCATTGAGGGCTGGACTTCCATACCCTCCGATGATCCACATCTTGTTGTTGAAGACCGCGCCGCCAGCAAATTCCCGTTGAGAAAATTGGTTGGGCCCCGGTGAGGCGTTGTTGGCCAGCACCTGAGTCCAGGTTTTCCCGTCCGTGGAAGTCCAGACGTCGTTGTATAAGCTACCCGCGCCGCTAACTCCCCCGATGATCCACATGGCGTTATTAAATGTCAGGGCAGTTTGGCCGTACCGGGCGGAGTAAGCTCCGTTCAAGGTGGCGAAGGTCCAATCCTTCCCCGCCACCGTACTGGGTGGCCGGGTGGCAACCACCGTTACCGGGGCCGGCGTCGTGGGGGCGGGGTTGTTATTACTGCAGGCCAAGGGAAGGCAGGCGAAGATGGCCAAGACCGGAACCAGGATAAAATGAATCGGACGCATGGTGTAACCTCCGGGAATTTTGACCCCGCCCGATGTGATGAAAAGAGGGAGGAGAAAAGGAACAAGAGGATTGTAAGAGGAAACACCCTCCCCGTCCATTTCCAAAAAGAGCCAACCCGAAACATCGGTGTCAGGTTTTGATTATT
>CAZUXW010000074.1:0-14491 GCA_964624625.1 uncultured bacterium
CGGCCATGGGGACCGGAATCGGCGAGGCGGATTTCGCCGTCGAGAAGGCCCGCTATCACCGCATCATCATCATGACGGACGCGGACGTGGACGGCTCGCATATCCGCACCCTGCTCTTGACCTTCTTCTACCGCCAAATGAAGCCGCTCTTGGAAAACGGCTATATCTATATCGCCCAGCCTCCCCTGTACAAGGTGAAGAGGGGCAAAAAGGAAATGTACCTCCAAGCCGAAGCGGACATGACCCGCTTCCTCCTTCAAGAGGGTATGGAAGGCGTCCGCCTGTTCCGCCTGAAGGGAAAGGCCCGCACCGAGTTCCCGCAGGAAAAATTAAGGGACCTGGTTTCGGACCTGATCCGTTTGGAATCCATCGGCGCGGCCCTTCACAAAGCCGGGCTGAACCTGCAGGAATTCCTGGAAGCCATCACGGGCAAGAAGAAGAAGCCCCTTTATGAGATCGAGAGCCCCTTGGGGATCGACCACGCTTACACGGAAAGCGAAAAGGACGATAAGGTCGACAAGGTGAGGCAAAAATTAAAGGACATGAAAAAAGCGGCGGAAAAGGGAAAATCCGCCGATGAGGGCATGGACTTCGTTTATGACACGGGCCGCGACGTGAAGGACATGATCAAGGTCAAGGCCATCAAGGACATGGCGGAAGTCAAGCAGCTGGAGGACATCCTCAAGCGCATGGAAGCCCGCAGCGTGGAAGTGGCCGAGCTTTTCCCCCCCGAGAAGGAGGACAAGTCGGACGCCAAGGTGAAGGAACTGAAGCCCCAATATGTCATCGTCAGCGGATCCCATGAGTACTTCCTGGAATCCATGTACGAGGTGGTGGAGAAGGTGAAGGACTTCGGCAAGGAAGGCCTGGCCATCCAGCGTTATAAAGGATTGGGTGAAATGAATCCGGAGCAATTGTGGGAAACCACCATGGACCCGGAGAAGCGCACCTTGCTGCAGGTGAAGCTGGAAGACTCGGTGGAGGCAGACAAGACCTTTGACATCCTGATGGGAGATCAGGTTGAGCCGCGGCGTAATTTTATCCAGACCTACGCGAAGCAGGTCAGGAACCTGGATACGTAAACGAAATTAGGAGTTAGGAATGAGGAGTTAGGAATTAAAACTTCTAACGTCGAACTAAGAACTTAAAACTCTTTGCGAAGCAAAGGAACGACATGGCCCGGTTGAGAAAGAAAAAAGAAAGCCCGAAGAAAGACCCCATCCTGAAGGATAGCGACGGCAACGACCAGTTGCCGCCGGAGAAGGGCCTTCCGGCCGCTTCTGGCGGCGACGGGGGGGACATCAACCGCGGCAACGTCCTTTCCACGGATATCGAGAATGAGATGAAGGATTCCTACCTCGATTACGCCATGAGCGTCATCGTGGGCCGGGCCCTGCCGGACGTGCGGGACGGTTTGAAACCCGTCCACCGCCGCATCTTCATGGGCATGCACGACCTCAGCCTGACTTCCCGCAAGCCTTACCGCAAATCCGCCAAAGTCACCGGCGACGTTACCGGTAATTACCATCCCCACGGCACCGCCTCGGTTTACGACACCATCGTCCGCCTCGCGCAGGACTTTTCCATGCGCTATGTCCTCGTCGACGGGCAGGGTAACTTCGGGTCCATCGACGGCGATCCGCCCGCCGCCGAACGTTACACGGAAGTCCGTATGTCGCCCCTGGCCGAGGAACTCCTCAAGGACATCGACAAGAACACCGTCGACTTCGTCCCCAACTACGACAACACCCGGGAAGAGCCTCTCGTCCTCCCCTGCGCCTTCCCCAACTTCCTCGTCAACGGCTCCACCGGCATCGCGGTCGGGATGGCCACCAACGTCCCGCCCCACAACCTCGGGGAAGTCGTCGACGGCTTGATGCACTTGATCGACCATCCTGAGGCCACCATCAAGGACCTGATTAAATTTATCCATGGGCCCGACTTTCCGACGGGCGGCTTCATCCTGGGCCGCGAGGGAATCGTGGAGGCCTACACCACGGGCCGGGGAAGCGTCCGCATGCAGGCCAAGGCCAATGTGGAAGTGGACAAGAAGGACCGCGAGAAGGTCATCGTCACCGAACTGCCCTATCAGGTCAACAAGGCCCAGCTGATCGAGAAAATCGCCGAGCTGGTCCGCGACAAGAAAATGGAAGGCATCACCGACCTCCGGGACGAATCGGACCGGGAAGGCATGCGCATCGTCATTGAAGTTTCCAAGAACATGAACGCCCAGGTGGTGTTGAATAACCTATTGACCCAGACCTCGTTGCGCACTTCCTTCGGCATCATCATGCTGGCGCTGGTCGGGGGGCAGCCCCGGGTCCTGAACTTGAAGGGCCTGCTCCACCATTACCTCGAGCACCGCAAGGAAGTGGTCATCCGCCGCACGAAGTTTGACTTGGACAAGGCCGAGAAGCGCGCCCATATTTTGGAGGGCTTGCGCATCGCCATCGACAACCTGGACAAGGTTATCAAGACCATCCGCGCGTCCAAGTCCACCGACGAGGCCAAGGCAGCCCTCGTCAAGAATTTCGACCTTTCACCCATCCAGGCCCAAGCCATCCTGGAAATGCAATTGCGCCAATTGACGAATTTGGAAATCAAGAAGATCGAGGAAGAGTACAAGGAAATCATCAAGACCATCGAGATCCTCAAGGGCATCCTGGGCTCGGAAAAGAAACTCTGGCAGGTCATCAAGGACGAACTGACCGAGATCCGGACCAAATACGCCGACCCCCGCCGCAGCGAGATCATCGGCAAGGCCGAGGATTTGAAGGTGGAGGACCTGATCGAGGACGAGCAGGCGGTCATCACCCTCTCCCACGCGGGCTACATCAAGCGCATGCCAGTGGACACTTACCACAAACAGCGCCGCGGCGGAAAAGGCGTGGCTGGCGCCACGGTCCGCGAGGAAGACTTCATCGAGCGCATGTACACGGCTTCCACCCACGACTTCCTGCTGGTCTTCACCAGCCTGGGCAAGGTCCATTGGGTGAAGGTCTATGAGATTCCCGAATCCACGCGCTACGCCAAGGGCACGGCCCTGGCCAACGTGATCAAGCTGGGCGAACACGAGAAAATTTCGGCCGTCCTTCCCGTGAAGGAATTCACCGAGAAATACAGCATCCTCATGGCCACCGCCGAGGGGCTGATCAAGAACACGCTGCTCGCGGCCTTCGACAAGCCCCGGGCCGGAGGCATCATCGCCATCACCCTGTCCAAGGGCGACAGTTTGGTCTCGGCGGAAATTACCGACGGCAAGCAGGACGTGCTCCTGGCCACCAAGCAAGGCAAGAGCATCCGTTTCGCGGAAAAACAGGTCAGGGAAGTGGGCCGCGCCGGCAAGGGCGTCCGGGGCATCCGCCTGGCCAAGAATGACATCGTGATCGGCATGGAAGTGGTCCGGGAAGGCAAATCCCTCCTCACCGCCACCACCAAGGGCTACGGCAAGCGCACCCTGCTCAAGGCCTACCGCCGCCAGGGACGGGGGGGCAAGGGCATCCTGAACATCAAAACAACGGCCAAAAACGGCCTTGCCATCAGCATAACGGCGGTCGGGGACGAGGATGAGATCATCGCCATGACGGCCGAGGGCAAGGTGATCCGCCAAAGGGTGAAGGAAATAAAAACCACGGGACGTTTGGCGCAGGGCGTGCGTTTGATTAAAATGGGCGACGATGACCATTTGGTTTCCGTGGTCAATGTGCCCAAGGACGAAGAAGCGGAAGGCGAAAAAGCGTAAACCACTGAACCACCGAGTGAACAGAGTCACAGGGAGTAAGGCTTACCGCAAAGAACTTATTTTTTGTGGCGGCTGGGAAGAAGATAAAATTTATCCGGGTTTAATCTGTGGTTAAACCATATTTTTTATGTTGAAGGCTTACTCTGTGTAACTCTGTTCACTCTGTGGTGAATGACGTTGTTAAAGGACTTTAAGTGAAAAGCAAGTATTACCTAGCCCTCGTTCTCGTCGGAATATTGCCGGTCCTGGCCATCACGGGCGTTTATTTTTGGATGTTGTTCAACCAGGTTCCGGCCCCCAAGGCCCCCGTGGTGGACACGGCCGCGGTCCAGGCCGCCATCCCCTTGCTTAAAACCCAGGTGGACACCATGGCCAATTCCATGGCCAGCGCCATTGAGCGCCTCAACGGCGACATCCCGAATATTTTCGCCCACAACAGCGACGCGGATCTGGATACCTTCGTGAAGACCCACCAGGGCGTCACGGGGGTCGTGGTGTTATCCGCCGCCGGCAAAGTCGAGAAAACCATTCCCTCCTCGCCGCCCCTCATCACCGACCCTTCCTATGGGACCAGCGAGGAGTTCCAGAAGACCGCCGCCAAGCTGAAGGAAAACGGCGGGAAGCCCTATTTGTTCTTTACCTTGAAGCTGGGTTATCCGGCCTTTATTTTCGCCACCGGTTTGTCGAACCAATCCATCGGGGAAGCCGTGGTCAATCTCGCGAATTTTTTCCGTGGCATCGACGCGAATAGCGGTGAGATATTCCTGTTGGAAGCGGGATCGGGAAATTATTTTTACCACACCAACCCGGCTAAGTGGGGAACGGCCTTCAACACCAACCAGGAAGCCTGGCTGGCCGGGCTCCAGAAGGATTTATCGGAAAAGAAGGGCGGCTACATTTTTAACCCGGACAAGATTTCGGCGGTCTACGCGCCGGTTTTTGGAAAGTTCGGAATCGTCCACATGTTTCCTTCGTCCATTCTCCAGCCGCCTTCTCCCGCTCCGGCGGCCAATCCCAGGCCCTCGCTGGAAAATTTACCCCAGTTGATCCTAACCCCGATGAGCCTGGCGATCCTCATTTCGCTGGGATGGATTTGCATCGTGGGAGTGGTCTTCTTCGGCGCCATCCTGAGCCCCTTGCGCAAGGCCAGCGCGGCCATCCTGAACGCCGCCAATGGCAGCGGCGGCTTGAGCACCGAGGTCGTGCACCAATTCGGCAAGGATGAGATCGGCCAAATGGTCCAGGCCGTCTCCAACTTGATGGAAAGAATGGAAGGCGAGAAGAAGCAGACCCAGCAGGAAAAAGAGGAAGCGCTCCGCCGGGCCAGGGCGGAAATAGATTCCAAAACCAAAGACGCCGCCAACCAGGTGGCGGAGGCCCAAAAACAGGCCCAAGCCTCCCGAACCGAGCTCAATGACAAAAACCAGCTGTTGAACGACAAGCTCAAGGAACTGGACGCCCTCAAGGGCATGTCCGAGGGCCTGCGAAACCAAACCGAACAGGCCAAGGCGGAGATCGGGAAACTCAAGGGGCAAGTGGCCGACGCCGAGCAGGGAAAATCGGACGCCGAGAAAAATTTGACCCAGTCGAAGAACCAGTTGGAGGCCCAATTCAAGGAAATGGAAGCCAAGCTGCTCCAGGCCGTGGGGGCTTCCTCGGCCATCAAGGTTTCCCAGGTCCGCGCCGCGGCCATCCGCACCATGTCGGAAGAACTCAAGACGACCTTGGGCATCATCAAGGGCTACGTTTCCTCGGCCTTGGGCACCACCCAGGGCGGGATCAACGAGAAGCAGCAGGAATTTTTGGGAATGGTCATCAACCGTTCCGCCCGGCTGGAAAAATTCATCAACGACCTGGTGGATATTTACCAGGTGGAGATCGAGCAGCAGGAAGCCAAGTACGAGGAAGTCAACCTGGCCTCGGAAATCGAGGGACTGGCCTTTAACTTCCAGGCCCAAGCGGACGTCAAGAACATCAAGATGAAGGTGGAGGCGAACCCCACTGTCCCGAAGGTTCCCATTGTCCGCCGGCGCTTCAACCAGTTGTGGAACATTCTTTACCTGCAATTGATCAAGGACGCCCCGCGCGGCTCCAACCTTCCCATCTCGGTGGAATCCGTCGGCGACCTCGTGAAGGTCACCTTGCACGACCCCGGCATGACCGTGCTGCCGGAAAGCCTGCCGAAACTTTTCGACGAGTTCTACGATCCCAAGCATCCCGCCTCGCCCCAATTGGCCGGCACGGGCCTCAAATTCGCCCTGGTCAAAACCATCCTGGCAGCCCATGGCGGGGGAGCGGTGGCGGAAAAGGACGAGCCAGGCACCAAAATGATTTTGACCTTCTCCACGAAAATTAAAAAACCAGGCGACGCCCCCAAAGTGCCAGGCGTCATGGCCCCTTCTCCTTCCATGACGGCTCCCGGCTTGAAACCCGGCGTCACGCCGACCTTGGGAACTCCCGCCGGATTACCGAAGCCGGCGGTTCCTGGCATCACAGTCCCGGGTCTTCCGAAACCAGCGGCCCCTGGAGCTCCGCCGCCTCCTCCTGTTCCCGGCATGGCCAAACCAGTGCCGCCGCCTCCCCCAGGAATGCCCAGCGCGCCAACCGCTCCCAAGCCTGCCGCTCCCGCCGGAGCGGGAATGTTGGATGCTCTCTTAGCCGGAAAAGTTCCGCCAGCCGCTCCTGGATTGAAGCCGCCGGCACCCGCGCCTGCAGCTCCTTCTGTGGGAATGCCGGCACCGCCCATGGGCGCGCCAGCCGCTCCCAAACCGCCGATCCCTATCCCGGGAATGCCGGCCGCTCCGGCTCCCGCGATGCCCAAACCCGCCACACCAGCGGCTCCTGGATTATTAGACGCCTTGCTGGAGAAGAAACCCGCCGCGCCTGGGATTCCCCCGGCGGCTCCTGCTATGGGCGCGCCTCCCGCGGCTCCAAAACCCCCGATGCCCACAGCCGCTCCCCCAATTATGCCGGCTGCCCCGAAACCAGCCATGCCGCCCATGGGCGCTCCCGGCATGATGGCTCCTCCAGTTGCCCGTCCGCCGATGCCAGGGGTTCCCCCCGCGATGGCCCCAGCTCCCAGTGTTATTCCAACGGCCCTGAAGCCAGCGCCGGTGTCAGGCGTTTTAAACCTCGACAGCTCCGATGGACCGAAATTGGACGCGGGAGCTCCAAAACCTCCCGTCCCGCCTCCTGGGATGAAGCCCCCGATGCCGGGAGCTCCGCCCATGGGCGCGCCCAAGCCCCCCTCGCCGGGCGTTCCACCCGGTGGTTTAAACACCACCACGCCTCCCCCCAAGAAGGACGATGGGGAGCTGATCGAATAGTTTTTTTGAGGTGAGGAATATTTTTAAACCAAAGCCCTGATCTTCTCAGGGCTTTTTTATTTTCAGAAGCAATTCATTTATTAATTCGAATTCAATGCGGGAGGCATTTATAAAGGTTAAGGTTAGTGTTTTAGCGCTTATTAGCTTTGGATTTTTGATCCAAAGCTGCGGGCAAAAATCTGCTCAAGGAATTGTTGTCAACGGTCTCGCTTTAACCCCGCCTATGGGATGGAATTCCTGGAATACCTTCATGAGCGGTATCAGCGATACACTGCTTCGGCAGACGGCGGATGCCATGGTTACCAACGGCATGAGGGACGCTGGTTATCAATATATTAATATTGATGATGGGTGGGCTATGCCTAATCGGGTCAACGGCCACCTTCAACCTGACCCAGTTAAATTCCCTAATGGTTTTAAACCGGTTACCGATTATCTTCACTCGAAGGGTTTTAAATTCGGGATTTACTCCGACCGGGGAACCAAGACTTGCGTCCAGCAAGCTCCTGGGTCGCATGGATACGAAACCACGGACGCCGAAGACTTCGCGGCTTGGGGAGTTGACTATTTAAAGTATGACAATTGCAACCCTGCCTCTTTTTCGATTCAGGAAGGGGATTATCGCCGAATGCGCGACGCGTTGGCGGCAACAGGTCGTCCCATCGTCTTCAGCATCTGCGCTTGGAAATTTAAAAAGTGGATGCCCCAGTTGGGGAACTTGTGGCGCACCACCGATGACATCAGCGATAACTGGGAAAATATTATGGGAATCATCGATACCAATGAAAAGTTAGCCTCCTATGCCGGGCCGGGAAAGTGGAATGACCCGGATATGCTGGTGGTTGGCTGTAATGGTACGGTCGATGTCCAAAATGGGAAGTCTTTTGACATGCCGGAAATGGCGGATAAGAGAGGAATGACTGATATTGAATATCAAACCCATTTCAGCATGTGGGCCGTCATGGCGGCGCCGCTCATCGCTGGTAACGACCTGCGAAATATGCCAAAAGCGGTAAAAGAAATTCTCTTGAATAAGGAAGTTATCGCGGTAGACCAAGATGTTTTAGGCCGCCAGGGGGTAAAAGTTTGGGAGGACGGGAAGGGGTTGAGTATTTATTCAAAGGAATTGAAAGGAACCCATACAAGAGCGGTTGTTCTTCTCAATCGCACCCAGAGAAACGAGAGGATCACCGCCGAATGGAATGATATTGGAATCCCATTAGGTTCCGCCACGGTTAGGGACCTCTGGCGCCATGTTGAGATTGGCAATTTTAATGAAAGGTATAGTGTTTATGTTCCGCCGCATGGTGTTGTTTTTTTGAGAATAGTGGGTGAAGCGGGGAAATTAAGAAGTAATTAAGGTGTAGTGGTTCCCGGCAGGGAGCCATTGGGATTCTCAGATGGCTCAGGGGTCGGAGTAGGGGCCTGGGTGGGCCGAGAAGAAGAAACATTGGGAGCGTTCCAAACAAACTCCGAATCGCTGAAATTCAAATCCACATTCGTTGATAACTTACCCAAGTAGTTAAAAAAGCTTTGGGATTGTTGGGGTTTCATGGGTTGGGGGGAGAAATGGGTTTGATAGTTGTGAACATTGAGGGGAACAACCTTCCCGCCCACCCAGCGGTTTTTATCGTCAAAACTCAGGTAAAGGATGCCGCTGTCCTTGATGCCGGTTAAAGTTCCAAAAGCGAAATTCCCGATGGCGTAGGCGATGGGTTTGCCTTGGTAAACCTCCAATCCCTGCCAAATATGGGGATGGTGTCCGACTACAGCGTCCGCTCCCGCCTCAATGGCCATATGGGCCAATTGGGGCTGGTAATAGCGAAGTTTGGTTTTCTTTTCCTGGCCCCAATGACAGCAGACAATCACCAAGTCCGCGCCTTTGGAGCGGGCGGCTTGGATATCCTCTTTCATGAGATCGGCGTGGGCCGGGGCGCAGCCGGGACGGTCGTCGCCAGCCCAAAATTCGGTGGGATAGGTGAGGGAATAGGCCAGGACCGCCACCTTCCGGCCTTTCAGCTCCAACCAGGCGGGCTGGCGGGCTTCGGAAAGGCTCATTCCGGCTCCGGCATGTTTTAATCCCTGTTCATCCAAGGCGCGGAGGGTGGATTGAAGGGCCTGGGGACCGAAATCCATGGTGTGGTTGTTGGCTAGGGTGAGGAGTTTGAATCCCGCGTGGTTCAATCCCAAGGCGCTGGAGGGGTCTATCAAAAAGGTATATTTCTTTTTGACCGTATTTTTTCCGGCGAGGCCCAAGGGCCCTTCCAAGTTGCCCATGGCGATATCGGCTTGTTTCAAGAGCGGCGAGGTATATGTGAAAAAAGAATCAGGCCCTTCGGTTTTAAGTTTGTAAGCGGCGGAGCCACCCATCATAATGTCTCCAACGAAGGCCAAAGTGATGGTGCTTCCGGAGGGGTGGATGACGACGGGCGGCGTGACAATAACCGCGGGGGGTGGAGTGGAATTGTTGACAATGGGTTTGGTCGTGGTTTTCAAGCTGGCGCAGCCAACGACCCAAAGAACAACTGCAAAATAAAAAATAGACTTAATGGTCACCCTCACCCTGGCCCTCTCCCCTCGAGGGAGAGGGGAATGTTTTTTGCAATTGTTATTTTGGCTTGAGGGCATGAGTCGTATTGTACCCAAAAAAATCGAGTTTTAAGTTTAGAGTTTTGAATTTTTAGTTTTTTTAACTCCTAATTCCTAACTCCTAATTTCTAACTCACCCCCATTTCATCCATTGGAAATATGAATGAAAAATGGGGACGACCCCACGTTCTTTTATTTTTAAAAGAGAAACGTGGGGGAAATCCATGTTTTAGGATTTTCGTGAGCCAACCTAACCACAAAACACTGGTCATCGTCTCGCTCTTCGTGGTGGGCATCATGGTGTTGGGACTGGTGGGAGCCCTCTACACCGATCTTCCGACGCTTTTGGACACTTTTCACCATTTGCGTGTGGAGCCCCTGCTCTTTGCCCTCCTTTGCACCGGCACCGCCTACCTGGCTTTCACCCTCTCCTTTAACGGGCTTTTCGAGATGACGCCTTATCGAATACCTTTCAATAAATTCTTTTCCATCATGTTCATCTCCTACACCATCAATTTTATTGTTTCCTCCGGCGGCTGGGCCGGCATTGCCATCCGTTCCTTTCTTTTAAAGCACGAGAAGGTGCCTTATTCCGTCACCGTGCCCCTTTCCTTCGCCCAAAACATGGTTTTCAACACGGTTTTATCCTTCGTTTGTTTCGGGGGGTTATTTTATCTGCACCGGCATCCTGAATTTGTCGGGGGCGGGAAGCAAATCCTAATCCTTTTATTCATGGTGGGCCTATTGGCGCTGGTGGGAATCATGATCCTTATTTTCTTCAACGCCAGGTTCCGGAGGTTCTTTTTACGGTTGGTCATCAAGACCGGAAATTGGGTTCACCACAAGATTCTAAGGAAAAAGAACAACAACGAGCGGCTGGTGGAGATCCGCGACAAATTGGAAACCACGATCCAGTTTCTTCATAAAGGATGGCTGCAGCTCTTGGTGGTTTTCTTTTGGGTTTCAATGGATTGGCTCTTTACGGCCATGACCCTTTATTTCTGCTTCAAGGCAGTGGGTGTGGATCTGCCCTTGGGCATGCTGTTGGTGGGCTTCACCGTGATGTTCCTGACCTCCACGATTAACCCGGTCCCAGCGGGATTGGGCGTCAGCGAGGCGGCCTTGACGGTCACTTTTGGCCTATTGGGAGTTGGATCGGGGAAGACCCTGGTAGCCGCCTTACTGTTTCGTTTCGTGTTCTACCTATTACCTCTCGCGGTTTCCACCGCCCTTTACCTGGATACCATGAGGTCTTTCCTGAAAAACCAATCCAAAGAAACCGTTCAATCAAAGTAGAGGCGAATCTATCCGTTGGCTCAGGCCAAGTTCTCGAGTTCACCTACGGTTCGTGTTTATCTTCCCCCATTGACAACCTCTTAAATTTAAAATCGCCAATAAAGGCCTGTTTTATTGAGTTTTTAAACCTCTATTCAGATTCGTTTGACATGATATGAATCGGCTCATATAATCTGTTTTGTAACGAATAGATAATATAAGTAAATAGATTGTGCTGTACCAGGAGGATGTCATGGAAAAGTTACCTTTTTTCAGTGAAGAGAAATCGGTGGGAACCTATCTCAGGGAAATTGCCCGGGTACCCCTTTTAACCCGCGAGGAAGAAAAAGAAATCACCCGCGCCGCCCAAAAGGGCGATGAAAAGGCGCTTACCCATTTGATCGAGGCCAACTTGCGTTTTGTCGTCTCGATCGCCAAGGGCTACCGCAACCGGGGTCTTTCCTTCTTGGACCTGATTAACGAAGGCAACTTGGGTCTGATGAAAGCCGCCAGGACCTTTGATCCGGAGCGGGGGGTCCGGTTCGTGTCCTACGCCGTATGGTGGATCCGCCAGTCGATCCTGGCCGCCATCCTGGACAAGGCTGATATCGTGCGAATTCCGCAAAGCCAAACCAAGAAGATCCGCAAGATCAACAAGAAGATGGACGCGATGAAGGCGAAGGCCGGGCACGAGGTCAGCGACACGGAAGTGATGAAAAAAGCCGAAATCAGCAGGGAAACCTTGAATGAGGTTCAGCAATTTTCCCACGGTTACTTGAGCCTGGACACCACGCTCATTGGGGACAGTGAAAAATCGATCGTTGATTTTTTGAAGGATCCCAAGGCTGAGGACGGTTTCGAGAAGCAAATGATGGAACAGGACTTGACCGAGAAGGTTCAAACGGCCCTGAAGGTGCTGGATCAAAGGGATGGGAAAATTCTCACCTGGAGATACGGTTTGGACGGCAAGGGAAGCCGGACCTTGGATGAGATCGGCAAGAGCCTGAAAATTTCCAAGGAGCGCGTGCGTCAGATCGAGGAACGCGCCATGAAAAAAATCCGCGGGTCCAAGGACGCGGATCAATTGAAGGATTACTTCGTCGCGTAATTAAAGTGGATTGTTGCCGGAGGCCCGGCGGCTGGTTCTTCAAACCCGGCCGCTGGGTTCCGTCATTCGTCCACTGGCAAAAGAAGGCATGAAAAAATGGAAGTTCCGCCGCATCATCCAGCTTATACGATCAGCGTGGTGGCCCAGCTTTTGGGGCTCCACGAACAGACGATCCGCCAGTACGAGAGATTGGGACTCATCGCGCCTTGCCGCACCATCAGGAAAACCAGGCTTTATTCCCAGATGGATATCGAACGGCTCGAATGCATCACCTATCTCGTCAAAACCTGCGGGGTGAACTTATCGGGCGTGAAAATCGTCATAACCTTGTCCCACCAGCACCCGGAAATCGACATCCAACTCAAAAACAGGATGTTCGACCCGAGAAGCGCCGGACAGGGGCAAAATTCACAGACGGGGGAGGATGAAATCCATGGAACGCAAGTCTAAGCCAAAACACCATTCGGAAGTATTACTCCGGCTGATCACGGCCGGCGCGATCACCTTGGGAGGCTCTTTGCCGGCGGTCGTTGCGGCAGCGCCTTTAAAGTTGGGAAGGGAAGCGGCGCCATTGACCCATGCGGCCAACAGCCCTGCCCTGGCGCTGCAAAACGCTTTTATCGACGTGGCGGCCTCGGTGAGTCCGGCGGTCGTCAATATCAGCTCGGAATGGACGGAAAATATTAGGGGCCTCCAGGACTTTGGCGGCCCGGATGATTTTTTCAATTACTTCTTTTATGGACCCAGGGGCGGCCAGCGCCAGCATCCCCAGTTGAAGCAAAAACAAAAAAGCCTTGGTTCGGGTTTTCTCATCACCGCGGACGGCTATATCCTCACCAATGCCCATGTGATCGGAAAGGCCGAGAAGGTGTCGGTTACTTTTGAGGATGGAACCACCTATCCCGCCAAGATCGTGGGCAAGTACGAGAAAGTGGACATTGGGGTAATCAAGATCACCGATGGTGACAAGAAATTTCCCTACGTGGCGTTGGGCAATTCGGATGGCATTAAAGTGGGCCAATGGGCCATCGCCATCGGCAATCCTTTCGCCCTGGACCACACGGTGACGACCGGCGTCATTTCCGCCAAGGGGCGCAGCGTGGAGATGGGGGATGGGGCCGGCATGCAAAATTACATCCAGACCGACGCCTCCATCAACCCGGGCAACTCGGGAGGGCCCCTTTGCAACATTGACGGGGAGGTCATCGGCATCAACAGCGCCATCCTCAGCCAGTCGGGCGGATCGGTCGGGATCGGCTTCGCGATTCCCTCGAATATCGCCAAGAAAACCGCCGAGGACCTGGTGAACAACAACGGAAAAGTCATCCGGGCGGGCCTCGGCGCGGTGGTCCAATCCTTAACGCCGAAAATGGCGAAAAGCTTCGGCTTGTCCTCCACCGAGGGAGCCTTGATTTCCAACATCAATCCGGGAAGCGCCGCTGAGAAGGCGGGGCTCAAACCGGGAGACATCGTCATGGCGATCAACGGGGAAAGATTAAATAGCTCGGGTGATTTGGTGGCCAAGCTTTTCACCGCGAAACCGGGCGATACGGTCCAAATGACGATCCTGCGTTCGGGAGCGACCAGCGAGATCCCCGTGACGCTCCAGGCTTTGGACGAGAAATTCCTGTCCTCCGCCGGACAGCCGGCGGAAAAGGACAACGAGGGAGGGGCCCTCAATCAGAACGACTCGATTGGGTTCTCTTATCAAGACCAAACGGCGGACATCCAAAGCCAATTGCCAGCGAACGCCCCCAAGGGCCCTGTCATCACGAACGTGGACCAGCAAAGTCCGGCCCAAGCCGCTGGGCTTCAACCAGGGGATATTGTTTTGAAGGTGGGTAATACGGCCATCGTCTCGGCCAATCAATTAGCGGTGGTCCTCAAGAAAAGCGATGTCAAAAGCGGGGTGCGCCTGTTTGTTTGGCGCGACGGCGTGACCTTATACGCGTTCTTGCAAACGGGAGACGAATAACTTCAATTAGCGATGAATGAAAAAAGCCCAACTTTTTAGTTGGGCTTTTTTTTGATTAAAAAATCCCTCATCCTTGGGGGAGAGGGCGGCTGAACACTCTTAAAGCATCCTCATCCTTTCCTTCCCCCCTCAAGGGATAAGGTGAATTAAAAGAATCAGCCAAATAACGGTATTGCAGATATGCCCTAGCCAGCAGACGCGGCACTCCAGATGATCTCTTAAAAGAGTCCCAGCCAAATAAATCGTCATTAAAAATGCCAGGCTTGAAATTCCCCAAAGTGCCCACAACGATTGATGGAAGAATAACCCAGCCGCCAATACCGGATAATAAATCACCGCCAGCGCGCTGTTGGGAACGCCCAGCAGGGCCGCGGTCGGGGTTCGGAACAGGGCCTGGCAACCGCCCTCTTCCAGCTGGCAGGTGTGGGGACCGGTTAAGAAGGCCGGAAGAACCCGGTACCGGCCATAGAGGGCCA